>NZ_JAVRHY010000004.1:0-286592 GCF_031846305.1 Spectribacter acetivorans
GTTATTGGCAATGCTCGCCTGACCCAAGGCCACGCTGTTAGTCCCCGATGCCAAGCTAACATCGCCCATGGCGGTACTGTTTACACCGATCGCCTGACTGAGGCGGCCGTTAGCCGTGCTGTTTTCAGCCGATGCCAGACTGCTTTCGCCAGTTGCCGTACTGTTAAGCCCGGACGCCTCACTGCCCTCACCGGTTGCGGTCGCAAAATTGCCGATAGCCTGGGCATTGTGACCAGTCGCCGTGCTCTGCGAGCCCGACGCCACGCTGTCCTGCCCGGTAGCGGTGCCGAAATTACCCGAGGCAAGACTGTTCTGGCCGGTGGCGGTGCTCTGGCCGCCCGATGCTTCGCTGCCCTGTCCCGTGGCGGTGCTGAAGTTGCCCGAAGCCAGACTGTTCTGGCCCGTGGCCGTGCCCTGGGCACCGGAAGCCTCGCTGCCCTGACCGGTGGCCGTGCTGTCGTCAGCAGAGGCAACACTGCCCTGACCGTTGGCGGTACTGTTGGCGCCGGTGGCCTGACTGCCCTGGCCGTCAGCCGTGCTGTTCTCGGCATTGGCAAGGCTGCTTTCGCCGGTCGCGGTACTGTTCAGGCCAGATGCCTCACTCCCCTCGCCCGTGGCGGTGGCAAAGTTGGCTGTCGCCTGCGAATTGTGGCCAGTCGCCGTGCTCTGCGAGCCCGACGCCAGGCTGTCCTGGCCCGTCGCCGTACCGAAATTCCCAGAGGCGACACTATTCTGGCCGGTCGCTGTACTCTGGCCGCCGGAAGCCTCACTGTCCTGGCCGGTAGCGGTGCTGAAATTGCCCGAGGCAACGCTGGTCTGACCGGTGGCCGTGGCACTAACGCCGATCGCCATGCTCGCCTGACCGGTCGCCGTGCTGTCACTGGCCGAGGCCACACTGCCCTGACCATTAGCCGTGCTGTTGACACCTGTCGCCTGACTACCCTGGCCGTCAGCCGTACTGTTCTCGGCATTGGCAAGGCTGCTTTCGCCGGTCGCGGTACTGTTCAAGCCCGAGGCTTCGCTACCCTCACCGGTCGCCGTAGCGAAGTTGGCCGTGGCCTGCGAATTATGGCCAGTCGCCGTGCTCTGCGCGCCCGACGCCAGGCTGTCCTGCCCGGTGGCCGTGCCGAAATTACCCGAGGCAACACTGTTCTGACCGGTGGCCGTGCTCTGCCCCCCAGACGCCTCGCTGTCTTCGCCGACCGCGGTGCTGAAATTGCCGGACGCTATGCTGTTCTCGCCCAGGGCCGACGCGCTATTGCCGGTCGCCATCGCGTTTTCACCGAAGGCCGCGGAATCGACGCCGGTTGCCATCGCACCGCCGCCAACGGCGGTCGAGCCCGACGCGATCGCGCCGCGGCCAATGGCAACCGCATTAACAGATGAAGCCTCGGCACCGACACCAATCGCAATCGCGCCCTCGGCACTTGCGCTGGCGTTGTCGGCGATCGCAACCGTATCGGCTTCGGTCGCCTGCGCGCCCATGCCATCGCCATCGGCGTCACCGCCGATCGCGGTGGCACCATTCTGTGCATTGGTGAGGGACCCGTAGGCCGTTGCACCCGTCCCAGCGGCCTGCGAACCGGCACCGCTGGCGGTGCTGTTAACGCCGGTGGCCTGCGAGTTGGCGCCGGAAGCGGTCGCATTGGTCATCGTGGCCGTCGCGCCAACACCCGTGGCCGTGCTCTGAAGACCCGAGGCTTCGGAATTGACACCCGCTGCCGTGCTGCTGATACCGCTGGCCTCCGACAACGTACCGGTTGCCGTGCTATTGGTCTCGCTCGCCTGGGCGCCCACACCGCTGGCGGTGCTGTTAACGCCGGTGGCCTGCGAATTGACGCCGGACGCGGTCGCATTGGTCATCGTGGCGGTCGCGCCGACACCCGTGGCCGTACTCTGAAGACCCGACGCTTCAGCGGTGACACCCGTTGCCGTGCTGGACTGGCCGGACGCCTCGGAGAGCGCGCCAACGGCGGTGGCATTCACGCCGACATTGGCGGCACTGCCTTCCCCCAGCGCCGTATTGTTATCGCCGGTGGCGTCGGCCTCGGCGCCAAACGCGGCCGTATTGGCCCCGTTGGCGGTGGAATTGGTGCCCACAGCGGTGGATCCGTTGGCCGACGAGCCGGCACCGATGGAGATCGCACCATCCGACTGGGCGCTGGAATTATCACCAAGTGCGATGGAGTTCTCGCCATCCGCCTGGGCGCCGCCGCCGCTGGCGTCGTTGTCGCCGCCAATGGCAATCGAGCCACCCCCGGCGGAATTGGCGCTGTTGCCAATCGCCGTCGAATTGGCGCCGTCGGCGGTCGCCCCCACGCCGGTTGCCGAGCTGTTGTCGCCGATGGCGGCCGCATTCGTGCCGGTGGCCGTACTGGCCTCGCCCTCGGCGTTTGCCGCCGCGCCGGTGGCGGTGCCGTTGGTGCCCGTGGCCTGCGCCTGCACACCAGTAGCGGTGCTTTGATCAGCCGCCGCATTGGCGAGCACGCCAGTCGCCGTGCTGCTCACGCCTGCCGCAGTCGCGCTGACTCCCGTCGCCGTCGCATTGACCTCGCTCGCCGAGGCATTGTTGCCGGTGGCGGTACTTGCCGCACCGGCTGCATTGGCGCCGGCGCCGGTGGCGGTTGACGCAGCACCGCCGGCATCGGAAAACACGCCGGTCGCGGTTGCATTCTGGCCATCGGCCAGCGCCGAAAATCCGACCGCGGTGGAACCCGACACGCCCACCGCCTCGGCGTCCTGACCGCAGGCGGTATTGTTCGGGTTGCCGTTATCGTCGCCGGTATTGGCGGCAGCACCAGCGTTCGCACATTCGAAGGCGTTTGCTCCGCCAGGTGCAAGCGCCGATCCCAGGCCAAGGGCTGCAATCAGGACGGCCGTGGCCGCCGCCGTGGTTGGCAGGAAGGCTGCGTAATTACTGCGAGCCGCGAGAGAATTTGAATTCGACATACCCGGTCCCCTTAAGCGTTAACACCACTTAACCCCATCACCAGCGCCATTGACATGAGCCGGTGCTACCTTGTAGTTGGGATAATTATCACTTTTTCCTGACATACGCAAGCAGTTCCGGCCGTCCATTGAGCGGCAGTTTCCCCCTCGTGGTCACTCAGCCTTGACTAACAGGCGTTATCCGATAACGGAACTCAAGTCCTTCACGGTTCGGCCGGGGTTGACCGGACAACCCGAATCCGTGCGAGGCGAACCGCGCACGTCGGCGTTGGGTGGGCCTGCTGCGCGAGAGTTGGCGCGTGCCAACGATGGATCG
Organism: Spectribacter acetivorans; assembly: GCF_031846305.1. Lineage (NCBI taxonomy): Bacteria > Pseudomonadati > Pseudomonadota > Gammaproteobacteria > Salinisphaerales > Salinisphaeraceae > Spectribacter > Spectribacter acetivorans. The sequence continues at coordinate 3,266 of NZ_JAVRHY010000004.1, forward strand.
CGTCCTTACTATTCAAACCTCGCCGGCGCGAAGTATCATCATTACGTCGGCTTACCGGCCCTCGGGCTCGACTACCGGCAGCCAACGCACCAACAAGGGGACCTTCATGCTCAGAACGCTATCCATCGGCCTTGCCGCCCTGCTCCTTGCCGGCTGTGAGGGCGTTGGCCTGGTCGGCGTCGACCAGGGCCAGCTCTGCCTGTTTTCCAGCGATGATGACGCCACCAAGTGCAAGGAGGGTGAGCTTGCCTACTTCAAGCCGGCCCAGGCCGCCGGTGGCCAGACCGTCCTGAATGTCGCGGCCGCCTACTGCAATATCGGCCACGAAATCGTCACCAATGAAGGCGGCGTTCTCTGTGTGTTCACCCGCAAGCGCATGCACCTGATGAAGTAGCGCCGACGTGGCCCATCCTCTGGCCGGTTCGCCCGGCCGGGGCCGTTTCCACATGACGAACGGGAGATTCGCCATGCGCCGAGCACTCACCATCATCCTGCTGGCCGCGGTATTCATCGGCGCGGTGGCGCTTGTCTACCAGGAACGCCATCCGCTGCGAACGCTGTGGGTCGATCAGAGCAAGCTATGCCTGTTCACCAGCGACGACGAGGCCAGCCAGTGCAAGCCCGGTGAACTGGCCTACTTCAAGCCGCCGGCGGCGGTTAATAACCAGGTCATGCTCAATGTGGCGGCTGCTTACTGCGATGCTCACCATCAGGTGGTTTGGAATTCCGGCGGCGTGATCTGCGTTTTCACCCGCGAGCGCATGCATCGGCTGGGGCGGTAGCGCGCCGGACAGTCGGAAACCAGGCGGGCGGCATTCGCCCGGCATGACGTATGTAACGCACCGGCCCCCTCCGGGCCCACCACAATCGCACCACGCGGTGTAGCCGGGCCACGGCGGCACGGGCATCCGGTCCAGGCCGCGGTTTCTACCAGCAACTTCAATCGGAGCGGCCGGCCCGATCACGGGCCCCTTACAGGTAGCCTCTGGTGCAGGGCGTGCCGTCGGCAGCCCGTGCGCGAGCAGTCACCCTGCCAAGCAGGATGGTTGACGATCCGCTGCCATGCCTGCCCGGCGCCGGGATCACCATGTTCGATGAACAGCGTCATGATTCATGGCGCCGTTTTCGATGGCGTGTTTAGTGAGGTGGGTCGGCTCCGGCGCCAACACGAGGCCGAATGGCGCGGCATTGATACGGCAGCCTGCACAGCATCCCGAACCACGTGGCGGTGTCCATTCGGACCGTTACCGCGGCCATTCGTCCGGTGACAACGACAACCAACCCGTCGTGAAGCTGCCGCAGGCGACACCCCGGTCCCGGTTCCGCCCGGCCGATAAGCGCCGTCACAGTCAATCGATTATTGGTTATCCACAAAAAAGGGGCCCCGAACCGGGGCCCCTCAAGGCTAGACAATTTTACTAGCGTTCTACATCGCCTTACGGCGCGATGAAGGAATCGTCCTTCTGCATGTCGAAGGCTTCCATATCGATGGCAGAAGTGATGTTGGGCACGAAGGCACTGAAGATCAGAGCTTCCTGATTTACGCCAATATCCTGAAGCGTAATCTCATCATCAGTTGCCACGGCCACCCCGGCCACTTCGAAGGTAATCGTCACGGTGCGAATGCTGTTCCCCATCAGCGCGGCGTCACCGCCACCACCAGCAGGGTTGAGCACGTTGTTGCCGTCGCCGTTACGGGCCACGACACCAACCACGTCCAGATTACCGTTCGGAATGACATCGCCGATCGACAGAACAAGATCAATCAGGTTCTGCTCGACAAGCAAGTCAGTACCGTCACAGAAATTGTTCAGATTCGCAGCACCGGCGACAGCACTGCCGGGGAACTGCTGTTCGTAGATCGACTCGCTGCCCCCCTGACCGGCATTGGCATCACACAGCGCAACCGGATGGTTGAACTCGATGTCGCACTGGAAGTCTTCACCGATGGCCAGACCGTCGGCAAAGTCCACACCGCACTCGGAGGCGGTGATCATGAACGGACCGACAACATTGGCACCCGCGAAGAACGAGTGATGAATGCCAAGGTCTGCCGAAGCGGCAGCTTGCCAGTCAGCCCAGGTAACGCCAACACCCTGAGCGGTGTCCGCCACGGACTGGTAGGCAATAAGACCATGGGACGGCTCCAGGTCAACCGCGCCCGCAGGCAGGTCGGTGGCGCCGGCCAGGTTGGCCTCACTGTAGGCATCTTCCTCGTAGCTCGGGCCAGGGAAGCAGGTGTTGATGTCGTTAATAGCACCACCGAGCCCGTTCAGGTAGGAAACCGGCACCGTCAGACGGGTGTCGTTCTCCGTCAGCGTTGCCGGATTCATGCCCGCGGTCAGGGCGCCATTGACATCAATCTCGCCGACGCCGGGAGCACACTGCAGCAGATGAATCGTGCCATTGCCGTTGATCGGCTCATGGAATTCGAACACGAAGTTCGAACCGTCGTAGAAGGCACGGGTCATCAGCGGCGGGTTGATATCCACCGGCACCACGCGGGCGTTGGCATCCGGACCGGCCACGTTTGCCGGGTCTTCCAGATCCTGCACCGCATTGGTGAAGTCGATGGTGGTCGGCATATCCAGATCCTGGGCTGCCACGTCGATAGCATTACGGCTATCGGCTTCCAGCGTCAGGATGTTGTCCACGTCAAAGCGGACAAGCTGCAGGATGTTGCCCGTACCCGGGGTCTGAGCCTGATCTTCGTCAAGCGCGTTCGGCACGGCCAGGTAGTTACCCAGCACAGCGTTACCGTCGTAGCTCGGCGCGGTATCAGTCAGCGCCACCGATTCGGTGAAGTTCACGCCGAGGATACGGTCGAGGTCGTTGACGAAACCATCGGTACCGAAGACGCCCATCGAGGTCGCGTCAGCGACGGCGGACAGATTTCCGTCAATCGCTTGCACGCCGCCAATGGCGTTGAAATCAGCAACTGCGCCTGCATCCGGGTTGCCGGGATACTCGGCACTGCTGATTTCACCCTGCAGGTTATCCGCGTCAAAGCCGTTGTTGCCGGCATCGACACTGTCCAGGGCCTGCGGCGTCACCGGGTACAGCACGGTGTGACGGTCGCTGTCGGCCACGCTGATCGCGCCGCCCGCCGAGAGGTTGGCACCGCTCAGCATTGCCGGAAGACTGGCGCCGCCAATCTGCAGGCCAGTGGTCGGTACGACGTTGTCGCCCAGTTCAGCTTGGGCAATGCCGCCGAGCAGGCCGTCGTCCGCACGAGATGCCACGACCACATGGTCGCCCGGCTCGAGCAGGTCGCCAGCACCGGGGGTGAACACGTCGCGCGTACCGGTGATGAACAGGTCGAACTCGGTAGCGCCGTTCGGCTGAATGATGTAGCGGCGGTAGCCGTCGCCCAGATCGCTGACAGCCACCTGGCTGCTCGACGAACCCGTGGTGGTCACGAGGTTGAACGTCGTGCATGTCGGCGGGTTGTCACAAACCTGACCGACATTCTCGGCCGGGGCCTGCGGGAACACCAGGGCATCACGCACGTTGTTGCCGCGCTGCACCCAGACCACGAGGTCTTCGGGCACGTTGTCTGCCGGCAGGGTTACACGTACACGTGCGATGTCGGTTGCCACGTCACCCACAGCACCGCCCGGAATGGCCGAGGCGAAGAGGTCGGCAAGCGGATCAAACTGACCAGCCGCCACCATGGGATCGAAGTTCAGCGCACGAACCTGGCCGTTCAGCGGACCGCTGCCGACCATCACAGGATTGTTGTCCTGGTCCTGCGCGTCGTTGATGTCACCAAGGTCGCCCACCGTATCCAGGAACGCCGAGGACGACTGGAACGGCGCGGTCGCATCCATGTCGGTCTGGTCGTTGATCTGCATCAGCGCAACGGCGTCAGCATTCTCATTGACCGGATCGAAGGTCTGCAGGTTCAGCACCAGGAAGTTGCCGTCGAGCACATCAAAGTCGACCGGGTCCTGATCGTTGGTTGCCGGGCAGCCTCCGCTCATGTCACAAGTGGTCAACGGATTGCCCGCCAGATCAATCGCCTCGAGCGTGCTGATCCGAATGGCGAACTCCGTGCCCGCCGGAATGGGATCGGCGGTTTCCACCGTGAAGCCATTGGCAGACGAACTGGTCAGGTCGAACGGCACGGGCGTGACGTTCGGCGGCGCGCCAATGCGCACCTGGATATCACCAGCCGTCAGCGGGCCCACAAGCGGCTCGCTCAGGGTCACGCTGATGCCCTGCGTGCCGTCGAGGCCGCTCTGCAGGGTACCGCGCGCCACGTTCTCGACCGTCACACCCGACACGGTGCGCACGAAAGGCGCCACGCCGTCGTTGTTGGTGTTGGTGGTCGCGATGAGGCTGGACAGCTCGATGGTGGCATCGCCCTCGGACGCCAGCGTGGTGAACGTGACCGTTCCCGCGCCGACCTGACCGATATTGCACTGAGCCACTTCATTACCGTTCTGATACATCAGCTGGAAGCCGGCGGCTGCCAGCTCGTAGCAGGCATCATCAGCCACGCCGGTGAACTCGAACGCACCGTCGGTACCGACTTCGGCAACCGGGGTCGGGCCGGCACCGTAGGCGGCGACCAGGCCCGGACCGATCAGCGCGAGCTGGTCGGCAACCACGGCACGGAAGTCCGCCGTCAGGGTGGTGCCCTCGGGCACGAAACCACCGGTATCAGCGTCACGAAGCACGCCGCGAACGGTGGTGCTCAGGGCCGGCAGCGGCACGGGGCCGGTGCCTACGCTGAACCCGTCAACGAAGGTGCAAACCGGGTTTTCGTCGCCACCCGGGGCGTTGCCGTCCTGGCTGGAGCAATCGTCGGAGGCCAGCGCGGTGACCTGAACGGTGGCGCCCAGGAAACCGTCCGGCGGCTCGATGGCTACGGACAGCGCCGGGTTCGTGCCGTCCTGCAACGTGCCCGTCACGCGAACGTCTTCGATCTCCCAGCTACCGGAGTCGTCGGTGGTGGTGGATTTGCTGCCGATGGTGATGGTGGTGTCACCAACCCCAACGCCGTTTGTGGAAACGATACGGCCGGAAATGTTGCCGACCGGGTTGCCGATTTCGTTGCTCGAGCCCCCTGTCGTGTTCCGTTCGTTGTCGTCACCGCCACAGCCTGCAATCAGACCTACCGCCGCTGTGGCGATAAGCATGCGAGCGGCTGCAGCTCGAAGCCATCCTTGCTCGGATGACCTGAACTGAGTACTTCTCATCGGGCTGTTCTCCCTAAGGTCCAAACAGTACGCCCCCCGGAATGGGGACCCTTCGCGAATCTCGCGTAGCAGCAATATACGCACGGCTTTTTACGCGAGTCAAACCCTTCTTGGGTTTTATTTACCACTGAACGCCAACTTGCTCAACACGGGGCGCGCGGTGGCCTCGGGCGGGGGATTGAAGCGCGTCATAGCGTTTGTGGCCAAATTATTTCCGCCTTTCGAACGGTGTGAAAAACTCTCGCTTGTACAAAAGGTTACCAGCAGGCAGGCGCCAGAAAGCACGTCGGGAAAGCGGGAAATCCATTTGGGGGGTTGTTCGCGGGTGCCGCGATATGGTCGGCGCCCGCCGGGGGCGGGTGACTTCAACAGTGTGCGATAACGCGATGACAGCGCGGCGAATCCGCGCATCCGCGCAACCCTTAGGGGGTCCCGGCCGGCCGGCGCGCGCGCCGCTGGCGGAAAAACGCCTGTAACAATCCGCTGCTTTCCCCGGCACGTACGCCACCCGTCCAGGTAGTGCGGTGGTTCAGCCAGGCGGCGTCCAGCGCGGCGGCCACGGAGTGCACGGCGCCGGCCCGGGGATCGTCCGCGCCGAACACCAGCCGCTCGATGCGCGCATGGACGATGGCGCCGGCGCACATCTGGCAGGGCTCCAGGGTGACGTAGAGGGTGCAGCCGGGCAGGCGGTAGTTGTCGAGTGCCCGGCCGGCTGCGCGGAGGGCGGCGATTTCAGCGTGTGCGGTGGGGTCGCAGGTGCCGACGGGGCCGTTGCGGCCGGTTGCAATCAGTTTGTCATCCCGGACGATGACGGCGCCGACGGGGACTTCGTCCTCGGCCTGCGCCGCGCGGGCCTGTTCCAGGGCGAGGGTCATCCAGTGGTTGTCGTTGGTCATGGCGCGCTCGGCACTCTATCTGGATGAACAGGAAATCGAGGCCGTTATGACCTCACGCGCTGGCGAGCGCTTCCATGATCCTCAACACGTGGGTGCAGGTGGGTGTAGGTCTGGAGGCATCCAACACCACAATCAAACCAGCTCCCTGTTCAGTGCGGCCCGCCGGTCGGCAAGCAACTCGTCCACCAGGTGCACGTTGTTCGGAATATTGGCGACGCGCGCCTTGATGCGACGTTCGATAATCTCGCGACGGGGGCGGGCCGGACTGACTGCAGATTTCTGCTTGCCGGGCCCGGGCGGGTTGTCTGCTCTCACTCTGGAACACGGATACTTGTTTATTGGACATCTTATGGTTGCGTGCCGTAACGCTGCAACGATTGCCGTACGTGTAAGAGCACTAGCTGACGTGCCGGCCCGCGATGTTTTCATCCCTTGCCGCTCACGCCCAAGCTTCAGTATTGCCATGCATGGCGAACCGGAGCCGGTTTGACTAACGCATCGTGTCAGGCAGGTTCACCGCTTGCGGCAGTCCGGGCGTGATCTTAATGTTCGCTTAGACACACAGACGCGCAGTTCATCGATGAGCGAGCAAACACGCTGGCACCTAAAGGTATCGGACGAGGCCGACAGGCAGGTGCGCAGCTTCCTGGCCGAACGGGGTTACAAAAAAGGCGATCTGTCCCGCTTCGTCGAGGAGGCGGTGCGCTGGCGTGTCCTGGACCGGACCACGGAGGACTTCCGGGACCGTTTCTCGGACCTTGATGACGAGGAGATAGACCGGCTCAGCGAGGAAGCCGTCCGCTTTGCCCGGCTGGCCAGGCGCTGACCCGAGGGCCGCGGCGTGCGGGTAGTCCTGGATACGAATATCCTGCTATCGACTTTGATTGCCGCGCATTCGCCGCCTTTCAGAATCTATCAGGCCTGGCGGCAGGGCCGATTCGAGTTGCTGACCAGCGACGCGCAACTGGCTGAACTGACTGCCGCGACCCGATATCCGCGGCTGCGTGCACGCATTGCACCGGCCGAGGCCGGGCGCATGGTGAACCTGATCCGGGCCAATGCGACGCTGATCGCGAAACCGCACACCGTTTCGGCCAGCCCCGATCCCGACGACAACCGGATTCTGGCAATCGCGGAAGCCGGCTCGGCCGACTATCTGGTCAGCAGCGATCTGGGTGACCTGGTGGCGCTGGAACGATATGCCGGTACCCGAATCGTGTCGGCACGAATCTTCATCCAGCAGGTGCTGCAGGATTAGCGACGCGGCTATGCTGTTCGGCGGGCACCGTGTGGCGGCGTGCGCCGGCCATGAGATCGCCGCGGCAGCCCCGCCGGCGCGGGGCTTTCTCGCGATGACGGCGGGTTGGTTTAGCACCGGAATCAGAAGCGGCCGAATGAATTCGGCCCTACACCGATCAACGGAACCTCACCGTAGGCCGCAATTCATTGCGCCTGACATCAGAAGCGGCCAGACGGGTTGGCTGAAAAGAGGGAGCCATCCCCACTACCGCTTTTCTTAGAGCCGCGGTGCCCAGTAGCCCGGCCGCCTGCGGTGATGCGCGACTGCCAGCACCTGAATGCCATCCCCGTGTTCACGAAAGATGAGGGTGTGGGGAAAGCCATGAATCGGGGTCTGCCGCAAGTCCGGTGCAGCAATCAACTTGTGGCGTTGCGGGTGCTCACAGGCCTGGGTAACGGCAGCACGGAAGGCGTCGTGATAGCGCTGGCCAAGGCCGCGTGAACTGGTTTCGTAGTAAGCAACCTGTTCTTCGTGTTCGAATGCCGCCTCGGGATGAAGCGTGTAATTCACTTCAAGCGCGCTTCGACCCGCCGTTCGAGCTCATCTGCTGAAACCAGCTGAGTAACGCCTTCGTCGATTTCTCGCGCTCGCCGCGCGGCTTCTGCAATCCACAGGTTCTCGGCTTCCTGCGCCGAGAGGGACTCCAGGCTTTCCAGAAGACGCTGGGCCAGCTTTGCTCGCTCTTCCGCCGGTAGCTGGAGCGCTTCGATTTCGACAGGGCTGGGTTTCATGCCGCGAATATACCACTGCTGTTTCGCCGCCCCAAAAGGGTGGTCAGCGGCGAATGAACGACACCTTTGAGGGTGTCTTTCACGTTCCTGTTAAGGCAGGCACTGCATTGCGGCGAGATCCGGCCAGGAGATCGCCGCGGCAGCCCCGCCGGCGCGGGGCTTTCTCGCGATGACAGCGGGTTGGTTTAGCACCGGAGTCAGAAGCGGCCGTATCGTTCGGTGCCCGAATCGACCAGCCCTCTCCCCAGCCACTCTCCCGCGGGGAGAAGGGTTTGGAAGAAGCCCGCCCCTCTCGCAGCGAGAGGGGTTGAGAAGAAGTATGCCCCTCCCGCTGGGGGAGGGGCTGAAAAGACGCGGGCGCCGGATCAGTGCGTCAGCAGCGGTGCAATCACCAGGCTGACGATGGCCATGACATTGATCAGGATGTTCATGGACGGGCCGGCGGTGTCCTTGAACGGGTCACCCACGGTGTCGCCCACCACGGCCGCCTTGTGGGTATCGGACCCCTTGCCGCCGAGATGGCCCTCTTCCACGTACTTCTTGGCGTTGTCCCAGGCGCCGCCGGCGTTGGCCATCATCAGGGCCAGCAGCACGCAGCTGACCAGCGCGCCGCCGAGCATGCCGCCCAGGGCGGCCGCCCCGAGGCCGAAACCGACCACTACCGGCGAGCCCACGGCCAGCACGCCCGGCAGCACCATGCGGCGCAGGGCGGCCTTGGTGGCGATATCCACGCAACGGGCGTTGTCGGGTTTGCCGGTGCCTTCCATCAGGCCGGGGATTTCCTTGAACTGGCGCCGGATCTCGTTGATCATTTCGTAGGCAGCGTCACCCACGGCCCGCATGCAGATGCTGCTGACCAGGAACGGGAAGATGCCGCCCAGGAACATGCCCATGAGCACCAGCGGGTCATTCATGGTGAGGTCGAAGCCTTCCACGTGCCGGGCCACCGACTGGATGTAGGCCGCGATGATGGCCAGGGCCGCCAGACCGGCCGCGCCGATGGCGAAGCCCTTGCCGATGGCGGCGGTGGTGTTGCCCACGGCGTCCAGGCCGTCGGTGATCTCGCGCACGTCGTCGCCCAGTTCCGCCATCTCGGCGATGCCGCCGGCGTTGTCGGCCACCGGGCCGTAGGCGTCGATGGCCATGGTCATGCCCACGGTCGACAGCATGCCCACCGCGGCAATGCCCACGCCGTAGACGCCGGCGCCCTCGGGCATCAGCAGGCTGGCGAAGAAGATCACGGCCACGATCGACAGCACCGGCAGCACCACCGATTCCATGCCCACGGCCAGGCCGCGGATCATGACCGTGGCGGCCCCGGTCTCGCCGCCCTCGGCGATGTCGCGCACCGGTTTGCCGCCAGTGTAGTACTCGGTGACCAGGCCGATGACAATGCCGGCGGACGCGCCGACCACCACGCACAGCCACACCGCCCAGTTGATGCCCAGGGCGGTCACCACCGCGAATGCCGCCAGCATGAAGATCAGCGTGGCGCCGATGGTCCCGGACCGCAGCGCCCGCGCCGGGGCATTGGCCGAGAAGAAGTGCACGATGCCGATGCCGATGACCGAGCAGATCAGCCCGGCCGAGGCCAGGGCCAGCGGCAGGAACATGAGCTGTTCACGCGGGCCCATCACGGCGATGGCGCCGGCGGTCAGCGTGGTGGCAATGGCGATGGTGGCGATCATCGAGCCGCAGTAGGACTCGAAGATGTCCGACCCCATGCCGGCCACGTCGCCGACGTTGTCGCCCACGTTGTCGGCAATCACGCCGGGGTTGCGGGGGTCATCCTCGGGAATGCCGGCCTCGACCTTGCCGACCAGGTCCGCGCCTACGTCCGCGCTCTTGGTGAAGATGCCGCCGCCCACACGCGAGAACAGCGCCACGCTGGAGGCCCCCATGCCGAAGCCGTGGATGGCCTCGGCGTGCGCCGGATCAGACCCGAACAACAGGTAAAGGGAGCCGAGCCCCAGCAGACCCATGGCGGCGATGGTCAGCCCCATGATGGAACCGCCGAAAAAGGCCACTGACAGGGCCGGCGCCGCGCCCAGGGTGCGGGCGGCCTCGGTGGTGCGCACGTTGGCGCGGGTGGCGGTGTACATGCCGATGTAGCCGGCGGTGCCCGAGGCCAGCGCGCCGACCACGAACGCCAGCGGCGTGTGCCAGCTCTGGAAGCCGATGATCAGCAGCACCGTGACCACCGTGGCGAAGATGGCGAGGATCGAGTACTCCCGGCGCATGAACACCATGGCGCCGGTGTGAATCTCCTCGGCAATCTCGGCCATCTTCCCTTCGCCTCCCGGGTATCGCAGCACCAGGCGATACATCCAGAAGGCCATTGCCAGACCGGCAATCCCCAAAAGCGGAACCAGAACCGTCGCAGTCATGCTCGACTCCTTTATAAGGTCATTATTTATCGCGATGCCCGTGTGGGCGGTCGCACTCCTCCTTCAACCAACAAGGCCCCCGACCGGCGGTAAAGCCGGTGCGTAGACTGGGAAATAGCGATGACTGTGATCGAGTGTAGGCCGGGCGCGCGGCCGGGGCAAACGCCAATCCGTCGCACGTTTTGCGGTATCATCGCGCGCCCTCGAACCCCAACACGGAGCAAGCATGAGCCTGGAAAAAGTCTCGCGCGGGCAGAACCTGCCGGACGACATCAACGTGATCATCGAAATTCCGATGAACAGCGAACCGGTCAAGTACGAAGTGGACAAGGAAACCCGGGCCCTGTTCGTGGATCGCGTTCTGACCACGCCCATGCACTATCCCTGCAACTACGGCTATGTGCCGGACACCCTCTGCGGCGACGGCGATCCGCTGGACGTGCTGGTGGTGATGCCGGTGCCGCTGCAGCCCGGCTGCGTGATCCGCTCACGCCCCGTGGGGGTGCTCAAGATGACCGACGAGTCCGGCGAGGATGCCAAGCTGATCGCCGTGCCGCATCACAAGATTTTCCCCGCCTACAACCACATCAAGACGGTCGAGGATCTCAACGCCCTGACGCTGGACCGCATTGCCCATTTCTTCGAGCACTACAAGGATCTCGAGGACGGCAAGTGGGTGCGCATCGACGGCTGGGTCGGCCACGAAGCCGCACGTCAGGAAATCGAACGGTCGGTGGAGATGTACAAGGCCGCCTGATCGCGAATTGAACGTAGGGCGCCATTCATGGCGCCGGCCGGCCCGGGCACACTGGCGGAATGAATTCCGCCCTACAGCATGGGCTCCTTCGGCCGTCGGGTCGGATTCATCCGACCGGCCGCGGCGACGGGGCGGGCTACGCCGCGGTTACTTCGACAAACTCGCTGCTCGAGTGTGGCGCGGGCGGGGCCTCGCCGTCCTCCCGCAAGCCTTCGAGATGAAATTCGATGGCCTCGTGAATCAGTGACAACACTTCGTCGCGGCTGTCGCCCGCGGCGACGCAACCGGGCAGGTCCGGGACGTATGCGCCCCAACTGGCGGGGCCCTTCTCGACTACGACCATGTATTTCATTGCTGCAACCTACTGCTTCAGACCGGCTTGCTTCAGAACATTGTTCGCCGTCCCCGAAGGTACGTCAACGCCCGGTTTTCCGGCGATCGTGACCGTTCCCGCTTTACGCGGATGCTTGAACTGGCGATGGCTGCCTCTCATGCGCACCTGCTCCCAGCCATCCGCCTCGACGAGCCTGATCAGTTCCTTGACCTTCATGAATTCAACAATTCCGAATTAGCAGTACGACGCGGAAATAGGCAGTGACTCTGCACGGAGCGTAGGGCGCCATTCATGGCGCCAGCCCTCCGGGCACACCGGCGGCATGAATGCCGCCCTACTCCTCCAGCCGCGGCATCAGCTCCGCCAGATTGCAGGGTCGCGTGCGGCTATCAAGCTGCTTCTCGATCAGCTTGTCCCAGGCGTCGCGGCAGGCGCCGGACGACCCCGGCAGACAGAACACGTAGGTGCCGTTGGCCACGCCGGCCATCGCCCGTGACTGCAGCGTCGAGGTGCCGATGTCGTCGTACGACAGCACCCGGAACATTTCCCCGAAGCCGGGGATGAGCTTGTCCAGCAGCGGCGTGATCGCTTCCGGGGTGCCGTCGCGGCCGGTCAGGCCGGTGCCGCCGGTGGTGATCACGACCTGCGGCCGGTCATCGGCGATCCAGCGGGCCACCCGGGCGCGGATTTCGTGGATGTCATCCGGACAGATGGCCTTCTCGGCCAGCTCGTGGCCGGCTGCCTGCAGACGTTCCACCAGCAGGTGGCCGGACTTGTCGGTGCTGTCGTCGCGGCTATCGGACACCGTGAGCACGGCAATGGACAGCGGCTGGAAGCGGATTTCGGTCACGGCGGTTATCGCTGGTGATTGGTCACGGATGAGCATATACTCCGTCGGGCAGGTTGTGGCGTCCGCCGGTTCGGCGCCGGAAGCTTCCCGCGGCGCCGCCAGGCGCCCCCGGCCGATGCTTCAGCCATCCCGCCGCGTGAACCCACGCGCACTATTCCCTATAGCGGTCTGAGCCGGACGCCGCGCGCAAGCGCGTTTGCAGGCCCATCCGGAGTTCCAACTCAATGTCGTTTTCCGAACTGGGTCTGAATCAGACCCTGCAGACTGCCGTTGCCAACAGCGGCTACACCACCCCGACCCCGATCCAGGCCCGCGGCATTCCCGCCGTGCTGGCCGGCCGCGACGTGCTGGCCGCCGCCCAGACCGGCACCGGCAAGACCGCCGCCTTCACCCTGCCGATCCTGCAAAAGCTGGGCGACGTCGGGGACAAGCGTGGCCGCAAGCCGCGCGTGCTGGTACTCACCCCGACCCGCGAACTGGCCGCCCAGGTGGCCGACAGCGTGCGCACCTACGGCCGTGATCTGCCGGTGCGCACCGCCGTGATCTTCGGCGGCGTGGGCTTCGGCCCGCAGGTGGACGCCTTCCGGCGCGGGCTGGACATCATCGTCGCCACCCCCGGCCGGCTGCTCGACCACGTCCGTCAGGGCAACGTCGATCTGTCCGCCCTGGAAATGCTGGTGCTCGACGAAGCCGACCGCATGCTGGACATGGGCTTCATCCACGACATCCGCCGGGTGATCGAGCGCCTGCCGCCCAAGCGCCAGAACCTGCTGTTCTCGGCCACCTTCTCGGGCGATATCCGCAAGCTGGCCCGCACGCTGCTGAACAACCCGGAAGAGATCGACGTCGCCCCGCGCAACGCCCCCGCCGAGCTGGTGGATCAGAAGGTGGTGTTCGTGCCCAAGTCGCGCAAGCGGGCGCTGCTGTCGTGGCTGATCGGCTCCAACAACTGGCGCCAGGTGCTGGTGTTCACCCGCACCAAGCACGGCGCCAACCGCCTGTGCAAGCAGCTGGAGAACGACGGCCTGAGCGCCGCCGCCCTGCACGGCAACAAGAGCCAGGGTGCACGCACCAAGGCGCTGGACGGCTTCAAGTCCGGCTCGGTGCGGGTGCTGGTGGCCACCGATATCGCCGCCCGCGGCATCGACATCGACGCCCTGCCCCACGTGATCAACTTCGAACTGCCCAACGTGCCGGAGGACTACATCCACCGCATCGGCCGCACCGGCCGCGCCGGCAGCGAGGGCGAAGCCCTGGCGCTGGTGGACGGCGAGGAAAAGACCTATCTACGCGACATCCAGCGCCTGCTCAAGCGCGAGATTCCGGTGATGACCATCGAGGGTTTCGACCTGCAGGCCCAGGTGCCCCAGCGCGAGGATGAAGTCGACCCCCGCCAGTCGCAGGGCAACCGCCGACCGGGCAACAACCCCGGCCGCCCCGGCGCCCCGCCCCGCCGCAAGCGCGGCGGTAACCGCGGGCGTGGTGCGCGGCGTCAGGGGTCGAACTAGCCCCCGGCTCGTCGACACCATCCCCTCTCCCGCAAGCGGGAGAGGGGCAGGGTGAGGGAAACAGAAAAGGGCGCCACATCGTGGTGCCCTTTCTTTTTCCGAGTCCCTGATCGGCAAACGCAGGGGAGCCCGCGGCGACGTCACTCCCGGGACTGATTCCCCGGCAGATCGTCGATATCGGCATCCGGCTCCACCAGCCCCATGCGGCGGGCGCGCTGCAGCCAGCGGCGCCGGGCGGCGACCCGCATGTCCTCGATGCGGTCGCCCTCGTCCATGATCTCGAGGCCCAGCAGGGTCTCCACCACGTCTTCCATGGTGACCACGCCCTGGATGCCGCCGTATTCATCCACCACCACGGCCAGGTGTTCGCGGCGCTCCAGCAGCCGCCGGAACAGCCCGTGCAGGGACAGCGTTTCCGGCACGGTGAGCACGTCGCGCCGCAGTTCCCGCAGGCGGGTGTCGTGCTCGTCGCGGGCCACCGCCATCAGGATGTCATTGAGCAGCACGAAGCCGGTGATGTCTTCGGGCTCGTCGGCGTAGACCGGCAGCCTCGAGAACCGTCGCTGGGTCAGCCGCTCGAACGCTTCGGCCGCGGTCAGGGATTCGGGCAGCGCCATGGTCACGACCCGCGGGGTGAGCACGTCGCGGGTCTGTAGCGAGCCGAACCGGAACAGGTTGCGGAAGATGCGGGATTCCTCGTCGCGGAAGATGCCCTCTTCCGCCCCCAGTTCGGTCATGGCGCGGAATTCCTCGCGGCTGACCGTGGCTTCCTCATCGTCGCGGGCCAGCATGCGGGTGATCACCATCGACATCAGCACCAGCGGGTACAGCAACCAGATCATCCATTGCAGCAGCCACCCGGCCGGCGGGGCCAGCCGGCGCCAGTAGCTGGCCCCCAGCGTCTTGGGGATGATCTCGGAAAACACCAGGATCAGCAGCGTCAGAACCGCCGAGGTAATCGATACGTAGGCGTTGCCGAACACCGCCTGGGCCTGGGCCCCGACCCCGGCGGCACCCACGGTGTGGGCGATGGTATTCAGGCTGAGCAGCGCCGCCAGCGGCCGGTCGACGTCGTCCTTGAGTTTCTTCAGCCGCGCGCCGCCGGCGGTGCCCCGCTGTTCCAGCATGGAGATATAGGACGGGCTGACCGACAGCAGCACGGCTTCCAGCACCGAACAGAGGAACGACACCCCGATGGCCAGGGCGAGATAGATCAACAGCAGCGTCATGAGCGGGGAACGGCTCCGTCGGGAAGGATGCGCGGGGCGACCAGCCTAGCCGGAACCACGGGCGCTTGTCGCGTAAAATCCCGCGCAATGATCAATCTCAATAACGTCACCCTGCGTCGCGGACGCGACATCCTGCTCGAGGACCTCAGCCTGACGGTGCACGCCCGCCAGCGCGTGGGTGTGGTCGGGCGCAATGGCACCGGCAAGTCCAGCCTGTTCGCGCTGCTGCTGGGCCAGCTCGGGGCCGACCGCGGCGAGGTGCAGATGCCGGCCGGCCTGACGGTGGCCACGGTCAGCCAGGAAAACCCGGCCGGCACCCGCGCCGCCATCGAATACGTCATTGATGGCGATACCGAGCTGCGCGAACTCGAGGCAAACCTCGCCCGGGCCGAGGCCGACCAGAACGTCACCCGGCAGGCCGACATCCACGAGCGGCTGAACACCATCGGCGGCTATGCCGGGCGAGCCCGGGCCGCGCGGCTGCTGCACGGCCTGGGTTTCGCGCCGGATACGTTTGATCGGCCGATCAACAGCTTCTCCGGCGGCTGGCGCATGCGGTTGAACCTGGCCCAGGCGCTGATGTGCCGATCGGACCTGATGCTGCTGGACGAGCCCACCAACCATCTCGATCTGGACGCGGTGCTGTGGCTGCAGGAGTTCCTGGCCCGCTATCCCGGCACCCTGCTGGTGATTTCCCACGACCGCGATTTTCTCGACGCGGTGGCCGGGCAGATCCTGCACCTGGAAGGCAAACGGGGCGTGCTCTACACCGGCAACTACTCGGCCTTCGAGGTCCGCCGGGCGGAGAAGCTGGAACAGCAGCAGGCGCAGTACGAAAACCAGGCCAAACGCCGGGCCCACCTGCAGGCGTTCGTCGACCGCTTCCGTTACAAGGCGACCAAGGCCAGGCAGGCCCAGAGCCGGCTCAAGCAGCTCGAGCGCATGGAAACGGTGGCCCCGGCCCACTGGGACAGCCCGTTCACGTTCGCGTTTGCCGAGCCCAAGCGCCTGCCCACCTGGCTGCTGCGGCTGGACGGCGCCGCCGCCGGCTACGACAACACGCCGGTGGTGGCCGGCATGAAGCTGACCATCGCCCCCGGCGACCGGCTGGCCCTGCTGGGGCGCAACGGGGCCGGCAAGTCCACCGTGATGCGGCTGCTGGCGGGCGAGCAGCCGTCGCTGGCCGAACCGGTGGGGCGCGATCGCTATCTCAACATCGGCTATTTCGCCCAGCACCAGCTGGAGCAGCTCGATCACCAGGCCAGCGCGCTAACCCATCTGCAGCGGATGGACCCGGCGGCCACCGAACAGAAACTGCGCAACTTCCTGGGCGGCTTCGACTTTCACGGCGACAAGGCCCTGGCCCCGGTGGCGCCGTTTTCGGGCGGCGAAAAGGCGCGGCTGGCCCTGGCCATGGTGGTCTATACCGAGCCCAATCTGCTGCTTCTGGACGAGCCCACCAACCACCTGGACCTGGACATGCGCCAGGCCCTGGAACGCGCGCTGCAGGATTTCGCCGGGGCCGTGGTGCTGGTGGCCCATGACCGGCATCTGATCGACGCCACCTGCGATCAGCTATGGCGGGTGGCCGACGGCCGCTGCGAGCCGTTTGACGGCGATCTGGACGACTACGCCCGCTGGCTGCGGGCCCAGCAGGCCAACGCCGAGGGCGGCAACACTCCGGCGCCGGCCGAACCGGAGCCGGCCCGATCCAGCAGCCGCGAAGCCCGCCAGGCCGCGGCCGACCAGCGCAATCGGGAAAAGCCACTGCGCAATGAACTCAAGAAGCTGGAACGCGAACTCGATCGCGTGACCGTGAAGCTCGACGAACTGGAAACGCAGCTGGCCGACCCCGACCTGTACGCCCCGGAAAACCGCGAGCGGGCGGCCCGCCTGACCACCGAGCAGGGCCGGCTGCGCAAGAGCCGCGACGATATCGAGCAGCGCTGGCTGGACTGCGCCAGCGAACTGGAAGAAGCCTGAGCGTGGCCGCCACCACCTACTACTGGCACGACTACGAAACCTTCGGGGCCAACCCGCGCTTCGACTGGCCGTCGCAGTTTGCCGGCATCCGCACCGACGCGGACTTCAACGTCATCGGCGATCCGCTGGTGCGCTACTGCCAGCCGCCGACCGACCGCCTGCCCGAGCCCGCGGCCTGCCTGATCACCGGCATCACCCCGCAGACAGCCGAACGCGAGGGCCTGCCCGAACCCGAGTTCATTGCCGCCATCCACGCGGAGCTGTCGCGGCCCGGCACCTGCGGCGTCGGCTACAACAGTCTGCGCTTCGACGACGAGGTCACCCGTCACGCCCTGTGGCGCAACTTCTTCGACCCCTACCGGCGGGAATGGGCGGACGGCTGCTCGCGCTGGGACATCATCGACATGGTGCGCCTGACCTACGCCCTGCGCCCCGACGGCATCGAGTGGCCGACCCGCGAGGACGGCGCGCCCAGCTTCAAGCTGGAACATCTGGCCGCCGCCAACCACCTGGAACAGGCCCGGGCCCATGACGCCCTGTCCGACGTGCACGCCACCATCGGCCTGGCCCGGTTGATCCGCGAGCGCCAGCCGCGGCTGTACGAGTTCGTCCAGGCCAACCGCGACAAGGCGTCCGCCCGGGCGCTGCTGGACGTGGACAACCACCGGCCGGTGTTGCACGTCTCCGAGAAATTCCCGGCCGAACTGGGCTGCCTCAGCCTGGTGATGCCGATCGTGGCGCATCCGGTAAATCGCAATGCGGTGATCGCGTTCGATCTGCGCCACGACCCCGCCGACCTGCTGGCCCTGCCGCCCGAGGATATCCACGAACGGCTGTTCACGCCCGCCGCCGATCTGCCGGAGGGCGTGGCGCGCATCCCGCTAAAAGGCATCCACATCAACAAATGCCCGGTGCTGGCCCCGGCGAGCATGCTCAGCCCCGCCGAAGCCGAGCGGCTGCAGCTGGACGGCGACACCCTGCGCCGCCACCGCGATGCGCTGATGGCGGACATCGACACCGTCAGCGCCAAGGTGCAGGCGGTGTTCGCCCAGGGCGAGTTCGACGACCGGCGCGACCCGGAGCAGGACCTGTACGGCGGCTTCGTGCCGGATGCCGACCGTGCCGCCTGCGAACGGGTACGCCGTGCCGACGGCGCTGAACTGGCCACCGACCCGCCCGCGTTCGAGGACCCACGCCTGCGCGAGCTGCTGTTCCGCTACCGCGCCCGCTACTTCCCCGACACCCTGGATGCCGGGGATCGCGAGGAATGGCAAAACTGGCGGGAACGGCGCCTGAGCCACGCCCCGGACGGCGGCCTCACCCTGGACGACTATGACGAACTGCTGGCGCAACTGCCCGATCACATCGACGGCGATGCCGCCAAACTGCAGATCCTGCTGGACCTCAAGGCCTGGGGTGATCAACTGCGTCGCTTTTGAGTCCGGCATTTGCGACACTGCTCGGCGGTCGCCTGCATGCAAGATACGGATAACCGGCGACCGCACTCATAACGCAAAGGGAGGAGACCTCACATGTCCCGCAGTATTGCCATTCTTTTCGCCGCCGCCGGCACCCTGATGCTCGGCGCCTGCAGCGCCGGCGACAGCAGCCTCAGCGCCAGCCAGTCCGCCACCGTCAACGCATCCGCCGCCGATGTCTGGGAAACCATCGGTGACTTCGGTGATCTCGACGGCTGGCATCCGGCCGTGGCGAGCACGGAAATCACCACCGGCACCAACAACGAACCCGGCGCCCAGCGGCTGCTAACACTGGGTGGCGACGGCGGCACCGTCACCGAGGAACTGCAGGCCTATGACGCCGACGGCATGAGCTACACCTACACCATCGTCGACGGCGTGCTGCCCGTGGCCGACTACCGGTCCACCATCACCGTGATGCCGGCCGGCGACAACAGCAGCAACGTGAGCTGGAGCGGTACGTTCAACGCCGCCGGTGCGGATGACGCTACCGCCACCGAGACCATCAACGGGGTCTACAAGGCGGGGCTGGATAATCTGAAGGGCATGTTTGCCGAATAGGCTGTCCCTCAGTCGTGACGACTAAGCCCGCTTCGGCGGGCTTTCTTATTGATGATGAGAACATCAGTCTTTCGAGATTCGTCGAAAACAAGATTAGAGCATTCCGTCCCGCTGACGCGGGCCGGGTAACTTTCTTGTGCGACAAGAAAGTTACCAAAGAAACGCTTCCGGCGGGCGAGTCCTGCCTCGAACGGAGTTCGAGGCAGGATGCCCTGTGCGCTTCGGTCGGCGAGGAGGTCTTTCGACGGGTCATCCCTGACCCGACGAAAACCGCGCGCCCGTCCTGGGCGCGCCCCTTCGGGCCGGAAACCTCGCCGCCCTGCAGTGCTCAGCTCGTCCCGACGGGAATCAAGAGGTGCCACATCCGGGTGGGGTCGCTTCTTCCCTCCCGTTAGCGCTTGCCGCCCGACCGCCGGGGCATCGGGCAAACGGGCCATGGACGGCCCGTTTAGTGCCGTTCAGGACACGACGTCCTGTCGGCACGGCCCGCTTCATGCCCCGGTGGTCGGGCGGGAATCCCCCGGTCAGCGCCGCCGCGCTGACCGGGGGACAAGCGGTCCGGGCGCCCTTCTTTTTGTTGCTTTTCTTGGGCGCGCAAGAAAAGGAACTCGCCCTTCAGGGCGAAATTCTCTTCATTCCTGAAGCGCTGGAAACGCTGAGTTACCAGGACAGCTCGAGATTGCCGCGGCCCCTGACGGGGCCTCGCAATGACGTTCTTGCGACGTTCGGCGCCCCGCAATAGCCTCAACAACTCAACCAACACCCTCATCCCGACACCAGACCAGACACCGATTATCCGCCGGCATGGCCACGTCCTCCACCAGACGCAGGCCGGCTCCCGCGGCCAGCGGACCCACAGCCGCCATATCGCGAATCCCCATGCCGCCGGGCTGCGTCCGCAGCGAGGCATCAAAACGCGCATTGCCCTCGCCGGTGGGCCGGCCCTGGTAATGGAACGGGCCATAGACGATCAGCCAGCCGCCGGGCGCCAGGACGCGGTCCACGCCCTCGAAGAACGCCCGGACCGCCGACCAGTCCATGATGTGGAGGGTATTGGCCGTGAATACGGCGTCGAAATCGTCTGCCGGCCAGTCGCCGGTGACGTCCAGCGCCAGCGGTTCCCGGACGTTGGACAGGCCCGCCTCGTCCAGCCATGCGCGGATGCCGGGGTGATTATCGGCGACATCGCTGGTCTGCCAGACGAGGTGCGGCATGGCGGCGCCGAAATGCACCGCATGCTGGCCGGTGCCGCTGCCGATCTCCAGCACGCGGCGGCAGTCGCCCAGATAGCGCTGCAGCACTGCCAGAATCGGGTCGCGATTGCGCTCGCAGGCCGGGGCGAATGGCTTGTCTTCGACGGGCATGCGGCATTGTCCCACGGCCGCGGCTCGCATTGCCCGCGGCCCGCCGATATCCTTGCGCCCTGAATTCCGATCCACCGGCCATACCCATGATCACCGTTCACCATCTGGAAAATTCGCGCTCCCAGCGGGTGCTCTGGCTGCTCGAGGAGCTGGAACTGACCTACGAGGTCGTCCGGCACGAGCGCGACCGCAAGACCATGCTGGCGCCGCCCGAACTCAAACAGGTGCATCCGCTGGGCCGGTCGCCGGTGATCGTGGATGGCGAGCGGACGGTGGCCGAAACCGGCGCCATCATCGAGTACCTGACCAGCCGCGCAGGCGGCCTGCTGGTGCCGAATGGCGACGAGGAGCGGCTGCGCTACACCTACTGGCTGCATTACGCCGAGGGCACGCTGATGCCACTGCTGGTGATGAAACTGATCTTCTCCAAGCTGGGTTCGAAGCCGGTCCCGCTGCCGCTGCGCCCGTTCGGCGGACTGCTGGCCTACGGCGTGGGACAGCAGTTTCTCGATCCCCGCATTGCCGAGAATCTGGCGTATCTGGAAGGCGAGCTCACCGGCCGCGACTGGTTCGCCGGTTCCGACCTGAGTGCCGCCGACATCATGCTCAGCTTCCCGCTCGAGGCCGCCCAGGCCCGTGCCAACCTGGATGACTATCCGAATCTGGCGGCCTTCCTGAAGCGCATTCATGCCCGGCCCGCCTACCAGCGCGCCCTGGAACGCGGCGGACCCTACGCTCTGATGTTCTAGCCCCATGGCGCCGTCGGCAGGGACGCCGCAACTCGCGACTCGCCCCGGCGCCGGATGGCGGTGGCTGATACTGGCGCTGGGGATTGCCGCCGCGTCGGCATCGGCGCTGGAACCCGGCACCCACACGATCGAACTCGAGCACGAGGGCCGGCAGCGGCAGGCGCTGGTGCATGTGCCCGACGGCGCTGGGGAACCGCCGTGGCCGGTGGTGCTGAATTTCCACGGCGGGGGCGGCCATGCCGCCAACCAGCAGGATTACAGCCGGCTGCATGAACTGGGGGCGCGCGAGGGTTTCGTCACCGTCTATCCCGATGGCACCGGCGGCATCCTCGGACGTTTGCACACCTGGAACGCGGGCGACTGCTGCGGCTACGCGGCCCGGGAAAACGTGGACGACGTGGGCTTTACCGCCGCGCTGATCGACCGGCTGATCGACATCCTGCCGGCCGACCCGGCACGCATCTACGCCACCGGTCTGTCCAACGGCGCGATGATGACCTACCGGCTGGCGGAATCGCTGGGCGATCGCCTGGCGGCGGTGGCGCCGGTCGCCGGCATCGTCGCCCCGACGACGACCAACAGCAACCCGGTGCCGATCCTGCACCTCCACAGCCGGGACGATCCGCGAGCGCTCTACGATGGCGGGCTGGGGCCGCCCTTTCCGCTGACGCGAACGCGCGTGCATCATGCCCCCGTCACGGCCTCGCTTACCGCCTGGGCCGAGCGAAATGGCTGTCGACCGGCGCGGTCGGCAACCGACGAGGAACGGACCTGGCACGGCCCCGACACCGAGCACCGGGCGGTGCGGCTGACCTACGCGGACTGCCCCGCCGGCGCCACCGTCCAGTTGTGGCGGCTGACCGGCGCGGGCCACGTCTGGCCCGGCGCCGCGCCCGCGCTGACACGCATCCTGGGCCCCGCCACCGAGGTGATCGACGCCAATGCCGAAATCTGGGCATTCTTTCGGGACCGGCGCCGCACTACCGACCAAGCCACCGACTGACCCGAGCCTGCCGCGCATGTTCGACCGATTCCGCCTGACCTACCGCCTGCGCCTCGATGCCACGGGCGTGCATGTCACCGTCGGCAAGCCACCGGCGCGCTTCCTCAACGCCGTCCAGGACATCGCCGCCCTGCACGGCATCGACCGCGGGACCATCGACTGCAAGGGTGCCGGGCGTCATGCGCGGCTGCGCTTCTCCGACGATTTTCCGGAGCGCGGGCGACAGGCCATCCGCAACGTATGGACCCCGCCCACGGGCCCCGGCTCCGGCGGGGGCATGCGAGCCAGCGGGTAGCCGATCGTCGGGTCGGATTCATCCGACCGGGCGGGTTGCGGCCATGCCGGGTCACCGTTCAGCGCAATGAATTGCGCTCCGCCACGTAACCGAGTGATGGGCGATCGAATCCGCGCTTGGTCAGAATCACGCGCCACAAACAGAAAAGCCCCCGGCATTGCGCCGGGGGCTTGAATATAGCCAGGTCCGCGGGAGCGGCAGCAGGATAATCCCGCCGCCTACCCGCGGATTGACTGACGGGCCTTAATCGTCGGTGACGATCAGGACCGGACCAACCACATCGTTGGCGCCATTGGGCAGGATCATGCTGAAGTCTGGTCCAGTGCCCTGCACGTCGCCAAGACGGAACTGGTAGGTCTCCACCTGGGTGCCGTCTTCTCCGGGCGGTCCGGGCGGGCCTTGTTCGCCGTCTTCTCCGTCCTCGCCGTCTTCACCGGGCGGGCCTTGCTCGCCGTCTTCACCATCTTCGCCGGGCGGGCCCTGCGGGCCTTCCGGTCCGACCGGACCTTCCGGACCCTGCGGACCTGCCGGACCCTCGGGGCCTGCCGGACCCTCGGGACCTTCAGGGCCTTCCGGACCCTGCGGACCCTCCGGACCTTCCGGCCCCTGCGGACCCTGGGCGCCGTCATCGCCGTCGCAGGCCGACAGCGAGAACACCAGCATGCCGGCTGCCAGAACCGCCGCGACCTTGCGGCGACGGAACTGACCGAGCCCGATCAGGCCCAGCAGCGCCGCAGCGCCACCGCCGGCGGTGACTACCGGCATCATCAGTGCCGCGAGGTTATCGGAGAAGTCGATCACAAGGATATAGCTCTCGCTGTCATCCGGTCCGAGCGGCCCACGGCCAGCCGGGAAAGTGACCTGGAAGCTGTTGCCGGCATCGTTAAGCTCAACGTCAGCTGGAATCTCCAGCTCACCGTTATCGACCAGACCGTTGGCATTCTCGTCGAGAATCACCGTGGCCTCGGCAATATCGGTCTCGAAGTTGCCGCTGCCGCGCAAGTCGCCGGAGAAGCCGTCCAGGGTGATGTCCTCTTCCGAGTCGTTGGTGATGGTGAAGGCCAGTGCCTCGACCCCCATATCGCCCGACTCGGCCGGGGTGGGCGTGCCGTTGACGGACTCACCGTTGGGCATGATCTGGGTGGCCTGAGCGGGCGCGAATTCGAACGCCCCGATGTCACAGACCGCCTGACCATCGTCGTTACCGTCGATCGGACGAACGACACCTCGCTGATCGACATTTTGGACCGCCGGCCCGCCGCAAGCGAGGCCGCCATCGATTGCCGGACTGCCCATCAACAGCGCCAGGGTTTCCGTGGGACCGCCGTTGTGGTTGAGCATGTCGGCCAGCATGGCCAGGTCGACCAGATTGCCATTATCGGCGGGGAGTGCCTCGGACGAATCGGAGATGATGCTGTTCTGCGTTGGACCAAAGGCGCCCTCGACATCGCCCGCGTTGCCCTCGGCCGACATGTTGCGGCTGATGATGGTATTGCGCGCGTCAAGCATCGCGCCTTCCGACACGAATACACCGCCGCCCATCATGGCCATGTTGTCGGCAGTAGTGCTATTGCGGTCCTGCAGGTTCGCATTCGGCTGCAGATAAACGCCGCCGCCGTTGCCAGCGGCTTCGTTCATGGCGACCGTGCTGTTTTGCAGGTTTAGCGTGGATTCGCTAAACACCCAAAGGCCACCGCCCTGATTCGCCGCCTGGTTGCGGGAGACGGTGGACTGGTCGACGGTGACGGTGCTGTCACCGCCAGTGATGTGCAGGCCACCGCCGTTGCCGGGGTTGCCCATGAGTTCGCCGTCCACGACCAGACCCGTGGTATTGCGGTCCATGGTGGACTGGATGAACGTCACGTCCGTTGCACCATCGGAGGACACGTCCTCGAAGGCACCACCGGCACGGCTGGCCATGTTCTGCTGCAGGGTCGTGCCCTCGATCGTCACCACGGTGCTTCCGTCACCGACGTTCAGCATGCCGCCGCCGGAACCGCTTACACCGGACGCCACGTTGTTGCTGACGGTCGCGTTCATGACGTTGAAGGTGCCGCCGTCATTGAACAGGCCGCCGCCGCCGTTGTCCGCATTCGCACCGCGGGCGTCATTGTTCGTGACGTTGGTGCCGTCCTCGACGGTCATCATGCCGTCGGCGGAGTTCCAGAGGCCACCGCCCTCGCTCGCCGCGAGGTTGCTGCTCACGCTGCCGCCGGTGACGGTTACCTCGCCTTCGCCGGTTACGTGCAGACCACCGCCGTTGCCCGGGTTGGCCACGAGGCCCTCGATTGGCGTCTCGGTCTCGGCACCCGCCGTGTTGTTGTTGAGGTCGACATTGGTCAGCGTCGTGGTGCCGCCCAGGGCCTCGATGCCGCCACCGGCGCGGTTGGCCGCGTTGCTGGCAATGGTCGCGCTGGGGCCTTCCTCAATGGGCTGCACGATCACGGTGCCGCCGTTGTTGAAGATGCCACCGCCGGAGCCGGACTCGCCCAGCGCACTGTTGTTGCTGATCGAGCCGCCGTTGACGGTGACCAAGCCGTCGCCAGCGTTGTTGAAGATGCCGCCGCCGCCGTTAGTTGCTTCATTACCGTTGGCCGCGTTGTTGGTCACGGTGGTGCCGGTCAGCGTCATCTCGCCGGTGTCGTTCCACAGGCCGCCGCCTTCGGTAGCCGCGACGTTGTTGCGCACCATCGAGTCGTTGAGGTCGACATTACCGTTGCTGGTGATGTGCAGGCCGCCGCCGTTGCCGCCGTTGCCGCCGCCGGTGGTGTTGGCGATGTTGCCGTCGGCCATTTCCATACCGCCGAGCGTCACATTGGTCAGCGTGGCCATGGAACCGGCGCGCAGCTCGATGCCGCCGCCGGCACGGTTGGCGGTGTTACCGCTGATGACGGTATCGGTGGCCGTGAGCGTGGTGCCTTCATTCATGAAAATGGCGCCGCCGGAAGCAATGCTTCCCTCTGCGGCGGTGCCCTCTTCGGTCAAAACACCCGCGACGTTGCCGGTCATCACCGTCTCGCCGGTGATCACTACGCTGCCCTCGGCGGTGTTGCTGAAGATGGCGCCGCCGCCCTGGGTAGCATCGCCGCCGGTGGCCGTGTTGCCAGTGAACTGGCTGTCGGCAACGCTCATCATGCCGCTGTTGTTCCACAGCGCGCCGCCTTCGACGGCGGTGTTATCGGTGAAGTTGCTGTTGGTGATGTCGATGTCCGACATGCCGGTGATGTGGATGGCGCCACCGTTGCCGGGAACGCCGTCGCCCAGGGCGTCATTGCCACTGAACGTCACGCCGGAGAATATCGACTCCGCCTGACCCTCAGCCGCGACAATCTCGATGGCACCGCCGGCGCGGTTGGCCATGTTGTCGGTGAAGTTGCCGCCAGTCACGTCGAGGTTGCTGCCACTGTGAATAATGGCGCCGCCGCTACCGCTGCCGGCGGTGGCCGTATTCATGCTGAAATCGGTGTTCATCACCGTCAGCGAACCGGCGTTATCCAACGCGCCGCCGTTAGCCGCATCCATGCCCGTGCCGGTATTGCCGGTCACGAGGCTGTCGGAGAGCGTTACGCTCGACATCGCTGCAATCTGAAGCGCACTGCCCGATACAGCGGACCCGTCAGCCAGTACGAGGCCGCTCAGGGAAACCGGTTCTTCGGCCCCGGAATCTACGCTAAAAATGCGGTACTCGCCGGCGCCGCTGATGGTGGTGCCGGCCGGGTCACCCATGGCGCCCAAGCCGGTGATAGCCAGATCATCAGAGATCGCGGGAAGGTTATCTACCAGGGTGATCGTTTCACCGTCCAGAGTCTCGGCAAACGTGATGGTGTCGCCATCCGCTTCACCCGCGGGCGCGTCGCCGCTGACCCCATTGTTACTAGATGCCGTGATGGCCTCGCGCAAGCTGATCTGGCCGTCCTCGGCGTCGATCACATCGTCGGTGGTATCGACAACGTAGTCCGTTGCCGCGACCGACATGGACACGGCGCTGAGTGACAGCGCCGTGAGCATGGCTGATAGTCGTGTTGTAGAAGTCACTATGGTTTTCCTCCTTTACTGCGCCTCGTCGGTAGGCGAGTCTCTTCCGCGTTCGGAAAGAGTCCGTGCGCCTCTAGCCGGCCCGGTATCGGCACCGGCCCTGAAGTTCCGCGTAGACGCCACTCGAAAGCGAATTGCCCCGGTCATGCAGCGACTACTCCCGCACTGTCTCAGCGTGAATCTTTTGCTGTCAAACACGGGCGACGTCGGTGTGAGGGGGATATGGGCGGAAACGCCCTGTGGGCGCAGCTTCCCAATTATCTGGGGATACTTTCCCGATTCCCGGCCGGGCGCTCCGCGCGCATGAATGCGCCCTGCCGGGCCGGCTGAGGCACCATCGCTACCCCGGGGCGGGGACGCAGACGAAGCCCAGTGCCGCCGCCAACCGGTCGCCGTCCAGCCGCTCCACGGGCAGGGAACTTCCGGCAAACTCGAAACGCAGCGGCGTCGTCGCACCATCCGGTTGCGCCAGGGCAGCCGCGATTGCCTGGTTATTGGCGGGGGCACCATCCCGGTGCAGCCGGGCCAGGGCCCATTCCAGATCATGGTCGTCGATCACGCCGGCACCGAGCGGCGTGTCCGCCACCAGGCTGCCCTGCTCGTCCAGGCAGATCCGCGACATTGCTGACACCGGCTGGCCGGTATGGGTCATCAGTTGCCCGTCGCTGTCCACCCGCAGGATCAGCGGCGTGTATTCGAGGCTGACGTAGCCGCGCTGCGGCCCGTTCTGGAAATACCAGCAGCCGCGGTCGTCGGCGGCGTAGTTGCGTTCGATGAAGGCAAGGATGCGGGGGTGGGTGATGCGTTCGCCGTCGACGTACCAGCGGCCGCGCCGGTCCAGGTGCAGCCAGCCGTAGAGGTCCGGCACGTCGGGCAGGCGCGCCATTGCGCGCCGGACGCTTTCATCCACGGCGTTCCGCCCAGCGGACGCGGTTACGCCCGTCCCGCTTGGCCCGGTAAAGCGCCGCATCGGCCTCGCGGTAGAGATCCGTGGCGCTGATGGACTCATCGGGCACGGTGCCGGCGACGCCGATACTGGCGGTCAGGGCAACCGGCTCGTCGGTGCCGAATGCCTCGATCTCGGTGGCTTCGATGCCGGCACGGATCCGCTCGGCAACGACGCTGACAGCCGAGGCATCGAGGTTCTCGAGTACCACCGCGAATTCTTCGCCCCCGGACCGCGCGACCAGGTCCTCCATCCGCCCCACGGCTCGCCGAATGGCCGCGGCCCCGGCGATCAGGCACGAATCGCCGGCAACATGGCCGTAGCGATCATTGATGGATTTGAAGTGATCGAAGTCGATGATAAGCACGAAGATGGCATGCCCCTGCCGGCGGGCGCGCGCCCAGGCAGCCGCATAGGCATCGTCGAAGTGCCGGCGATTGGCAAGCCCGGTCAGGCCGTCGTGACGCGAGAGCTGCGTGAGTTCGGCGTTCTTCATCACCAGCTCGTCGTTGAGCCGCCGCATGCCGGCGGCCATCCGGATATTGCGCTGGCTGGCCCGGATCAGAAGCCAGACCACCGAGGCGATCAGCAGGGCGAGTACTGCCCCACCCGCCTGCCATGGCCATACATCGCCCGGCCGGGGATACCAGCCCCGCTGCGGCGCGGCCAGCAGCTCCCACGTGGCGCCCGGCAGATTGATCGACATCGGGATCGCATCGGGCGGTATCTCACCCTGTCCGAGCATGCGGGCTGGCGCACCGTCGTCGCCGGCATCCCCGAGAAGCCAGTAGCGGGTGCCCTCGATGCGGGCGCTTATACCGACGTAGTCGAACAGGCGATCAATATCCACCACGATGGAAATCAGACCCCAGTAGTCCCCGTTGCTCAGGAAGACCGGTGTGCGATTGATGATGCCTCGTCCACCCTGAACCAGGTCGACCGGCCCCACCACCACTGAATTGCGACTCTGCATGGCACGCTGCACGCTCGGCCACTGCTCGGGGATATCCTTGAACCGCAGCCCGATGGCGTTTTCGTTGCCTTCAAGCGGGTACACATGGGCGAGCCGATTATCCGGCGCCAGGCCGATATTCCGGACGCGGGAGTCGGCGTCAAACAGCGCTTTCAGCGCACGGCGGTACTGGTCCGGCGTCGGATCGTCGACACTCTGGATAAAAGCAACGAGGCCGTTGGCGAGATAGAGCGTGGCGCTGAGTTCCGTATCCAGCCGGCTGCGTAACGTGGTCACCTTTTCCAGGACACGCTGGCGTTCGGCGTGCTGCTTTTCCCGGGCCTGCAGCAGCACCAGGCTCTGGAACACAACCAATGCCAGCAGAAATACGCCTACCGTTGTGACCAGGGCGCGAATCAGTGACCGTTGCCGGCTGTTTTCTGGTGTCAGCACACTCAATCCTGCCTAACAGCCCTGATACAGGGTTACGCCATTGCCGAGGTACTCGCGTACCAACCGATCCCGCGGCGAATCATGCCGCGCACCCGGAATCATCGAGGTTCCGCCAACCCGTTCCCGTCACACTTTACGGCACGAACTCGATCCGTTCGATTTCCCAGCGCCGCTCCAGGCCGTTGGCGGCGGTGCAACCCAGCGGCTCGGGGTCAGCGCCGGGCGCCAGTTGCTTGACGCTGCGGCCCTGGCTGCGGGTGTCGCCCAGATAGCGCCACAGGACCACTTCGATGGTGCGGGTCTCGTGGGTGTTTTCCACCAGCCGCATTTCAGCGCGATGGCGGGTGCAGTCGGAGGCGTACTTGTGCCCGAACTCGATGAAGTCCCGCGGGTCTTCCGGTTCGCCGGCCGCACCCGACAGGCCCGGGGCAAGTGCCAGCGCGAGGCTGGTGAGTGTGAGGCGCCAGTCCATGCCACCAATCTGCCACAGAACCGGCGCCGGGCGGAAACCGCCGCTGGCCGTGTCCGGCCTTTCAGCCGCCCTGGCGGGTCAGGTCCTTCGCCTTGGTCAGCACCCTGTCTTCCAGCGTCTTGCGATAGGCCCTGACGCGATCGCGCAGGGCATCGTCGCCGGTGCCGAGAATCTGCGCGGCCAGCAGGCCGGCATTGGTGGCATTGTCGATGGCGACCGTGGCCACGGGAATGCCGGCCGGCATCTGCACGATGGACAGCAGCGAATCCTGGCCGCTGAGCGCGGTGACATTCACCGGCACGCCAATCACCGGCAGCGGTGTCAGGGCCGCCGCCATGCCCGGCAGATGCGCCGCCCCGCCGGCCCCGGCGATGATCACACGCAGGCCGCGTTCCTCGGCGCCGGCGGCATAGTCGTACAGGCGCTGCGGCGTGCGGTGGGCCGATACGATCGTCAGCTCGTACGGCACCGCCAGTTCGTCGAGCATGTCGGCGGCCTTCTGCATCACCGGCAGATCGGAGTCGCTGCCCATGATGATCCCGACCAACGGCTGTCGCGCTGCTGTCATAGCGGGTGCTCTCCCCGAATCCTCAGGACCTGACGTATCCGCTGCGCCTTGGCGCCGGCGGCCTCGATGCTGTGATCCACCACGGTGACATGGCCCATCTTCCGGCCCGGCTGTGACTCGGCCTTGCCGTAGATATGCACCGCCGCGCCCTCGACCGCCAGCGCTTCATCCAGGCCCTCCACGATGGTGCGACCACTGTACCCCGGTTCGCCCAGCAGGTTGATCATCACCGCCGGTTGAATCTGTTCGGTGGAGCCCAGCGGCAGGCCGGTGATGGCGCGAATCTGCTGCTCGAACTGATCGGTGACGCAGGCCTCGATGGTGTAGTGCCCGGAATTGTGCGTGCGCGGGGCGATCTCGTTGACCAGCAGCCGGCCATCCTTCGCCAGAAACAGCTCGACCCCGAACACGCCGACGCCATCAATGGCCTCGATCGTCTCGACGGCCAGGGCGCGGGCTGCCTGCGTCTGCGCCTCGTCGATGCGGGCCGGGGCCACCAGCTGATCCAGGATATTGGCCGCCGGGTCGAACACCATTTCGACCACGGGATAGGCGCGGGTGACCCCGTCCAGTCCCCGCGCGACCATCACCGCCAGCTCCTTGTCGCAGTCGACGTACTCTTCCAGCAGACTCGGCACCGGCAGGATGCGGTCGGGATCGCCATCGTCGTGGAAAATCTCGACGCCGCGGCCATCGTAGCCGCCGCGCTGGGCCTTCTGCACCAGCGGATAGCCGAACTCGGCCAGGGCCGCCGGGGTGGGCTGATCCAGCCCGACGAAGCGGCCGGTGGCGATGCCCTTGTCGGCCAGCATCTGCTTCTGGGTCAGCTTGTTCTGGATGCTGGCCAGCAACTGCGGGGACGGGAGGATGCTGAAACCATCGGCCACCAGAGCTTCCAGCGCCTTCGAGTCGATGGACTCGATATCGAAGGTAGTGACGTTCGACAGCTCGGCCAGCTCGCGCAGCTTGGCCGGGTCGAAGAAATCGCCCACGATCTGATGACCCGCGACCTGGCCGGCCGGCGAATTCGGGGTGGGGTCGAGCACGATGGCGGAAAAGCCCAGTTGTGTAGCCTTTCGCACCATCATGCGGCCGAGCTGGCCGCCGCCGATTATGCCGATACGGGCCAGCGGAAACGGCAGCGCCCGATCGGACAGGTCATGGCTCATGTCGCAGGAAAATCGCCGGGAAAAGCCGGCCATAATAGCCGATTCCGGGCGTATTTGCCGAAATCCGGATGCACCGGGTCCGGGTTTTCGGCGGCATCGGCAACAGGGGGCATGCCCGCTGCCGATGCCGCCTGACGAGGCGGTCCGCCGGTCAGCGGCTGCCGCGCAGCGCCACCACCCGCGTGACCAGGTCGCCCTCGGCGACGGCGGATCCGTAAAGGCTGGCGTAATTGCCCTGCAGCCAGCGGCCGAAGGCATCGGTATCGGACGCGCCCATCAGAGTGGCGAACGCATCCAGGTGCTCGCCCTCGCCCGCGGCCACGTCGCGGCGCAGGGCCACAGAGCGCTTGTCGGCGAAGTCGCGAGCCCGGGCAAAGTCGTCGTCCTCGCGGTCTTCGTGAATGAGATATGCGGTGGTACCGGCGGTGCTGGCGCTGGTGGCCAGATCACGTCCGTCGTTCACACAGGCACCGAGGCCGATTGCGGCGCCCAGGGCCAGCGGCAGCGCGGGCATACCGAATGACCGGCGACGTTTGCAGTTCGAGTTCATGGCAGCGTCCTTCATGGTCGAAACTTGAGAGGCAGGTCCCCGGCGCCATCGCCATACCCATGCATGCAGTTTGCCGCAAAACCGCGCCGATGGCATGTCCCGTCGCACCGAACTGCGGGTGTCCGCATTACAGCCCCTGCGCGCCCCGGCGCAGCCAGTCGTGCACGAAAGCCAGCTTGCGGCGGGCGGCGTCCGACAGCACGAATGGGTACAGGTCCGACAAGCCCATGGCGCGATTGACATGGTTGACTGCCACGGTCAGCGATGCCGCCACCCGGATCAGGCGCTCGGCATCCGGCTCGGCATAGGGATCCCAGCGCGGGCTCGGCAGGTCGGCGGCGGTCAGGCCGGCGGCGACGAAGCTGTCGGTGATGTCAGTCAGATGCAGCAGGTGGGCGGTGGTCTCGGCCCAGTCCTCGTGCGGATGGGCCGAGGCGTAGGTGGTCAGGAAGCGGCGGTCCCAGTCCGCGGGCGGGCCGTTCTGATAGTGCCGCTGCAACGCGGCCGGATAGTCGTCGCGCTCGTCGCCGAACATGGCGCGGAAGGCGGCGAGAAAATCCTCCCGCAGACTCAGTCGCCACCAGAGCATGTGCGCGATCTCGTGGCGCATGTGGCCGATCATCGTGCGATAGGGTTCGTGCAGCGCCTGGCGGCGGGTGGTGCGCAGCACCGGATCCGCCTCGTTCACGCTGATCGTGACCACGCCCTGCGCATGTCCCATCGGCACCGGCGTCGCCCCCTCGGCCAGCATGTGAAACACCGGCCGCGTGCCGGGGTCCTCCGGCCGGAACCAGTGCCAGCGGCCCAGGTTATCCAGCGCCCAGCGCTTGGCGGCCTCGGTCAGCGCCCAGTTGGGAATGGCATCGGCAATCGAGGGATCGGGCGCCAGCGCGGTCATCGCGCAGGACCGGCAGAACGCCCCCTGTTCCGGCGCGATCCAGTTGCAGCCGATCACCTCGCGGTTCACGCAGAAAGGCGGCGTGGCCAGAAAGGCCCGCGCCTGCGGATCGTAGGCCACCGGCGTGCCCTGCGCGGTGGTCAGATTATCGAACCAGAGGGAACCGGCACCGACGGGGTTGGCGAAAACGCGCATGGGGGAGAAGCCCTACTGCATCGTGGAGGGACGCACAGTGTGGCGGAAAGCGCGAGTCGCTGTGCAAGTCACGGTTCGCCGGCGCACGCGGTGGCGATGGCGCAGCGGTTCACTTGGCGTTGTCCCCGGCCGCGTCGCGAACCGCCGCCAGATCCTCCGGCTGATCCAGCGCAGACCCTGCACGCGCCAGCGCCAGTGCCCGGTGGTGGCGGGCCGCGTCGCGCACGGACGCATCGCCGATCGACGCCAGGGACCGCAGCGCCTTCTGCAATCGCACCGACACTTCTACCTGCCCGGCTCCGTCACGGGCAATCGCGGTGAAGGCATCATCGAACATCTCGCGGACCGATAACCGGGGCACTTCCACGCGCTCGTACATCGGCGAATCCGCATCGCGGGCCGCGGCGGGCTCACACCATTGATGAAACAGCCGCACCAGCCGACCCACCACATCGATTGCCGTGCCGGGATCATTGACCGCCGGTGACAGAGCCCGCCCGGCAATCTCCGACAGCACCACCAGACCGAATCTGGGATCGTCCTCGAAACGACGGGCGTCACCCACCTGGAACGCATCGGCCACCTGACCGGACCGGTCTGCGCGCCCGTCGCGGTCGGCGTCGCAGACGTAGGCTAGCGGCCGGTCCGGCGTGACGAACGTACCCGGCAGCGCCGCAACGACCACCCGCGCCTCGACCGCTTCCGCCCAGGTCTGAAGAGCTGCAATATCGACGTACTGCACGTAACCGATTGTCGTCGCGAATACGGTGGCCCCCTCCGGCCGGGCCCGGGCGACACGCGCATTCATCGTGGGGGCATCGCGCCGCCGTATCAGGGCATTGCCGGCCGCCTTTTCCACCTTGTCCATGGTGGAGCCCAGCCGCCCGAGCCGGGCAATGCCGTCCACCCAGCGCACGAAGGTGAGAATGACCACGGCGAACACCAGCACCGTCAGCGCAAAAAGGATGAACAGCCCCGCCGTTTCGAAATAGTCGTTCTTGGCCGCCGTGAGTGCCACCACCGAGAAGATGAAGGCGCCAACAAATGCCGACAGGGCGTTCTGGGATGCATCGTCGGCAACCACCAGGCTGAATGACCGGGGCGTTGCCGTGTTGCTTGCCGCGGCATAGGCCGACACCATCGAGGCGACCGAGAACGTCGCAATCACCAGCATGCTGGCGGCCATGATGGACAGCAGCGCTTCGATCGAATCCGACGTGATTGCCGGCACATAGGCGCCCAGCGCAGTGCTGTCGAAGAGTTTTGCGACGAACGCCGCGCCGATGGACAGCAGACAGACGGTCAGCGGCCTCACCCAGAGCCGCTCGCGAAAGCGGTTGACCAGAAACCTGACGCGGTCCACTGAAACCATGGCGTTCATCTCGATTTCCCTTGCACGCGGAATACTCCGGCCTGTCGACCCGCCGGACGCGTAGACGAAGCGAATGGTTGATCGAATCACATCCACCCGTGACGCGAGATCACGGCTTCCTCGAGCGATGCCAGCCGCCGGCAACACCGCCGATGAACCCCGAGCGACGGTCAGCGAACGTGCCGGTCGTCGGCCGCTTGTCGCCTGCTCGAATATACGCTCAGCGCTGTCACCGTGACCAGAATCAGGACCATGCCCGCGATCTGCATGCCCACCAGGTTTTCCGCCAGCACCACCACGCCGAACAGCGACGCGGTGACCGGCTCCACCATCGCCACGATCGAAGCCACCGCCGGCGCCGTGTGGTTCAACCCGATTATGTAAAGGATGAACGACAGCCCGGCGCCAAGCACCCCCAGCACGACAAACAGCGGCCAGTCCGGCGTGCTCAGCACCGCGACCACCTGACCGGTATCCGCGAAACCGATCAGAATGATGCACAGCGCCGCGAAGGCAATGACCAGAATCGCCTGCGGGCTGCCGTGCGGCGCTGCGTACTTGAAGCCGAAAATGAACAACGCGTAAGACAATCCGGCCAGCAGCCCGGCGCCCACGCCGACGGGTGTGATGCCGCCCGCCCCGATGTCGTAAATACCCGTGAGCAGGACGATCCCGACCATCACCATCGCGATTGCCGCCCACTTCAGGGGCGTAGCCTGCTCCAGCTTGAGCGCGAACGACACCAGGTAGACGAATACGGGCGCGCAATACATCAGCGTCGCCGCCACCGCGACGCTGCCCTCCCCGATACTCACGAAATAGAACGAAAAGTTGCCCGCCACGCCCAGGCCGGCAACCACCGACCAGAACCACAACCGGCCACTGGTCAGGCCACTGCCCCGCGGCCGCAACGCCAGCCAGCCCAGCACGAATAGCAGCCC
Organism: Spectribacter acetivorans; assembly: GCF_031846305.1. NCBI lineage: Bacteria > Pseudomonadati > Pseudomonadota > Gammaproteobacteria > Salinisphaerales > Salinisphaeraceae > Spectribacter > Spectribacter acetivorans. Next base: position 38,446 of record NZ_JAVRHY010000004.1, read on the forward strand.
GATCGCGCCCCGGTAGGAAGCCACCACGAACGCACTCCAGCCATCCGCCATCAGGATGCCGCCGATGCCGCCGGATATTCCCCAGCACAGCGCCGCCAGGGCCACGAAGGCGGTGCTGAGGCCAGTTGTTCGATCGGGTTGTGTCGAATTCAGCGGCGGTGCCGGCTGCGATCCCATTGAGCAAATCCTGCCGTTTACTGACGCCGGATCACGACCCGGGCTTTGTTGTCGATAGCCAGCCTGATAGTTGTTGTGATCTCAGCAACGACGGACCGCCAGGACGATGACAATCTGTTGCGCCTCGATCTCGATTGGGGGCCGCAGGATCAGCTTGTTCGAGGGCGGCAAAGGCTGGCAACCCATTTACCGCCTCACCGCAACCACTCGATTCGTTAAATAAGCGTGGCCTCGCGGCCGCTCAGCGATAGATTTCGCCGCCGGTTTCGACGAATTCCTCGGCCTTTTCGGTCAGACCGGCTTCCAGCGCATCCTCGGGCGTTTCGATGCCGCGCTCGGCGGCGAATTCGCGGACTTCCTGGGAGATACGCATGGAGCAGAACTTGGGACCGCACATGCTGCAGAAGTGGGCGACCTTGGCACTGTCCTTGGGCAGGGTCTCGTCGTGGTAGCCGCGGGCGCGGTCCGGGTCCAGGGCCAGGTTGAACTGGTCTTCCCAGCGGAACTCGAAACGGGCCTTTGACAGCGCGTTGTCACGAATCTGGGCGCCGGGGTGACCCTTGGCGAGATCCGCGGCGTGGGCGGCAATCTTGTAGGTAATGATGCCCTCGCGCACGTCATCCCGATTGGGCAGGCCCAGGTGCTCCTTGGGGGTGACGTAGCAGAGCATGGCGGTGCCGTACCAGCCGATCTGGGCGGCGCCGATGGCCGACGTGATGTGGTCGTAGCCCGGGGCGATATCGGTGGTAAGCGGGCCGAGGGTATAGAACGGCGCCTCGTTGCAGGCGTCCAGCTCGGCGTCCATGTTTTCCTTGATCAGTTGCATGGGCACGTGGCCGGGACCCTCGATCATCACCTGGCAGTCATGTTTCCAGGCGATTTCGGTGAGTTCGCCGAGCGTTTTCAACTCGGCCATCTGGGCCTCGTCGTTGGCATCCGCAATCGAGCCCGGACGCAGACCGTCGCCCAGCGAGAAGGCCACGTCGTAGGCGGCCATGATGTCGCAGATGTCCTCGAAGTGCTCGTACAGGAAGGACTCGCGATGGTGGGCCAGGCACCACTTGGCCATGATCGAGCCGCCGCGGGAGACGATGCCGGTGATGCGCTTGGCGGTCATGGGCACGAACGGCAGCCGCACGCCGGCGTGGATGGTGAAGTAGTCCACCCCCTGCTCGGCCTGCTCGATCAGGGTGTCGCGGAACAGCTCCCAGGTGAGGGCTTCCGCCTTGCCATCGACCTTTTCCAGCGCCTGGTAGATGGGCACCGTGCCCACCGGCACCGGCGAGTTGCGGATGATCCACTCGCGGGTTTCGTGGATGTGTTTGCCGGTGGACAGGTCCATGATGGTGTCGCCGCCCCAGCGGGCCGACCAGACCATCTTCTCCACTTCCTCGGCGATGGAACTGGAAACCGCCGAGGTGCCCATGTTGGCGTTGATCTTCACCCGAAAATTGCGGCCGATGATCATCGGCTCGGATTCGGGGTGGTTGATGTTATTGGGAATGATGGCGCGGCCGGCGGCGATCTCGTCGCGCACGAATTCCGGCGTGACGGTCTCCGGCAGGTTGGCGCCGAAGCCCTGGCCCGGGTGCCGACGCAGCAGGCGCGAGTCGCGGATTTCGTCGATGCGGGCGTTTTCCCGGATCGCCACGAACTCCATCTCCGGCGTGATAAGGCCCTGCCGGGCGTAGTGCATCTGGCTGACGTTGGCGCCGGCCTTCGCCCGCAGCGGCCTGGGCGGCGACGGGAAGCGCAGGTGGTCCAGGGCGTTGTCGGCGTGGCGCTGGCGCCCGTATTCGGAGGAAAAATCGGCCAGGCGCTCGGTGTCGCCCCGCTCGGCGATCCAGTCGGCGCGCAGCGGCTTGAGGCCGGCGGTGAGGTCGATCTCGACGTCCGGGTCGGTGTACGGCCCGCTGGTGTCGTAAACCGTGATCGCCGGGTTCTTCTCGATGCCGAAGGTGGCCGGGGTGTCGGCCTGGGCGACCTGGCGCATGGGCACCCGGATGTCCGGCCGGGAACCCGCCACGTGAACGCGTTGCGACCCGGGCAGCGGCTGCGTGACCTCGGTGGTCAGGCTGCCGGTTCGGTCCATCAGGTCCTGGGAAATGCGGGAAGCGGGAGCACTCATGAGCGGTCGACCAGTGGCGTGAATGGCTTTATTAGAACATGCGCGACTGCGCCGCTGCACCGGCGGGGCGGGCTGTTCACGGCATCGGGGTATGGCACCGATGCCGGGCACTCACCGCGGCTACGGCGACAGCCTATTCCCGCCAGATCACGATAGGGTCGGGATAGAAGGCCACGCAGTTGGCAATGGCCGCCAGTTCCGGCCTGGGATCGGGATAATGCCAGGCGGCGTTGGGCAGGGCCTGCTCGCCCACCGTTACGTCGTAGTAGCGGGCGTCGCCCTTGAACGGGCAGTGACTGGTCGCGGGGTTGTGCCCAAGCACGCCGGGTTGGACATCGGCGATGGGCACGTAGATCACCGGCGGATAGCCGGTCTCTCGCAACTCCAGGGCCTGTTCGGAGCGGGCAATGGCTTCGCCACCGCACTGGACATGGATCACCGCCGCAATCGGGCTGAGCGTGATGCGGCCGGTATCCGTAAGAGTCTGGTCAACCTGCAACTCGGCATCGGGCATGGCGTTCAACTCGTGTCGGGCGGGTTCGGCGCGGCTGGCTCAGTGGCCGGCAAGCCGCTCGCTGGTGACAATCTCGACCCCGGCGGCGCGCATGCGTTCAAACGCGCTGTCCACATCGCCGGGCTGCAGGTCCACGCCGCGGGTGCCGTCGGACACCAGCCGGGTGGCAAAGCCTTCATCCACCGCATCCATCGCGGTGAAGTACACGCAGACATCCGCGGCCAGACCGGCCAGGGTCACCGCGGTCACGTCGCGGGCCCGCAGCCAGTCGGCCAGGCCGGTGGCCTTGCGGTGGCCGTTGTCATGAAAGGCGCTGTAGCTATCGATACGGCGGTCCGTGCCCTTACGGAAGACCGCGTCCACACAGCCCATGTTCAGATCGGGCGCGAATTCCGCGCCATGCGATCCCTGGACGCAATGATCAGGCCATAGAATCTGGGTCAGGCCATCCACTTCGGTCACGTCGAACGGGGCCAGAGCCTCGTGCTGACTGGCGAAGGACAGATGATCGGCCGGATGCCAGTCCTGTGATGCCACGACGATATCGAAGCCGGGTTGCAGGCGATTGACCACCGGTATCACAGCGTCGCCCTCGGGGACCGCCAGCGCCCCGCCGGGCAGAAAATCGTTCTGGATATCGACCAGAATCAGCGCCTCTGTTGCCATCACGTATCTCCCTGCGCATCGGCCAGCCGCGCCTCCAGTGCGACCTCGTAGTCTGTGACAGCGGCAAACGCCGAGCATTCACTCGTGGCGTGTTCGCGGATGGCGTGCAGGTCGGGCGGGGCTCCCACGGGCTGGCCGGCACGGATCAGTGGCTGCAACAGATCCCGCGTTGCCGCGGCGGGCGGCAACCCGCGGGCCTCGCCGCCTGCCAGCAGCCGGCCGGCCAGGAAGTCGGCCCCGACCACCTCGTCGTCGTAAAGCCAGTCGGCCAGCGGCCGGCCGTCGCCATCGAGAAAGCGGCGCACCTGCAGACTGCCGGCCAGGGTCTGTTTTTCGACCGTATCCGACCGCTTGGCGCACTGGCGCCAGCGGCCGGCATCGTCGCGGATCGCCCCCAGCTTGTAGACGCCGTCGAGGGCGCCATCCGGCGCGCCGGTGGTGAGCTTCGTTCCCACCCCCCAGAGCACGATCGGCGCACCACCCTGCTTCAGCTCCGCGATGCGGTGCTCGTCCAGGCTGGAACTGGCGGCGATGCGGGCGTCCGGGAATCCGGCCGCATCAAGCTTCGCCCGGGCCTCGCGGGCCAGGTTCCCGAGATCGCCGGAGTCCAGGCGGATACCCAGCATCTCGTGGCCGCGTTCGCGCAGCTGCCTTCCGGCGGCGATGGCATTGTCGACGCCGGCGCGCGTGTCGTAGGTATCCACCAGGAAGATGCAGTTATCCGGCAGAGCCTCGGCATAGCGCAGAAAGGCATCCAGTTCATCGTCGAAGGCCATCACCCAGCTGTGGGCGTGCGTGCCGCGTACGGGGATGCCGTAAAGCTTTCCCGCCAGCACGTTGGCCGTGCCCGCACAGCCGCCGATGTAGGCCGCCCGTGCGGCGATCACCCCGGCCTGCGGCCCGTGGGCCTTGCGCAGGCCGAAGTCCAGCACCGGGTCACCCGCGGCCGCGGCCGCCATGCGGGCGGCCTTGGTGGCGATCAGGGTGGGGAAATTGACCAGGTTGAGCAGCGCGGTTTCCAGCAACTGCGCCTGCAGGATGGGCGCGCGGACCCGCAGCATGGGTTCGCGGGGAAACACCGCCGTGCCCTCGGGCACTGCCTCCACGTCGCCGGTAAAACGCAGGGCTGCCAGGTAGTCCAGAAACGCGGAATCGAACAATCGGCCGCCGCGGGCGTCGGTCAGGGTACGCAGGTAGTCGATGTCATCCGGCGCGAAACGGAAGTCGGCCAGGTAGTCGCGCACGTCCGCCAGGCCGCAGGCGAGTGCGAAGTCCTGCCCGAACGGGGCCTCGCGAAAGAACAGGTTGAACACCGCCTCGCGCTCGGGGTCGGCCGTGCGCCAGTGAGCGTAGGCCATGGTGAGCTGGTAGAGGTCGGTCAGCAGGGCGAGCGACCCGCCGTCGTGCGTTCGAAGCATGCGCGGATGAATTCCCGTAATCAGTGGCAAATCTGCGATCGCCGGCGCGCGGTTTCAATCCGTGCGGGACGACCGGTCGATCGGCGATACTACCGGACCGGCATGCATCACGACCCTTCCCTCGCCAATGAGCGATCGCGAGCCCTTTCTCCGCAACCCGGACGGCAGCCTGCGGGCCAACCTGACTGTCTGGCAGAGCCTGAAGATCAGCCTGCTGGCGCGGGTGGCGTCGGCCTATATCCGGCTGGTGCGCTTGACCTGCCGCATCCAGGTGGTCGCCGGCAGCGGTCATCTCGAAACCGCGCGCCGCGAGGGCCCGGTGATCGCCTGCGCCTGGCATCAGGCGGAACTGGTCAGCGGCATCTACCTGCTGACCTGGCAGCGCCTGGCCATGCGGGTGGGCTTTCTGATCAGCCCGTCCCGGGAAGGCGAATTCATCGCCCGGGTGGCGCGGCTGCACGGGGCGGCGGTGATGCGCGGGTCGTCCACCCGGTCCGGCCGTGAGGCGTTGTGGGCCATGGCCAAGGCTCTGGAAGAGGACACGTCGCCGGTGGTATTCGCGGATGGCCCCAGCGGGCCGGCGCAGCAGTTCAAGGCCGGCGCGGTGATCCTGTCGCGGCGTACGGGGGCGGCGGTACTGCCGGTGGGCTGCGCGCTCGACGGCTACTGGCAGTTGCGTACCTGGGACGGCACGCTGATTCCCAAGCCGTTCGCCCGTCTGCGCATCGCGCTGGGGCCGCCGCAGACCATCAGCCCCGATGCGGATGTCGACACCGAGACCGAGCGCCTGGGCCGGCTGCTCAACGAGCTGACCGAGCAGGCCTGGCAGGGCGCGTGAGCCGCAAGGCAGGACTGTATCTGCTGGACCGCCGTGACCTGCCGCCCGTATCCGCGGCCTGGCGGGCGGCGCTGTCGGCCCCGCTGCGCGATCGTCTGGACGCCATGCGCAGCGCACACGCCCGCCGGCAGAGCGAGGACGGGCTGCGCCTGCTGGCGGCCGCGGCCGTTCACGACGGCTGGCCGATCGAGCTTGCCGCGCTGACGCGCCGAGACGGGCGGCTGGCAATGCCCGGCGGCCCCGCTATCAGCCTAAGCCATGCGGGGGACTATGCGGTTTGCGCGGTGAGCGCGGTGGGCGCCATCGGGGTGGATATCGAACGTATCCGGCCGCTGCGGACACTGCGGGTTCTGCGGCTGCTCTCACTCGAGGAAAACGCCGCGGCGGAGCACGACCCGGCGATGTTCTTCACCAGCTGGACCGCGCGCGAGGCGGTTATCAAGGCGACCGGGCTGGTCGGGCCCCGCCGCCTGGCGGCGGTGCGCGTCGAGGCCGACGCCGCGCGGCTCGACCACCGCCGGTTCCGGCTGTCACGCCCGCCGGCGCCGGACGGTTACGCGTTGTGCGTGGCCACCGAAGCCGGCGACCCGGCGGCGATTCAGGACCTGAGCGACGTGGTGAGAAAGAACAGCGCGGCGTAGACCTTGTGGTCCACCGTACGGCCGGCCGCCACCTGGTCGGCCAGCCAGCCGCGCACCTCGCCCAGCGGCACGTGGAGCACCCGGATGTCCTCGTCGTCGAGGCCGCCGCCCTCGCCCACGCGTTCCAGATCGAACGCGCGCACCACGGTGACCAGCTCCGAGGCCATTCCCGGCGAGGACGGGCCTCGGTAGAGCCGTTCCACGCGGGCGGGGCGATAGCCGGTTTCCTCGATCAACTCGCGCACGGCCGCCCTTTCCGGGGTGTCGTCAGCCCCGCCGTCCGCATCGCCGACGATACCGGCGGGCAACTCCAGCACCCGACCGCCCATGGGCACGCGGTACTGATCCACCATCAGCAGTTCATCGTCGGGGGTAATCGCCAGGATGTGGACGGCGCCGGCCGCATTGACCCGCGACACGTACTCCCACCGTCCCCGCCGCGAGAGCCGCAGGAAGCGTCCCTCGGCGAGCGTTTCCACGTCATCACTCATGCCGGCAGTGTCGGCGGTGGTCCGAGACACTGCAAGCCGGTCAGGCGACGCGCAGCGGGGTCACGTTGTGGTGGGCGTCTTCGGCGTCCGCCCAGTGCAGGATTTCCATGTGACCGTCGTGGTGCTCGACCAGCGCAGTGCAGGATTCCACCCAGTCGCCGGAGTTGTAGTAGGTCACGCCCTCAAGATTCTTGATCTCGGCATGGTGGATGTGACCGCAGACCACGCCATCGAAGCCCCGGCGGAGGCATTCGTGGGCCACCGCCTTCTCGAACTCGGAGATGAAGTTCACCGCGGTCTTGACCCGCTGCTTGGCGAACGCCGACAGCGACCAGTACGGATAGCCCAGACGCGCCCGGGCCCAGTTGACGTAGCGATTGGCCCGCAACAGCGAGGTGTAGGCGGCGTCGCCGACCAGCGCCACCCACTTGTGGTACCGGGTGACCACGTCGAACAGGTCGCCGTGGATGACGAACAGCTGCCGGCCGTCGGCGGTTTCATGCACCACGTCGTTGACCACGTGCACATTGCCCAGCCGCAGCTCGTAATCCACGAACTTGCGCAGGAAGTCGTCATGGTTGCCGGTGACGTAGTACACCTGCGTGCCACGCTTGGACTTGGTCAGTATCTTGCGGATGACGTTGGTGTGCGTCTGCGGCCAGTAGAAGTGATTATGCAGACGCCAGCCATCGATGATGTCTCCCACCAGATACAGCGTGTCGCACTGGTTGTCCTTGAGAAACTGCGTCAGCCGCTCGGCCTGGCAACCGGCGGTGCCCAGATGCACGTCGGAAATCCAGATGGTCCGGTAACCGGGGCGGTTGTTATCGCTGGTCTCGGTCATGATCTCGGCCTCGCGGATCGGGTCATGCCCCGAAGGCTAGCCCCGGGGTCTGACGTCTCCATGACACTAGTATGACCATTGGATGACGGCTTGCCGCTGCTGGGGCCACCGCCCGGTTGCTGCTAATATCCGCGCCGCCCGCTTTCCAAGCCCGGATTCCATGGCAGACAACACGATTCTGATCGTCGGCGGCGGCGGCCGCGAACATGCGCTTGCCTGGAAAGCCGCCCAGTCGCCACGGGTGAACCGGGTACTGGTGGCGCCGGGCAACGCCGGGACCGCACTGGAGCCCGGGGTGGAGAACGTGGCGGTGGCCGACACCGACATCGACGGCCTGCTCGAGCTCGCCCGTCACGAATCCGTGTACCAGACCATCGTCGGGCCCGAAGCCCCGCTGGCAGCAGGCATCGTGGATGCATTCAGCGCCGCCGGGCTGCGCTGTTTCGGCCCCACAAAGGCGGCGGCCCAGCTGGAATCGAGCAAGGCCTTCACCAAGGACTTTCTCGCCCGCCACCGGATCCCCACTGCGGACTACGGGGTATTCGATAACGCCGATGAAGCGGCGACTTACATCCACGAACGGGGCGCGCCGATCGTGGTCAAGGCGGACGGCCTGGCCGCCGGCAAGGGCGTGATTCTGGCCGAGGACGTCGACACCGCCGTGGCGGCGGTCAACGACATGCTCTCCGGTCAGGCCTTCGGGGATTCCGGCAAGCGCGTGGTGGTGGAGGATTTCCTGGTCGGCGAGGAAGCCAGCTTCATCGCGCTGGTGGATGGCGAACACATCCTGCCGCTGGCCAGTTCCCAGGACCACAAGGCGGCGCTGGATGGGGACCTCGGCCCCAACACCGGCGGCATGGGCGCTTACTCCCCGGCCCCGGTGGTCACCGACGCCGTCGCCGAGACCATTCTCGAGCAGGTGATGCGCCCTACCGTGGCCGGCATGGCCGCCGAGGGCCGGCGCTTCACCGGGTTTCTCTACGCCGGGCTGATGGTGGCCCCGGACGGCAGTTGCCGGGTGCTGGAATTCAATGCCCGCATGGGCGACCCGGAAACCCAGCCGCTGCTGATGCGGCTGCGCAGTGACCTGGTCGAGATCATCGATGCGGCCCTCGACGGCCGGCTCGACCGGATCACGGCCGACTGGGACCCTCGCCCCTGTCTGGGCGTGGTCATGGCAGCCGGCGGCTATCCCGGCCGGTACGACAAGGGCGATCACATCGACGGCCTCGATGTCGCCAGCGAACCGGATACCAAGGTTTTCCACGCCGGCACGGCAACCGGCGAGCACGGCGTGGAGACGGCCGGCGGCCGGGTGCTGTGCGTGTGCGCGCTGGATTCGGACGTGGCCGCGGCCCAGGCCCGTGCCTACCGCCGCGTGGCCGGGATCACCTGGCCGGGCGTGCAATACCGCACGGACATCGGCTATCGTGCCCTCCGGCGCAGCGTTACGAGGGGCGGGGAGACGCCGGGACCAGCGGATTCCTGAAAGATGCCGCGCCTTGCACCCAGTACAGGAGACCACCGAATGCGACTGCCCGCCCTGCTGACCGCCGCTCTGGCACTGTCCATCGTCACGGGGGCCACCCAGGCCCGCGAGAAAACCGAACATGCCCGCATCTTCGGCTGGGTCGAAAAGGCCGAGATCGAGCCCTGGGGCGTGGAAATCAAGGCCAAGCTGGACAGCGGGGCCCTGACTTCATCGATGCATGCCCGGGACATCGAGCGCTTCGAGAAAGACGACGAGGACTGGGTGCGCTTCACCGTCGACGTCGAAGACACGAACAAGGACGAAACCGTCACCCGCACTTACGAGCGGCCGCTGTTCCGCAACGTGAAAATCCGCGGCGCCGGCGGCACCGAGCGCCGGCCCGTCGTGCTGATGAAGCTGTGCATGGGCCAGCGCATCTACGAAGAGCAGTTCTCGCTGGAGAACCGCGACGACATGAACTATCCGCTGCTGATCGGCCGCCGCACCATTCAGCATCTCGGGCTGCTGGACGTGACGGCAACCTTTCTGCACGAGCCGTCCTGTGACGACGACTCCCCCGTGTCGCGCGAAGAGGGTCGCGAGGACGACGAGGACATTGGTACCTGATCCGGAACCGGTGATCCCGACAGCCATGACCTATCCGCGATGAAGGATCTGCACGTCAAGCTGCTGGCGCTGGCCCTTGCCGTCATCGGTATCGGCACCTGCCTGTACAAGGTGGAACGGCTGGGGCTGCCGATCAGTCCATCGGGGCAGACGGAGGTCTGGGTCGTGGAGGCCCGGGTACAGTTCCAGGGCCAGGGCCGCTCGGCCAAGATTTCCGCCCGCATTCCTTACAAACCGCCGGGCTTTTCCATGCTGGACGAGGACTTCGTCTCCGGCGGATTCGGCCTGGCCACGGAAACCAGCGGCGTCAATCGCGAAGCCCTGTGGGCCGCCCGCAATGTGCGCGGCGGCCAGACACTTTATTACCGCGTGGTGCTAGCCGAGGATGCCGAGAACAACCGTGACCGCACCCTACCCAAGCCGCGCTATCCGGAGGTGCCGGATTACCCCGAGCCGGAGCGTTCCGCGGTATTCTCGCTCCTTGACGGCGTGCGCAATCAGTCGGCGGATATTGTCTCGTTCACCCGCGAGCTGCTACAGCAGTTCAATGACCCGACGCCGAACGAAAACGTCAGCCTGCTACGGGAGGAACTCGGCACACCGGCCGAACGCGTGGCCGAAATCCGGCATGTGCTGGCCGGCGCCCGCATCCCCAGCCGTGTGGTCCACGTGTTGGTGCTGCAGGACAGCACCCGCGAGACCGAACTCGAACCCTGGCTGGAGGTGCATAACGGTGACGGCTGGGTGGCCTTCAACCCGGCGACGGGCGCCAGCGGCTTCCCCGACAACGTGCTGGCCTGGACCACGGGCGACATTGCGCTTACCCAGGCGGAAAATGCGAGCAAACCCGAGCTGACCTTCGCCATCAGCCGCTCGTCACGCGAAGTGATGAGCGTGGCACAGCAGCGGGCGCGGCTGCTGAATTCAGGACTGCTGGAGTTCTCGCTGCTGTCGCTGCCGGTATCCACCCAGAACGTCTACAAAATTCTTCTGACGGTGCCGCTGGGCGTGTTCGTGGTGGTGCTGATGCGCAACTTCATCGGCATCAAGACCTTCGGCACCTTCATGCCCATCCTGATCGCCCTGGCGTTCCGGGAAACCAAGCTGATCTGGGGCATCATCCTGTTCTCCACGCTGGTGGCGCTGGGCGTGATGATCCGCTTCTATCTGGAGAAGCTGAAGCTGCTGCTGGTGCCCAGACTGGCCTCGGTGGTGATCATCGTGATCCTGCTGATGGCCGGTGTGTCGGTGGTCAGCCACAAGCTGGGGCTCGATCGCGGGCTGTCGATCGCCCTGTTCCCGATGGTGATCCTGGCCATGACCATCGAACGCATGTCGGTCACCTGGGACGAGTCCGGGCCGCAGGAAGCGCTGCTGGCCGGCCTCGGCAGCCTGTTCGTGGCCGCCCTGGGTTATCTGGTGATGGCGGACCCGCTGCTGAGTTACCTGACGTTCGTGTTCCCGGAACTACTGCTGGTGCTGCTGGCCGCCACGCTGTTGATGGGGCGCTACACCGGCTATCGACTGTCCGAGCTGCGACGATTCCGCTCGTCGCTGTCCGGCCGCAAGGGCTGACGACCGTGGCGCTGATGAGCCGCCTCCGGTTGATGCGCCGGCTGGCCCGCCGGAATCCGCCGCTGATCATGCCCTGGACGCTGCGCCGCCAGGGGCTGCTGGGCATGAACCAGCGCAACGGCGACTACATCATGCGTTACAACCAGCGGCGCTTCTATCCGCTGGTGGACGACAAGCTGCGCACCAAGCAACTGGCCATGGACGCCGGCATCGCGGTGCCCGAGCTGCTGGGCGTGATCGAAATCGAACATCAGGTCCGCGACCTGGCGGACATGCTGGGCGGACGCACGGATTTCGTGATCAAACCCGCCCAGGGTTCCGGCGGCAACGGCATCATGGTGATCGCCGGGCGCCGCGCCGGGCGTTACATCCGGGCATCCGGCGTGGTCGCCACCGACGACGACATCCAGCACTTCGTGTCCAACATCCTGTCGGGCATGTACAGCCTGGGCGGCCTGCCCGACAAGGCGATGATCGAATACCGGGTCAAGCCGCATCCGGTGTTCGATGCCGTGAGTCATCAGGGGGTACCCGACATTCGCACCATCGTGTTCCGCGGGGTGCCCGTAGCTGCCATGGTGCGCCTGCCCACCCGTCAGTCCGACGGCAAGGCCAATCTGCACCAAGGTGCGGTCGGGGCCGGCGTGGACCTGCTTACGGGGCGGACGCTCGATGGCGTCTGGCTCAACCGGGTAATCAACGAACATCCGGATTCCGGTCGCTCCATCCGATCGATCGAAATCCCGGACTGGGATCTGCTGCTGGAACTGTCCGCCCGTTCCTACGACCTCACCAAGCTGGGCTATCTCGGGGTCGACGTGGTGCTGGATCGCGATCATGGTCCGCTGGTGCTGGAGTACAACGCGCGACCCGGCCTGGCCATCCAGATCGCCAACCAGGCCGGACTGCTGAAGCGCCTGCGGGCGGTGGAAGCGCTGGAAACGATCCCGGATCAGGCAGGCGATCGGGTCGCCCTGGCCAAGCGGCTGTTCGGGGGCGATGGCACGCCCGCCTGAACCCCGGCGCGCCGCGCGCGCCATCGGCTGGGGCACCTTCATCTTCAGCCTTCTGCTGGCCGCGTTCTGGCTGACCTGGCTGGCCTGGTCGTCCGCCGGGTTCAGCTACGGGTTCTGGCATGAGGCGGTTGGCCTGGATGACAACATCGCCGAATTCGGACCGCAGAACCGCTATCGTCAGGGTTTCGAAAAGACCACCGAGGCCGAGCGGATCCGGCTGTTCGAGGAAATCGTCATCGCCATCAACCGCGACCCCGATCGTCTCGCCGGCCTGACCTACCATGCCCCGGGCGGACGGCCCCTCGGCCGCCTGCTGCGACCACCCGAGGTTCAGCATCTGGAGGACGTGGCCTGGCTGGTCGGGCTGTTCCGCGTTGCGGGCTGGACCGCGGTGGTGCTGACCCCGCTACTGGGCGGCCTGATCCTCCACCGCCGCTGGGCACTGCCGACCTGGCGATCGCTGGCCACCGGCGCCGGCGTGATCGCCGCCGCCGTAACGGCCCTGCTGGTCATCGCCGGCCCCACGACGGTGTTCTACCACCTGCATGTCTGGATATTCCCCGCCGAGCACCAGTGGTTCTTCTATTACCAGGAGTCGCTGATGTCGACGATGATGCGAGCACCGGTGCTGTTCGGGGCGATTGCGGTGCAGTGGGCGGTTACCGCCTTGCCCCTGGCGGTGCTGGGGTTGCTGGTTCATCGGGGGTTGCATCGTCGGCTTCGACGGTAAGCGAACACGGAGCCGTAGGGCGCCATTCATGGCGCCTGCCCAATTTCCGAATCGCATTAAGGAATTAAGATTCCGCCCCGCTGAAGCGGGCCGGGTGTCTTTCTTGTGCGACAAGAAAGTCACCAAAGAAACGCTTCCGGCGGGCGAGCCCTGCCTCGAACGGGGTTCGAGGCAGGATGCCCTGTGCGCTTCGGTCGGCGAGGGGGTGTTTCGACGGGTCATCCCTGACCCGGCGAAAACCGCGCGCCCGTCCTGGGCGCGCCCCTTCGGGCCGGGAACCTCGCCGCCCTGCAGTGCTCGGCTCGTCCCGACGGGAATCAAGAGCTGCCACATCCGAGTGGGGTTGCTTCTTCTTCCCTCCCGTTAGCGCTTGCGGTCGGAGCGCCATTCATGGCGCCACTCGATGCGGAACGTGGTCTACTGCCGCTTCATCGACTCGAAGAACTCGGCATTGGTCTTGGTCTGCTTCATCCGGTCGATGAGCAGCTCCATGCCGGCCAGGTCGTCCATGCCGTGCAGCAGCTTGCGCAGTACCCAGATCTTTTGCAGTTCGACCGGGTCGACCATGAGTTCCTCGCGGCGGGTGCCGGAACGGCCGAGGTTGATTGCCGGGTAGACGCGCTTCTCGGCGATGCGACGCTCCAGGTGCACTTCCAGGTTGCCGGTGCCCTTGAACTCCTCGTAGATCACCTCGTCCATCTTGGAGCCGGTCTCCACCAGGGCGGTGGCGATGATGGTGAGGCTGCCACCCTCTTCCACATTGCGGGCAGCACCGAAGAAGCGCTTGGGCTTCTGCAGCGCATTGGCATCCACGCCACCGGTGAGCACCTTGCCGGACGAAGGCGCCACGGTGTTGTAGGCGCGGGCCAGACGGGTGATGGAGTCCAGCAGGATCACCACGTCCACCTTGTGCTCGACCAGCCGCTTGGCCTTCTCGATCACCATGTCGGCCACCTGGACGTGGCGGGCGGCGGGTTCGTCGAAAGTGGATGACACCACCTCACCGCGCACCGAGCGTTCCATCTCGGTGACTTCCTCGGGCCGCTCGTCGATCAGCAGCACGATCAGATAGCAGTCCGGGTGATTGTGGGCGATGGACTGGGCCACGTTCTGCAGGATCATGGTCTTGCCGGCTTTGGGCGGCGACACGATCAGGCCGCGCTGGCCCTTGCCGACCGGCGCCACCAGGTCGATGGTCCGGGCGGTGATGTCCTCGGTGGAGCCGTTGCCAATCTCCAGACCCAGCCGGTCCTGCGGGAACAGCGGCGTCAGATTCTCGAACAGTACCTTGCCCTTGGATTTCTCCGGCGGCTCGTAGTTGATCTGATCGACCTTGAGCAGCGCGAAGTAGCGCTCGGAATCCTTGGGCGGACGCACGCGGCCGGTGACGGTATCGCCGGTACGCAGGTTGAAGCGGCGGATCTGCGAGGGCGAGACGTAGATGTCGTCCGGACCGGCCATGTAGGAGGCGTCGGCGCTGCGCAGGAAACCGAAGCCGTCGGACAGGATTTCCAGCACGCCGTCGCCGTGGATGCGTTCACCCAGCTTGGCGCGGGCCTTGAGGATGGTGAAGATCAGGTCCTGCTTGCGGGTGCGCGAGATGTTCTCGATGCCCAGGTCCTGGGCCATGGTCATCAGTTCGGCGCCCGTACTGCGCTTGAGCTCGGTGAGGTTGATCACCGGGCGATCGTCGTTGTCGTCCTCTTCCTCGTAGGCGGCCAGCTCTTCCTCGTCGAAATCGAAATCGCCGCCCTGGTTGGGATCGCGATTGGGATTGCGGTTGCCGTTATTGTTGTTCCCGTTGTTGTTATTGCCGCCCCGACGATTGCCGTTGCCGCCGTTGCCGCGGTTGCCGCCGCCACCGCCACCGCCGCCGCGCTTGTCGCCGCGGCGCCGCCGGGGCTTGCGCGGGCCGCCATCGCCGCCACCGCCGTTGTTGTTCTTGCCGCGGGCGGGGCCGCCGGAAGCCTCGACGCTATCGTCAAAGCCGGGACGTTCTTCGATCTTCTGGTCGGACACTTGGCAGTTCCGTCTAGTGGTGGAAACGGCCGCGGGGCCGGTTTCGGGATATGTCAGTCGCGGGGAGAGAGCATGACGGCCGCCGGCGGGGCCGGCGGCCGGAAAGTCGATTCAGCCGATGTGGCCGTCGAGGAACTCGGTCAACTGGGTCTTGGACAACGAGCCGACCTTGGTGCCCTCGACTTCGCCACCCTTGAACAGCATCAGCGTGGGAATGCCACGAATACCGTAGCGGGGCGGCGTGTTCGGGTTTTCGTCGATGTTGAGCTTGGCAATGCGGAGCTTGCCTTCGTACTCGTCGGCAATCTCGTCGAGCACCGGCGCAATCATCTTGCACGGGCCGCACCATTCTGCCCAGTAGTCGACCAGCACGGGCGTATCGGCGCCCAGCACATCCTGATCGAAACTGTCATCGGTGACCTTGACTATGTTTTCACTCATTCGCTTGCGTCCTCATGGCTTGCAGGACAATGGGAATCGGTATCGCGCCGGGGGTACGGGTAATGGCGCCACAACCGAATGTGGGGGCACAACCCCGAATGATCAAACTGTTATGATGTCGGGCGAATCGGCGGGAACAGTTCCCGTCCAGGGCCGAATACGCGACTTTATGGCGGAAGCGGCCCGCCGGCGCGGCGGGCGTTATTCGTATTGGAGCCCATTATTCGGCGTATTTCAACCCCGAGCGACGACACCCGCCTCGGCATGCGGGCGCGTACCGGTGACGAGAAGCCCCCACATGACTGATTCCCGGCTGCTGACAGACGTTTCCATTGACTCCCTCGGCCTCGATCCTTCGCTGTCCCGAGCAGCCGGGGAACTCGGCTTCACGCATTGTACGCCGATCCAGGCGGATACCATTCCGCGAGCCCTGAAGGGCGAGGATGTGGCCGGCCAGGCCCAGACCGGCACCGGCAAATCGGCGGCGTTCCTGCTCGCCACCATGCATCGGCTGCTGGCGAATGCGCCGGATCCGCCCGATCACGCGCCGCAGACCGCCAGCCAGCCGCGCGCGCTGATTCTCGCCCCCACCCGCGAACTGGCAATCCAGATCCACAAGGATGCCGAGGGCCTGGGCAAGCACAGCGGGCTGAAGCTGGTGGTGTGCTACGGCGGCACCGGCTACGACACCCAGCGGCAGGCTATCGCCGACGGGGTGGATATCCTCATCGGCACGCCGGGCCGGCTGATCGACTACTGGAAGCAGAAGATCTACACCCTGAAGGCGATCGAGGTGGCGGTGCTCGACGAGGCCGACCGCATGTTCGACCTGGGCTTCATCGACGACATCCGCTTCATGTTCCGGCGCATGCCACCGCCGGCCAATCGCCTGAACATGCTGTTCTCGGCCACCCTCTCGCATCGGGTGATGGAGCTGGCCTACGAGCACATGAACAGCCCGCAGCTGATCAAGACCGATACCGATACGGTCAACGTCAAGGCGATTCGCCAGAAGCTCTACCACGTCAGCCGCGAGGACAAGTTGCCTTTGTTCCTGGGTCTGCTGCGGCGCATCGACCCGACCCGCACGCTGGTGTTCATCAACACCAAGCGCGAGGCCGAGAAAGTCGAGGACACCCTAAACGCCAACGGCATCCAGGCCGCCACTCTGTCCGGCGACGTGCCGCAGAAGAAGCGCGAACGCCTGCTCGACGATTTCAAGGACGGCAAGCTGCCGGTACTGGTGGCCACCGATGTGGCGGCCCGCGGGCTGCACATCCCGGCGGTGTCGCACGTATTCAATTACGACCTGCCCCAGGACGCCGAGGATTACGTCCACCGCATCGGCCGGACCGCCCGGGCCGGCGCCGAGGGCGATGCCATCTCGCTGGCCTGCGAGACCTACGTGTACTCGCTGCCCGACATCGAGAAGTACATGGGTCACAAGATCGATTCCGAAGTGGCCCCCTCGGACTACTACGCCCACGATATCGAGCGCCCCGCGCCGCGGCCGCGCAAACCCCGGGGTGGACCACGGCGGCGCAGCGGCGGCAACGGCGGGCGTGGCGGCGATCGCCGCCGTAGCGGGGGCGGCCGCCGCTGAATCGCGCCGGTCAGTCCGGCCGGATATCGGCCACGCTGTCAACCACCCGGTGATGGGCGTGCTCGCGTACCGCGCCGCGCGTATCCGGCCGGGCAATCGCCACCACCTGTCCGATGCCGTAGGCCTGGGCGGCCGCCACCACCGCCGGACTGTCATCCACGAACAGCGCCCGCTCGGGCTGGAAATCGATGCGCTCGGCCAGGCCCGTCCAGAAGTCCGGATGCTCCTTGGCGTAGCCGATGTCGTGTGACGTGACGATGCCGGCAAACCGCGGCGCCAGGCCGGTGCACGCCATCTTCATGGTCACTACGTCGGGATGCGCGTTGGTGACAATCCAGGCCGGCCGGCCCGCGGCCGCCACGGCATCCAGGAACGCCAGCGTGCCGGGCAACGGCTGAATCAGGTCCCGCAGATCCTGCTTGAGCGCCATGATGTCGAGCGCGGTGGTGCGGCTCCAGAAATCGGTGCAGTACCAGTTGAGCTGCCCGGCGTGCTGCGCGAACACCGGCATCAGTTCCGCGCGGGCCGCCGCCTCGTCCAGCCCGCGGGCCTGCGCGTAGCAGCGCGGCAGGTGCTCGTTCCAGAAACGGTTGTCGAAATGCAGGTCCAGCAGGGTACCGTCCATGTCCAGCAGGACGGTGTCCACCTGCGACCAGTCGACGTTACCCAAGCTCGCGATCCAGCTTGTCCAGAACGCGCAATCCCTTGTCGGCCGCGCCACGCGCCGCTCTCGCCTGAAACCGGTTCTCCGCATCGAACTCCGCCAGAGCCTGCGTGGACAGCTCATCGATCAGCCGGTTGACGCTGATACGCCGGCGGGCCGCCAGCGCCTTCAACCGCGCGTGCTTGTCATCGGGGATTCGCACCGTGAGTGTTGCCATATCAGACCTCCTTCAGGAGTTGCTCGGGTGTCGTGATGCCGACGTCTGGCAAATGCAGCTGGCTACCCGCGAAATCCTTCAGATTATTGGTGACCACCCAGCGGGCGTTACCAGCCGTGGCTAGCTCCAGAATGTGGTTGCCCCCTTCATCCACAAGATTCGGCCGCAAAAGATAGTAGATCGGCACCCACTCCGCTGTTGCGCATAACGCGTCGAGCAGGTCCTGGACCTCCCAGGATGTAGCCGGCACGCGCTTCAATATCGCCGGTCGGTTGATCACCGCTTCGTACTCTGCCATCAGCGAATTGCCCATGAGCGGCCGATAGACGCCCTGGAGGCAGCGCCGAAGGAGTTCCCGATTCGGACCGCCACGGCCGATCAAGGCTGCCACGAAAACGCTGGTGTCGATCACGATACCCGCCGCCATTCCGGAATGATGGCACATACGCCATCACTTGAGAACAAGTCGCTCACCACCCGAACCTTCAAGACGGTACGATACGCCGCTCATTTTCCACGGCAGTGCCGCATGTCCCGTATCGACGCACTACTGCCCGACGTCATCGCCATCGCCGAGCGCGCCGGGCGCGCCATTCTCGAGGTTTACCACGGTGAGTTCGAAGTCGAGCACAAGGCCGATGACAGCCCGCTGACGGCGGCCGATCTCGCCGCCCATCGGGTGATCGCGGCGGGGCTGCGCGACCTCACGCCGGACTGGCCGCAGCTATCCGAGGAAGGCGCGGACATCGACGCTGCCACGCGTCATGTCTGGTCGCGCTACTGGCTGATCGACCCGCTCGACGGCACCAAGGAGTTCGTCAAGCGCAATGGCCAGTTCACGGTGAACATTGCGTTGATCGAGGACAGCGTGCCGGTGCTGGGCGTGGTGCACGCGCCGGAACTGGACTGCACCTGGTCGGCTGCCCCGCGGGCCGGTGCCGCCAAGCGCGCGGCCGACGGCTCTCAGCGAACCCTGTCGGTGGCAACCGTGGACCCGGCCCGGCCCCGGGTGCTGGTATCGAGTTCGCATCGCACGCCGGACGTGGATGCCCTGCTCACCCGGATGCCGGATTTCGAGCCGGTGGCGATGGGCTCGTCACTGAAGTTCTGCCTGATCGCCGAGGGCGAAGCCGACTTCTATCCCCGCCTGGGACCGACTTCGGAATGGGATACCGGCGCCGCGCACGCGGTGCTCGCCGCGGCCGGCGGCGAGGTGGTGGAACTCTCCGGCACGCCGCTGCGCTACAACCAGCGCGACAGTCTGCTGAATCCGCACTTCCTGGCCTTCGGCGATACCGGCCACGACTGGCGCCAGTACCTGGACTGACGCCGCATCAGCGGCAAGACCGCGTCAGACCGTGAACGAGCGCCCCGTACGCTTTTCCACCGCCACGTTCTGCAGCCGGGTGTATTGCGGCAGCCCGTGCACAAACGGCGGGAAATCCTCACCGGCAATCAGCGGCGCCAGGTAACGACGGCAGGCCTCGGTGATATGGAAACCGTCCGCGCTGATGTACTCGGCGGGCATCTTGCGCTCGACGTTGGCCACCTTATCCAGCGGCGCTTCACCCAGCGACCAGCGGTAGGGATCGTCGGATTCCCGCTCGATGGTGACCATCACGCCCGACTTGCCGGCCACGGCGTATTCCACCGCACCGCGTCCCACGGCATAGGCCTGCTCGATATCGGTGGCCGAGGCGATGTGGCGCGCCGCCCGCATCAGATAGTCGGCGATCGCATAATGATACTTGTGGCCGAGCCGGTCCTTGATCAGATTGGCCAGGGTCGGCGCCACGCCGCCCAGCTGCGTATGGCCGAAGGCATCGGTACTGCCGGCGTCGGCCAGGAACTGCCCGTCGGCGTTGCGCACCCCTTCCGAGGCAACGATAGTGCAGTAGCCATCCCGCTTGACGCACTCGTCGACCCGGGCCAGGAACGCGGCCTCGTCGAAGGTCACTTCCGGAAACAGCAGGATGTGCGGATCACGCCCGTCCTCGTCCGAGGCCAGCCCGCCGGCGGCGGCGGTCCAGCCCGCGTGACGGCCCATGACTTCCAGAATGAACACCTTGGTGGAGGTCTTGCACATGCTGGCCAGATCGAAACTGGCCTCGCGGATGGATACCGCCGTGTATTTGGCCACCGAGCCGAAGCCCGGACAGCAGTCGGTCAGCGGCAGGTCGTTATCCATGGTCTTGGGAATGTGGATCGCCTGGATGGGATAGCCCATCTGCTCGCCCAGCTGACTCACCTTCAAGCAGGTGTCGGCGGAGTCGCCGCCACCGTTGTAAAAGAAGTAGCCGATGTCGTGAGCCTTGAACACTTCGATCAACCGTTCGTACTCGGCCTGATTCTGGTCGAACCCCTTGAGCTTGTAGCGAGCCGACCCGAAGGCCCCGGCCGGCGTGTGCTTGAGGGCAGCAACCGCCGCGGGGGATTCGCAGCTGGTGTCGATCAGGTCTTCGGTCAGCGCGCCGACAATACCGTCGCGTCCCGCATACACCTTGCCGATGGCGTCCGGATGTTCGCGGGCGGCCTCGATCACGCCGCAGGCGCTGGCATTGATCGCGGCGGTGACGCCGCCACTCTGGGCATAGAAGGCATTGCGGGCAGTCATCGGGGCTCTCTCGCAGTCAAGTTTCAGGGATTGGCGGTTGCAAGAATACCCGCTGTTTCCCGGCACGGAAAATTGACTTACCCCCGAGCACTGTTTAGCCTGCGCGGCTTCCAGAAGGCGCGCGCAAGACGGCGGAACCATTGTTCCGGCGCCACAAACAGAGCATGCGTCGATTCCGAGGAGAACCAACATGCGAATCGTGTTGTTCGGGGCACCCGGCTCCGGCAAGGGCACCCAGGCACAGAAACTGGTCGAGGATTTCGGCGTTCCGCAGATTTCCACCGGCGACCTGCTGCGCGCCGCCGTGGCCAACGGCACCGAACTCGGCAAGAAGGCCAAGGCCGCCATGGACGCCGGCGAGCTGGTGGCCGACGAGGTGGTGATCGGCATGATCCGCGACCGGCTCAACGAGCCGGACACTGCAAACGGCTTTATCCTGGACGGCTTTCCGCGCAGCCTGGCTCAGGCCGAGGCACTGGACAGCATGCTGGAGAATCTCGGCCGACCGCTGCAGGGCGTCATCCACCTGGAAGTGGACAACGAGGAAATCGTCCAGCGCCTGCTGGAGCGCGGCCGCGCGGACGACAACGAGGACACCATCCGCAACCGGCTGGATGTCTTCGATAACCAGACCCAGCCGCTGATCGAGTACTACCAGAACCAGGGCAAGTTCGAGGCGGTGGACGGCATGGGCGACCTGGATGCCATCCAGGCCCGCATCCGGGCCGCGCTGCCGAACTAGCCAGATTTTCTAGCCGGAAACCTCCTCCAGCACCACGGCATTGCCGTCGGCGCGCAACGACGCGCGCCCCTCCAGCAGCGCCAGCAGCCTTTCACCAGCTGCGGCCCGCCGCCATCCCCGCAGGATCGGCAGGTCGCGTTCACCGCTGACCAGTGATTCCAGATCCTTGCGCGTGGCCAGGGCGCCGGCACTGATCTCGGCCTCGGCCGCCCGCGCCTTGAGGCCGCAGGTCAGCAAATCCACCAGCGCCTGACCGCCGGCATCCAGCGGCTGGCCGGGCCCGATCAGCGCCTCCGACGGCTCGTCCGCCGCAGCGGCAATGCAGGCCAGGATCGCCGCCTCCTGCTTGCGCCGGGTGGCGTCGGCCAGCCCGCGCACCCGGGCCAGCTCACCGGCATCACGCGGACGGCGTCGGGCCAGGTCCAGCAGTACGTCATCCTTGATGATCCAGCCGCGCGGCCGGTCGCTGTCGACCGCGGTGCGCTCCCGCCAGGCCGCCAGTTGCGCCAGCGCCCGCTGCTGGCCGGCACGCAGCTTGCGCACACCCTTGACCCGGCGCCAGGCGTTGTCCGGGTCCGGGGTGTAACGCGCCGGATCAGTCATCGCCTCGAACTCGGGCGCCAGCCAGTCAAGCCGTCCGCGCGCCGCCAGTTCATCGCGCAGCGCGGTATAGGCGCCGGTCAGGTAGCGCACGTCGTCGGCGGCATAATCGATCTCGTCGGCGCTCAACGGCCGCCGGCTCCAGTCGGTACGGGAATGGGCCTTTTCCAGCCGCACGCCCAGCACATCCTCGACCAGCCGGGCATAGCCGATCTGGTCGGCATGACCGAGCAGCGCCGCCGCCACCTGGGTATCGAATATCGGCCGCGGCATTTCGCCGACCGCCTGGAGCAGCACTTCCAGGTCCTGGCCGGCGGCATGGAATACCTTGATCACCGAGGTGTCCGCCAGCAGCGGTGCCAGCGGGGTCAGATTCTCGCAGGCCAGCGGATCGATGCA
Organism: Spectribacter acetivorans; assembly: GCF_031846305.1. Lineage (NCBI taxonomy): Bacteria > Pseudomonadati > Pseudomonadota > Gammaproteobacteria > Salinisphaerales > Salinisphaeraceae > Spectribacter > Spectribacter acetivorans. The sequence continues at coordinate 60,881 of NZ_JAVRHY010000004.1, forward strand.
GGCCAGTTCATCGGCGGTGGCCACCTGGATCAGGCACAGCTGCGGAAAGTAGGTGCGCTCGCGCATGAACTCGGTGTCCAGCGCCACCCAGTCCGCCTGCCGCAGCCGATCGACCAGCGCGGCCAGCCCAGCGGTGTCGCTCACCACGGCGACCTTGTCGAATGCCTCCGGTATCATGCGGCCCACTTATACGGTTGTTGCACCATGTTCGTCCAAACCTTACGCGTCACGCTGGATATCCTGTTGCTGCGACGGGGCCCGCAGGATCTGCCTGCGGACTGGAACCTGTTGTCGCTGGTTGCGGGCGCCTATCTTACCGTGACCTTCGCCCAGGTCAGTGTGGCCGCTTCGGTGGGCCCCGCGCTGGTCCAGGCCCTGCTGGCCACCGGGCTGCTGGCCCTCTACGTGCACGGCGTGCTCAAGTTCCGCGATCTGAGTCCGCGTTTCCTGCAGACGCTGATCGCGTTCTTCGCCACCGGCACCGCGCTAACCATTCTCATGCTCGGGCCCACCAGCGCCCTGGCGCCGATGCTCACGGCCCTGGCCGAAGGCGCCTCGCCGGACGACATCCCGCAACCCTCGACGCTGGTGCTGCTGGTGTACATGATCGTGGGCATCTGGGGGCTGATTGCCTTCGGCCACATCTACCGCCATGCGCTGGACCTGTCGCTGGGATTCGGGGTGCTGGTGGCACTGGGTTTCGAAATGCTGCTGTTCATGGCGTTCGCCCTGATCGGCCCCGCGTTGCGGTGACGATCCCGGCCGGACGCGACTGGACGGACCGCTGATGCGGGTCCACATCAGCGGTATCGGCGGCACCTTCATGGCCGGCGTGGCACTGCTGGCCCGGGCGGCCGGCCACCGTGTGACCGGCTCCGATCAGGGCCTTTATCCGCCGATGAGCACGCAGCTGGCCGAGGCCGGCATCGACGTGTTCGACGGCTACAGCGCGGACAATCTCGCGCACCGGCCGGACCAGGTGGTGCTGGGCAACGCCCTGTCGCGCGGCAATGCGGAAGTCGAGGCGGTACTGGACGCCGGCCTGCCCTACACGTCGGGCCCGCAGTGGCTGGCCGAAAACGTCCTGACGGGCCGGCATGTGCTGGCGGTGGCCGGCACCCACGGCAAGACCACCACCGCCAGCATGCTGGCCTGGATTCTCGAGCATGCCGGGCTGAAACCGGGATTCCTGATCGGCGGTATTCCGGGCAACTTCGGCGTCTCTGCCCGGCTGGGCGAGGGCGAGTGCTTCGTGGTCGAGGCCGACGAATACGACACCGCTTTCTTCGACAAGCGTTCCAAGTTCGTCCACTACCGGCCGCGCACCCTGGTGCTGAACAATCTGGAATTCGATCACGCGGATATCTTCGACAACCTGGCCGCCATTCAGCGCCAGTGCCATCACCTGGTGCGCACCGTGCCGGGGCGCGGCCGCATCATCCACAACGCCGCCGAGCCGGCCATCGACGAGGTGCTGGCGATGGGCTGCTGGACCCCCTGCGAGCCCTTCGGCAACGATGCCGGCTGGCAGGCCGTGCCGCACCGCGATGCCGCCACCAACTTCGATGTTCATCATGCCGGTCAACCGGTGGGCACGGTCCGCTGGGACCAGACCGGCGCGCACAACCGCATGAATGCCCTGGCCGCGGTGGCGGCGGCCGGCCATGCCGGGGTATCGCCCGCCGCAGCCTGCGCGGCGCTGGCCGAGTTCACCGGCGTCAAGCGGCGGATGGAAGAACGCGGCGCGGTCGGCGGCGTAACCGTCTACGACGATTTCGCCCATCACCCCACCGCCATCGCCACCACCCTGGAAGGCCTGCGCACCAGCCACCCGGACGGCCGCATCCTGGCGGTGCTGGAACCCCGCTCCAACACCATGCGCCTGGGCATCCACCGCGACCGCCTGGCCGCCTCGCTGGCCGCCGCCGACGCGGTGTTCGTCTATACCGCCGATCTGGCCTGGGACGCGGCCGAAGCGCTCGCCGGTCTGGGCGATCACGCGCTGCTTACCGACGACATGAACACCCTGGTCGCCGCAATCGTGGCGGCGGCGCGGCCCGGGGACCGGGTGGTGGTGATGAGCAACGGCGGCTTCGGCGGCATCCACGAGCGGCTATTGAACGGCCTGGCAGACCGCTGACCACCCTCGCCCGGCCCGGCCCGACGACAGCATTTTCTGACAGCAACCACGGCATTTCGCCGATAGGCAGACCCGCCGACAGCCCTGATCCTCCCAATGACCACGCCCGGTGCCTGGCGGCATCGGTCAATCTCAGAGGGAGGAAGACACCATGAAGACAAACAAACACTGGGTGGCCGGCGCCGCCCTGCTGGCCCTGTCAGGCGTCAGCCACGCGCAGGATCCGGTGGCCAATCTCACCGGGGGGCTAAATAGCCTGGCCATCAATCTCAACGGCACCGTGAACACGCTGCTGATGGGCGATGCCAGCGCCACGACCCAGAATCTCGGCATGACCGTGTCGACGCTGATCGGCGACCTGTCTGCCGGCACTCCGCTGGCGGGTCTGGCCGAGTCGGGCATTGCCCTGTCCGATTCCCTGACCAATGCGGCGCTGGGCATCACCCCGACCGTCGACGGCATCACCATTCCCATCGCTCGAATCGGCGAACCGCTGACCCTGCCGCTGATTCAGGTCACCGATGACCTGCTCGGTGAAGGCCTGCCACTGCTGGGCGGCGGTGAGCTCGGTGGTCTCCCCTTGATCGGCGGCGACCTGCTGGGCGGGGACCTGCTCGGTGGGGACGGTCTGCCGCTGATCGGCGGCCTGCTGGGCGGTGACGACGGCGGCCTGCCACTGGTCGGCGGCCTGCTTGGCGGCGAAGGTGGCATTCCGGTCATCGGCGGGCTGCTTGGCGGCGAGGGCGGCATTCCGGTCATCGGTGGCCTACTCGGTGGTGAAGGCGGCATTCCCGTCATCGGCGGATTGCTCGGCGGCCAAGGCGGTATCCCGATCATCGGCGGCCTGCTGGAAAGCGAAGATGGTCTGCCCCTGATTGGTGGCCTGCTCGGCGGCCAGGGCAGCCTGCCGATCATCGGCGGCTTGCTGGGTGGCGGCATGGTGGCCGGTAACGGTCAGGGAATGCTGCTGGCGGAACTGCCGTTGCCCCTCGAATCGCTCGACCCGAACACGGCCGGCGCGCTGGTCAACGGGGTCACGCTGGCGGGCCTCTAAGCGGCTGCCTTCAATACCTTCGTGTCACTGGCCCGGCGATTCATCGCCGGGCCTTTTTCATGGCTGGCGAACATCCAGCCCATCGACGCGTGCGTCAATTTTCTGACACCCCCACGCGCAATTTGCCGATGGACCGGCATCCGATCAGCCGCGATCATCGGCAACGATGACACCCATCCGCGCCGGACAAACCCGGCGTCATTCGCGTTTCAGGGAGGAAATGCATCATGACAACCAAGCATTGCTTGAAATCCGCCGGGCTCGGCCTGGCACTGCTCGCCGCATCCAGCGGCAGCTGGGCCCAGGACGGTGGCAATATCGTGGCCGCACTGGATCACGCGGTGGCCAATCTGGATTCGACGCTCAAGAACGTCCTGACCGGCAACGCCGTTGCCGCGACCGATGATCTGCAGATCCTGGTCAACACGCTGGCGATGGACCTGACCGACGGCAGCCCGCTGGCCGACCTCGCCGCTGAAGGCGGCACCCTCCAGGGTCTCACCGACCCGTTGTTCGGCATTGCCCGGAGCAACGTGGCCCCGCTGCTCGGCCAGCTTTCAGCCCCGGTGGTGGAGATCGCGGCACCGCTCAGTTCGCTCTACGTGAATGGCGGCCTGCTGGCCAACGGCATCCCGCTGGTCAACGGTGAGGAAATTGTCCTGCTGAGCGATGCATCCCTGCCGTCGCTGGGTGGTCTGGGCCTGCCCACCGGTTTGCTGGTGGTCGTCCGGGACCTGGCCGAAGTCGATCTGCTCGGCCCGGGCGATGGTGATGGCGGCGGCGTGCTGCTACCGATTGCCGGCGGCGATGGCAGCCTGCCGTTGCTGGGCGGTACCGATGGCCTGCCGCTGATCGGCGGCCTGCTGGGTGGCGAAGGCGGCCTGCCCCTGGTGGGTGGCCTGCTCGGCGGCGAAGGGGGTATCCCGATCGTGGGCGGCCTGCTCGGTGGTGAGGGTGGTCTGCCGCTGCTCGGCGGCGACAGTGCGGGCGGCCTACCGATCGTTGGTGGCCTACTTGGTGGTGAGGGCGGCATCCCCATCGTGGGCGCCCTGCTGGGTGGCGACGGCGATCTGTTGCTGATCGGTGATCTGCTCGGCGGCGACGATGGCGGTCTGCCGCTGATTGGCGGCCTGCTGGGTGGCCAGGGCGGCCTGCCCATTGTCGGCGGTCTGCTGGGCGGTGGCATGGTGATGGCTGGCGGGTCTAACGGCCTCCTGCCGGAAGAAGTGCCCCTGCCGCTGAATCAGGTCGACGGTGGCACGCTCACCGCGCTGGCCCGGGACGTCACCCTGCAGGGTCTGTAAACCCGTGCATCGCCGCCCGCAACAGGCGCGGCGGCGATGTCGTGACAATGCCCGTTTCCCGCCCGCCCGGTGTTTTCACATCGGGCGGGTTTTCATTGCTGTCGATTTTTCCTGTAGTCTTTCTCTTACGCAGCTGTAGTGGCAGGCCTCTCGCCGGCTATCAGGCTCACGCGGTTTTTTCGTACTTCACAATAATCGAGCGTAGGAGAGTTCCCATGAAACGCATTGCACTTTCAATCGTGCTGTCGGCCGGCTTTGTCGGCACGGCTGCCGCACAGGGACCGCAGAACCTGCAGGTCCTGCTCAACAACGTCGACAACACCGTCAACGGCCTGGTTGAAGGCCCGGCTGCTAATCGCGGCCTGGATTCCAGCCTGATCGCCAGCTTCAATGGCGAGCTGGTCAGCGATAATGGCACCATCATTGCGCCGGACTACGTCGAGAACACCCTGACCGACGTCCCGGCCAACCTGTTCACCGGTACGCTTGTCGGCACGCCGCTGGAAGGCATGGAACTCCAATTCATTGCCGCCGGCCGTGATCTTGGCCAGCAGCTGGTCGAGGCCGGTCGCCCGCTGTTCGAAGCGCTGGACGGCCCCGCCGGCCAGTTCGCCGACGCAGCGTCGCCCCTGAGCGGTCCGGGCATCGAGTTCCTGGAAGAGCTCGAGTTCAACCTGGTACTGGATACCGTCATCCCCGATCCGACCGGAGGCGCTGGCGGCGGGCTGCCGACACTGCCCGGCCTGGGTGATGCCGGTCTGCCGGGCCTGGGCGATGCCGGTCTGCCGGCGCTGCCCGGTCTGGGCGACGCCGGTCTGCCGGACCTGCCCGGCCTGGGCAGCCTGACCGACCTGCTGATGCTGCCGAATCTGCCGTCCTAACCCACCTCGGGTAACGGCATTCGCGCAACAAGCCCCCGGCCCTTGGCCGGGGGCTTTTTCGTTGCGGCTCGAATAATCCGCGGGACGTTGTACATTGATCATTAGCTGTATATATTTACATGCAAACGGCAACCGGATCGCCTCATGCTCGACCTTACCGACCGCCAGGCCGCCATCCTGGGCTTCATTCGCGACACCCTCGCCGAACGCGGCATTCCGCCCACCCGGGCGGAGATCATGGACCACTTCGGCTTCGCGTCGCCCAACGCCGCCCAAGCCCATCTGCGGGCGCTGGCCCGGCGCGGGGCGATTGAGCTCAGCGCCGGCCACAGCCGCGGCATCCGGCTGTCGCCGCAGGTGGCCGATCCCGACACCCTGCCACTGATCGGCCGGGTGGCCGCCGGCGCCCCGATCCTGGCGGTGGAAAATATCGAGACCCATCACCGGATTGCCCCCGCGCTGTTCAGGCCGCGGGCCGACTACCTGCTGCGGGTGTGCGGCGACAGCATGATCGACGCCGGCATTCGCGACGACGATCTGCTGGCCGTGCACGCCACCCGTGAAGCCGCCAACGGCCAGGTGGTGGTGGCCCGGGTGGATGACGAGGTCACCGTCAAGCGCTTCCGGCGCCGGGGCAATATCGTCGAGCTGCTGCCGGCCAACCCCGCCTACGAGCCCATCGTGGTGGACGGCAGCAGCCAGTCGCTGGCGATCGAGGGCCGGGCCGTGGGCGTGATCCGCCGCGACGATTTCAGCGATCGGCCATGACCGGATCGGTTGCCGATCTGCTGCGCCATCCCGACATCTGGCGCGGCGGGGCGGCCGCCGACACGCCGGGCCTGCCCAGCGGCTTTGCCGCGCTCGATCAGCGCCTGCCAGGCGGCGGTTTCCCCGCAAACGGCCTGACCGAAATCACCCCGGACTCGTCGGGTATCGGGGAACTCGGCCTGATGCTTCCGGCCCTGATCGCGGCCATCGAACAGGGCCGGCATCTGCTCTGGGTGGCGCCGCCCCATCTGCCCTACGCGCCGGCGCTGGCCGCGGCCGGCCTGGATCTGACGCGGCTGGCGACGGTCACCACCGCGTCGGCACCGGATGCCCTATGGGCCGCCGAACAGGGTCTGCGGGCCGGAGCGGTCGTGGTGCTGTGGGCCGCCGACTTCACCGCCCCGGCCGCCCGCCGACTGCAGCTTGCGGCCGAAGCCGGCAACCGACCCGGTTTCATTCAGCGGCCGCCCGGCATGCCTGCCGATCCGCGCCTGCCCGCCGCGCTGCGGCTGCGTCTTGCCCCGGGGCCGCTGGTGCACGTGCTCAAGTGCCGCGGCCGCGCCGGTTTCCGAGTCGATCTGTCCCGGTCCATGTCGGCCCGAACGCGGGCCGCGGATAACCAATCAGGGATTGCTGATGCTATGGCTCTGCCTGTGGCTACCGGCGCTGGCGCTGGACGCCCGCTGCCGGCACGGCACGCCTGACACTCCGGTTGCGATCACGGATATCGACCGCCGGCGCCACCTGCTCGCGGCCAACCCGGCCGCGCGGCTGGCCGGCGTACAGCCCGGCCAGTCCGCCGCCACCGCCCGGTCGTTGCTGCCGGAGCTGCATCTACTGGCCCGGGACACAGCCGCCGAGGGCCGCTGCCTGCGACAGCTGGCGGCCTGGGCGCAGCAGTTCACCGACCGCGTGGTGCTGCAGTCACCGCAGTCACTATTGCTGGAGGTCGCCGGCAGTCTCACCCTGTTCGGCGGCGCCGAAACCCTGCGGCACCGCGCCGCGCGGGAACTGAATGATCTGGGCTTCGCGGTCACGGCCGCCATCGCCCCCACCCCGGCGGCCGCCACCGCGCTGGCGCGAATCGGGCGCGGTGAATGCCTGACCCGGGGCGCTGATCTGGCCGAGTCCCTGGCGGACCTGCCGCTGTCGGCACTCACCATCGAGGCGCAGGCACTGGATGACCTCCAGGCGAGCGGCCTGCACCGGCTGGGCGACATCCTGACCCTGCCCGCGGCGGCCCTGGCACGGCGTTTCGGCCCGGATTTCATCACCTATCGCGATCGCCTGCTGGGCCGCCGGCCGGATCCCCGTCAGCCCTACCAGCCACCACGCCGCTACGAGGGCGAACTGGCACTGCCGGCCCCGGCCGATACCGCCGCCGCCCTGGGCTTTGCCGCCCGGCGCCTGCTGCGGGAACTATGCGGTCAGCTGCGCGCGGTGGATGCCGGTGTCACCCGCTGCGAACTGATTCTGACCCACCGCGATGCCGATCCCACCCGCGTGACACTAGGCCTGCGGGCGCCGGGGCGCGATCCCGACCATCTCGGACGCCTGCTCGACGACCGGCTGGATCGCACGCCGCTGCCCGCCCCGGTGGATGGCCTGCGATTGCGGGCCACGGGTTTCGTGCCGCTGGAACAGCCCCAGCAGAGCCTGCTGCCCACCACGGACGACAGCCAGTGGCAGCGTCTGCACGAAACCCTGGCCGCCCGGCTGGGCCCCGGCGCCATCCGCGGTCTGGCCGTGGTGGCCGACCACCGACCGGAACGGGCCAGCCGGGCCGTCGACCCCGGCACCCCCAGCCAGGCCAGCGACAATCGCCCCCGGCCCCTGTGGCTGCTTCATGCGCCCGAAACCCTGCCGGCCGAGCTGGTGCCGGACCGGACGTCCGCCGGCCTCACCCTGCTGGCCGGCCCCGAGCGCATCGAAAGCGGCTGGTGGGACAGCCGGGACGTGCGCCGCGACTATTACGTCGCCGCCACCGGGGACGGCGCCCGCTGGTGGATATTCCGGGACCGCGACGGGTGGTTCCTGCACGGGTTGTTCGCATGACGGCCACCACCAGCGACAACAATCCCGCCTACGCCGAGCTGCATTGTGTGTCCAACTTCAGCTTCCTGCGCGGGGCCTCACACCCCGAGGAGCTGGTCGAGCGGGCCGCCGAACTCGGCTACACCGCCCTGGCGATCACCGACGAAGCCTCCATGGCCGGCATGGCCCGCGCCCACGCCGCCGCCCGGCAACATGAACTGCACCTGATCGTGGGCAGCGAGATCGCCCTGACCGACGGCCCGCGGCTGGTCCTGCTGGCCACCGGCCATGACGGCTACTCCCGGCTATGCGGGCTGATCACCCGCGGGCGCCGACGCGCAGCCAAGGGCGACTACCAGCTTACCCGTGACGATCTGGCCGACGGTTTACCCGGCTGCCTGGCCCTGCTGCTGCCCGACACCGAGACGACGACCGAGACCGCCGACTGGGTGACCGCGCGTTTCGGTCACCGCGCCTGGATTGCTGCCGAACTGCACCGTGGGCCCGACGACAATGCCCGCCTGCACGACCTCCGGGCGCTGTCGCACGCAGCCGGTCTGCCGCTGGTGGCCGCCGGCGGCGTTCACATGCACGCGCGTGGCCGGCGGGCCCTGCAGGACACCCTCACCGCCATCCGCCACGGCGTGCCCCTGAACGAAGCCGGCCACCGCCTGCTGCCCAACGGCGAACGCCACCTGCGGGCCCGCAACGCCCTGGCCCGGCATTACCCCGCCGACCTGCTGGCGGAGACGCTGAACGTCGCCAGCCGCTGCCGCTTTTCCATGGCGGCGCTGCGTTATGAATACCCCGCGGAACTGGTACCACCCGATCGCATGCCGGCGGCTCATCTGCGCGCCCTGGTCACGGCCGGCGCCGAACGGCGCTGGCCGGACGGCGTTGCGGCGCCTATCCGACAGCGCATCGACGATGAGCTCGCCCTGATCGCCGAGATGCGCTACGAGCACTACTTTCTCACCGTGCACGATCTGGTGGCCTTCGCCCGCAGCCGGGGCATTCTCTGCCAGGGCCGCGGTTCGGCGGCCAATTCGGTGGTCTGTTTCTGTCTGGGCATCACCGAGGTTGATCCGGTCAAGCGCCAGATGCTGTTCGCCCGCTTCATCTCGAAGGACCGTGACGAGCCGCCCGACATCGACGTGGACTTCGAACACGAGCGCCGCGAGGAGGTGATCCAGTACATCTATGCCAAGTACGGCCGCGACCGCGCCGCCCTGGCCGCCACCCTGATCACCTACCGCCCCCGCAGCGCGGTGCGCGACGTGGGCAAGGCACTGGGTCTGGGCGCCGACCAGGTGGATAGCCTGGCGAAGAATCTCGCCTGGTGGGACGGGCAGGAGGCCTTCGAAACCCGTATCCGCGAAGTGGGTCTGGACCCGGCCTCGCCCGTCGTCACCCGCCTGCGACGGCTGGTGGCCGACCTGATCGGCTTCCCCCGCCATCTGTCGCAGCATGTGGGCGGCTTCGTGATCAGCCACCGGCCGCTGCATCAGCTGGTGCCGGTGGAAAACGCGGCCATGCGTGACCGCACGGTGATCCAGTGGGACAAGGACGACCTGGAATCGCTGGGACTGATGAAGGTCGATGTGCTCGGCCTGGGCATGCTCTCCTGCCTGCGGCGGGCCTTCGACCTGGTGGCCGACTTACGCGGCGTGCGGCATACGCTGGCCTCCCTGCCCGCCGGCGACGGTCCCACCTACGCCATGATCCGGCGGGCCGACACCGTGGGCGTGTTCCAGATCGAGTCCCGCGCCCAGATGAGCATGCTGCCTCGGCTGCGGCCGGAAAGATTCTTCGACCTGGTGATCGAGGTAGCCATCGTCCGGCCCGGCCCGATCCAGGGCGGCATGGTGCATCCCTATCTGAAACGCCGGCAGGGGCTGGAGCCAGTCACCTATCCCGACGAACGCCTGAAGGGCGTGCTGGAACGCACCCTGGGCGTGCCCATCTTCCAGGAGCAGGTGATGCAGATCGCCATGGTCGCCGCCGACTTCACCCCCGGCGAGGCCGATGCCCTGCGCCGGGCGATGGCCGCCTGGAAAAAGCGCGGCGGGCTGGAACCGTTCGAGGCCCGGCTCAAGGCCGGCATGCGCGCCAACGGCTACGACGCCGCGTTTGCCGACCGCATCTTCGAGCAGATCAAGGGCTTCGGGGCCTACGGGTTTCCCGAATCCCACGCCATCAGTTTCGCCTTGCTGGTCTACGCCTCGGCCTACCTGAAATGCCACGAGCCGGCGGCGTTCGCCTGCGCCCTGCTCAACAGCCAGCCCATGGGGTTCTACGCCCCGGCCCAGATCGTCCGGGACGCCCGCGAGCACGGCGTGACGGTGCGCGGGGTGGACGTTGGCACCTCGCGCTGGGACTGCAGCCTGGAAACCGTCGACGGCGGCGAGCCGGCACTGCGGCTGGGTCTGCGCCAGATCAAGGGGCTGGGTCGGGGCACGGCCGATCGCATACTGGCCGCACGTGACAGAGCCGGGTTCACCGACATCGCCGATCTGGTGCGGCGAGCGAATCTGGACCGGCGCGACCGCCGCACGCTGACCCGAGCCGGGGCGCTGGCCGGTCTGGCGGAACACCGCCATGCCGCCTACTGGGCGGCCCAGGGCGTGGCACCGCTACCCGGTCTGTTCGCCGACCACACGGCCAGCGACGACACCCCCGAGCTGCCCGCCCCCGCCGAGGGTGAGGATATCGTGGCCGACTACGCCAGCCTCGGCCTCACCCTGGGCCGGCATCCGCTGGCGCTGATTCGCAACCGGCTGGCGCGGCTGCAGGCGGGCACGGCGGCCGATTTCGCGGGGCTGGACCACGACCAGCCCGCGCGGGTGGCCGGTATCGTCACCATGCGCCAGCGCCCCGGCACCGCGAAGGGGGTGATGTTTCTCACCCTGGAGGACGAGACCGGTCAGGTGAATGTCATCGTCTGGCCGCAGCTGGTCACCCGTTTTCGCCGTCAGGCGCTGGCCGCGCGGCTGCTGCTGGTCAGCGGGGTGATGCAGCGCAGCGGCGAGGTCCGCCACCTGCGCGCCGAACACCTGGAAGACCACAGTCCTCTGCTCGGGCGGCTGACCACCCGGTCCCGCGACTTCCATTGACCGCTGGAAACGGCGCGGCTACAGCAGCTGAAACGCCATCATGCCGATACCGACCAGACCGCCGGCCCAGGCCACGGTGCGCAGGGTGTGCACGCCGAAGAAATACAGCGGTACGAACACCACCCGGGACCAGAAGTACACCCAGGCGCCCAGCGCGGTGGTGGCGTTGGCGTCGCCGGTGACCTGGACCAGCACCAGCAACGGCAGGGCCCAGATCGCGGTTTCCTTGAAGTTGTCGTTGGCCCGCCAGGCCCGGTTGAGAAAGACGTTGTCCGAGGTCGGCAGATTGTCCCGCGCGCCCAGCAGCGGCATCAGCCCGTGGACCGGAATGTTGCAGCCCGCCATCAGCAGGATATGGAAAAAGCCCAGCCCGAGGGTGAGCACGAATACGGTGGTTTCGACGGTCATGGCGGTTCCCTCCCTTGTTGCCGCCCCGAGTATAGCCAGCGTTCAGAGACGTTCGAACACGTAGATGCAGGGCCACACACCGCTCATCTGGATCAACCGCCGGCGCCGCAGCCGGAAACCACCGGCCGCGCGCAGACCACGGTTGACCGCCCCGCCGCGATCCGCCAGGAACACCAGCCTATGCCCCGGTGCCAGCCGGTCGGCCGCCAGCTCGAACAGGCGCCGATAGAAATCCGGAAACTTCATGCCGCGGCCCAGCTTGCGACCGAAAGGCGGATTGGTGACCACGGCGTCGAAGACGCCGAGATCGTCCAGCCCGGCGAGGCTGTCACGGCAGTCGACCCGGCCCCGGTCGGCCAGACCGGCGACCGCCAGATTGGCACTGGCCCCGGCTACGGCCCGCTCGTTCCAGTCGCAGCCAATCACTTCGATTCCCGGGGCCAGATCACCGGCTTCCAGCAGAATGGTGCCGGAACCGCAGAAGGGGTCGAGCACCCGCCCGGCGCTGTCCTCCTCGATGCCGGCCATGCGCAGGGCCGCGTAGGCGATGTTGGCGCGCAAACCCGTGGGATGGGTCTCGACACGCGGATGCCGGTTGGACAGCGCCCGGTGCGGCAGCACGACATCCACGATGCAGCGCGAATCGATCACGTCCACATGTACCGCCGCGTCATAACCGGTCAAGTCCACCGACACCTGCCAGGCGCGGTTGATCGCCGCGCCCACGGCACGCATCACGTCCTCGCTGGTGAACGGCTGGTCTCCGCGCCGGATGCAACTCGCCCGGAAGCTGGCGGCGGTGGCCAGTTCGGGCAGGTCAAGTTTCGCAACCCGGGCGGCAATCTCGGCCAGCGGGTCGGGCCCGTCCGGCAGGTCGAACCGGTCAACCGGCCGGCGCACGTGATGGATGCTGCGCATGCGCGGGGCCACCGCCGCCATCACGTCACCATCGGTGCCGGCCAGCACCCGGCCGCGCACGCCGCTCCGGCGGGCATCGAAGCCACCGGCCGGGGCGCCGGCGGCATAGCAGCGCTGGCGGAATTCGGCGATAACCACCTTCTCCAGACCCGGATTGGTGGTAAACACGCGCTGGCAGCCGGTTACCTTGAGGGTGTCGGTCATGCCGCCAGCTTAACCGCTGGCCAACCGGCCGGGTCCGCGTCAGGATTGGAGTATGGTCGAGCCTGATTGCTGCCAGCTCTGCGAACGCCGGGAGGTGCGGCTGACGCGCCACCACCTGATCCCGCGCCGCACCCATCGGCTCAAGCGAATTCGCCGCCGCTTCTCGCGCGACGAACGCCAGCAGCGCATTCTTTTCCTGTGCCGCCCCTGTCACAAACAGATCCACGCCGTGCTCGACGAAAAAACGCTGGCCGAGCGCTATCATGATCGCAGCGCCCTGCTCGGCCATCCGGACATCGCCCGCTTCGTGGCCTGGATCGCCGACAAGCCGGGCGGCTTTGTGCCTAAGACCCATCGCCCGCGGAGATAACCATGGCTGATGATTCCGCTTCCATCGAATCCCAGGGCCTGTTCGTGGGCGACCTGCGCCAATTACCCGGCGTGGGCTCGCTTACCGGCATGTTCAAGCGACGCGCCGACGCGCCCGTCGCCCTGGCGCCCGAGGGGCTGGAAGGCGACCGCCAGGCCGACCGCACCCACCACGGCGGCCCCGAGCGCGCGCTCAATCACTACCCCGCCGAGCACTACGATCACTGGCGGCAGGAATACCCGGATCTGGCCGACCAGTTCGAACCCGGCCTGCTGGGCGAGAACCTGAGCACCCGCGGCCTGACCGAGGCGGACGTGCATCCGGGCGATGTCTTTGCGCTGGGCACCGCCCGCATTGCGATCACCCAGCCACGCTATCCCTGTTTCAAGATCGCCCGGCGCACCGGCATCCGCAACTTCGCCCAGGTGGTGGCGCAGGCCGGTCGTTCGGGCTGGTTGTACCGGGTGGTCGAGCCCGGCGAGGTCGCCCCGGATGACGTGCCGGCGCGGATCGAAGCGGCCGGGCACGGATTCACCCTAGCCCGGTTGTGGAAGGTGCGTAATGACCCGGCGCCCGATCTCGACGAGATGGCCGCGCTCGCCGAACTGCCGCCGCTGGCGGAAAGCTGGCGGCAGGCCTACCGCAGCCGGCGGGAATACCTACTTCAGCGGGGCGCGGACTAGAACCGGGAATTCAAAAAGGGGAAGTCTGCCTTATTGATTTCGGTCCGGAAGCGGGTCTTCATAGGCCGCAGCATTCAGGATCGCCTTCACCCTATCCGAGCCCGAGACTCCCGCCCGCGCGCCGATTCCTACTACTGGCCGGTCCGCGGCCTGAACGGCCTGCTGATCATCACACTGGCCATCACCGGCATCGCGCTTGCCTTTGGGGCCGCCGCCACCGCCATCGGCTGGCAGCGGGCCCAGTTCCTGCTGCAGCGCGGCGGCCATGCCTACGAGCAGCTGGAGCTGCTGGCCCGGGTGGCCGGCGGCATCGACCGTTACATGGCCTCACTGGCCGCGCCCGGGGTCGACGACGAAGCCCGGCGCGACGCGATGAGCCTGCTGACGGCCTGGCATCAGTCCGTTGGTGCCGAGCTGGCGTTGCTCGAGCCTGCGGCCCGCGCTGACGAGCGCGGCGAACTCGATCAGATCGCCGCCATCGAGGCGCTGCTCACCCGCGCCGAGGAGGTACTACTGACCCGCCGCGAGCCGCTCTGGGTCACCCGTGAACACATCGAGCGACTACTCGACCAGGCAATCCGCGACGAACGCGCTGAAGTCCAAGCCAACGCCCGTCAAATGGCCGACACTGCGCGGGAAGCCACCCTGCTGGCAGTGGGCCTGCCCCTGCTGGTACTGACGCTGGCGGCCGCAGTGAATCTGGGCCTGGTCGGGGCGATGCGATCACGCCTGCGCCGGCTGATGCACGGGGCCGCGCTCGTCGGCGGCGGCCGGCTCGACTATCGCCTGCAGGACCGCACCCGCGACGACATCGGCCTACTCGCCGCTATGTTCGACCGCATGGCCGCCCGCCTGCAGCGCGACCGGCACCGGCTGGACAGCCTGCGCGCGGATCTGGCCAACCAGGTCGCGGCGCGCACCGCCGAACTGGAACAGCGCAATCGCCGGCTGCAGGCCGTCGACAACCGGCGCGAGCAGTTCTTCAGCGAGATTTCCCACGAACTGCGCACGCCGCTGACCGCCCTGCGCGGCGAGGCGGACATGGCCCTGCGCCAGCGCGCGCCGGATACCGGGCAACTACGGGCCGTTCTGCAGCAGATCGTGGGGCTGGCCGACAGCCTGTCCCATGCCATCGAGGATCTCGTGGCCCTGGCCCGCTCGCGCAGCCGCGAACTGGCCTTCGTGCGCGAGGATCTGCAACTGGGGAAGATCGTCAGCCGTGCCGCGGCCGCAGCCGGCGCGCTCGGCCGGCCACGCGGCATCCGCGTGATCGGCCTGGCGCCCGGTCACGCCGTGACACTGCGCGGCGACGGCCAGCGCCTGCAGCAGGCACTGCTGACCCTGCTCGACAATGCCATCAAGCACTCGCCGGACGAGGGCTGCGTCCACATCGAACTGGATCACGACCTGCCGACCGGTAGCGGCATCATCACCGTCACCGACCAGGGACCGGGCATGGCACCGGCCGAGCGCGAGCGGGCTTTCGACGGCTTCGCCCGTGGCGGCGACACCGGCGGTCTCGGCCTGGGGCTAACCATCGCCCGGCGCATCGCCCAGGACCACGGGGGCACCATCGAACTTGGCGCCGGCCCCGGCGGGCGCGGCACCCGGGCGGTACTTGTGCTGCCGCTGGCCGCAGCCGAGGTAGCCGCGCCATGAATCTGCTAATCGTCGAGGATGACCCACGGGTGTCGGACATGCTGCGGCGCGGCTTGGCCGCAGAGGGGTTCACGCCCGACACCGCCGAAAGCGGGGCCGCCGCCCTGGCCCGTCTGGGCAATGTGGACTATGACCTGATCATCCTGGATCTGCGCCTGCCCGACCTCGACGGCGTGCGGCTTTGCCAGCAGATCCGTGACGACGGCGACGTCACCCCGATTCTCATGCTCACCGCCCGTGACCGGGTGGACGACCGCGTGGCCGGGCTGCGCGCGGGTGCCGACGACTACCTGACCAAGCCCTTTGCATTCGAGGAATTGCTGGCCCGGCTGGAAGCAATCAGCCGACGCCGGCGGGGACACCCGGCTGAACAATGCCTGCGGGTCGGGCAACTCACATTGACCCCGGACATGCACGAAGCTCGCTGTGGCAATCAGACCATCGTGCTGAGTGCCCGCGAGTTCGCGCTGCTGCACTGCCTGATGGCCGGCGCGCCGCGGGTGCTATCGCGCACCCGCCTGCTGGAGCGGGTCTGGGGCCCGGACGCCGACGTTACCTTCAATACGGTCGACGTCTACATCGGTTACCTGCGCCGCAAGCTCGGTCAGTGTGACGCCCCGCCGCGACTGGAGACCGTGCGCGGCGTGGGGTATCGGCTGGTGGCGTGAGGCGCTGATTCGTTCTCAGCGTTTTCCCATCTTCCTCTCAAGCCTTTCTCAGGGTTGCTGCCCCAGTGTGGCCGGCAAGGCGTTCACAAAACCATAGCCACAAGCGCCGCGCGGGAGTCCATCAACGCGTTAACGAGGAGACCGATTCATGCGACAGCAATCCACGACGCCAAGGCGTCGCAATACAGCCCTGGTCCTGGCGGCCGGCATGGCCGTCAGTACCGCGCCGGCCCTGGCTGCAGACGTCAGCTGGGAGGACATCGTCAACGATGCCCAGACCCCGGAAAACATCCTGATGTACGGGTTCGGGCCGGACGCCCAGCGCTACAGCCCGTTGACCGACATCAACGTCAAGAACGTCGAGCGGCTGCGGCCGGCCTGGCAATTTTCCTTCGGCGACGAGAAGCAGCGCGGGCAGGAAACCCAGCCGCTGATTCACGACGGCGTGGCCTACATCACTGCCTCCTACTCCCGCATTTTCGCGCTGGACGTCGAAAGCGGCGAGAAGCTGTGGGAGTACGCCCACCGCCTGCCCGAGAACATCCGCCCCTGCTGCGACGTGGTCAACCGCGGTGCCGCGATCTACGGCGACAAGGTGTTCTTCGGTACCCTGGATGCGGCGATCGTGGCACTTAACAAGGACACCGGTGAAGTGGTCTGGCAGGAGAAGTTCGCCGATCACGAAGCCGGCTACACCATGACCGGTGCGCCCACCATCATCAAGGATCAGGAAACCGGCAAGGTGATGCTGATCCACGGCAGCTCGGGTGATGAATTCGGGGTGCTGGGCAAGCTCTACGCCCGCAACCCGGACACCGGCGAGGAAATCTGGATGCGACCGCTGGTGGAGGGTCACATGGGCCGCCTCGACGGCGAGGAAAGCACCACCACCGGCGACGCGGATGCCCCGTCATGGCCAGACGGTGACTACAAGGGCACCGGCAAGGCGGAGGCCTGGAGCCATGGCGGCGGCGCCCCCTGGCAGAGTGCGTCGTTCGATGTCGCCACCAACACCATCATCATCGGGGCCGGCAACCCGGCGCCGTGGAACACCTGGAAGCGCACCGGCGAGACCGGCGACCCGCAGGACTATGACAGCCTGTACACCTCGGGCCAGGCCTACGTGGACCCGAGCAACGGCGAACTGGTGGGCTTCTACCAGCACACCCCGAACGATGCCTGGGACTTCTCCGGCAACAACGAGATCATCCTCTTCGACATGAAGAAGGACGGCAAGACCGTTCGCGCCGGGGCCCATGCCGACCGTAACGGGTTTTTCTACGTCACCGACATCAATGATCTGGCGGATCGGGATGACGACATCATCAACGACGGCACCGCGGTAATCGCCGGTTACCCGTTCGTCGACAAAATCACCTGGGCCGAGGGCATCGACGAGAAGACCGGCCGCCCGATCGAAGTGGCCGGCCAGCGTCCGCCCAAGCCCGCCGAGGGCAAGGATCGCGGCGAGACCATTCAGGTGACCCCGCCGTTCCTGGGTGGCAAGAACTGGAACCCGATGTCCTACAGCCCGGATACCGGCCTGTTCTACATCCCCGCCAACAACTGGACCGAGGACTACTGGACCGAAAACGTCACCTACAAGAAGGGCGCGGCCTATCTCGGCCAGGGCTTCCGCATCAAAAAGCTCCACGACGACCACGTGGGTACCCTGCGGGCAATGGACCCGACCAGCGGCGAGATCGTGTGGGAACACAACGAAAAGCTGCCGCTGTGGGCCGGCACCATGACCACCGCCGGCAACCTGGTTTTCACCGGCACCAGCGATGGTTTCTTCAAGGCCTTCAACGCCAAGACGGGCAAAGAGCTGTGGAAGTTCCAGACCGGTTCCGGCGTGGTCGGCTGCCCCATTACCTGGACGCATGACGGCGACCAGTACGTAGGCATTGCCACCGGTTACGGCGGCGCCGTGCCGCTGTGGGGCGGTGACCTGGCTGACCTGACCCAGCCGGTATCTCAGGGTGGGTCGTTCATCGCCTTCAAGGTTCCGGACTTCGCCGCCCAGAACTAGGGGTCAACCGGAAAACCGTGACTTAACAAACAACCTGACGCTTTCTTTTCAGAGTGCCGGGTCGAATCCGTGGTGTCTTAGTCTCCAAATCTCCACTAAGTCGCTCCGCCACGGATTCGGCCCTCTTTTTTTCGTTTCAGGATCCCATCATGCGAATGCCCGCAATCCTCCTCGTGGCGCTATCCCTGACCATCGCCGGGCAGAGCCTGGCCGCCGGCGACGATGCCGATGATGCGGCCAGAATCACTGGCAACTGCCGCATCGAAGCCGGCGCCGACTGCCGCAATGCCGATCTGCGTCACGCCAATCTGGAGAACGCCGACCTGTCCGGCGTCAATCTCGCCGGCGCCAACCTGGCTCGTGCCGATCTTGAACACGCCAATCTCCGCGGGGCCAACCTGCGCGGCGCGAATCTGGAAGCGGCCGTTCTGGTCACCGCGTTCCTGCAGGGAGCCGATCTCACCGATGCCAACCTGCACGGCGCCAATCTGAACTTCGCGCGGCTGTCCGGTGCCACCCTGTCGGGCGCCAACCTCACGGCCGCCAACCTGGAAATGGCCTGGCTGCCCAAGGCGCAACTGGACGGGGCCCGGCTGATCAACGCCAACCTGCAGGAAGCCAAGCTGTCGCTGGCCAATCTGGCCGGTGCCGACATGACCGGCGCGCGCTATCCCTACGCCATCTTCCAGGGCACCCACATGGAAGACTGCACCGCCTGCCCGTTCGACTGGTGACCGTCCGCCGGTGCCTCGCCGGCCTGCTTGCCGCGCTCGCCGCCCCGGGCGCGCTCGCGGCTGATCCCGCCCTCGGCGACGGAACCGCCGCCGCGCTTCGCGCCTGCCGGGCGGAAGCCGGGGACGACGCCCGGCTAGCCTGCTACGACCGCGCAGTTGACCGGCACCTGTCATTCGATTTCGCCGGCCGCGGTCGCGAAAGCACCGCCGTCTTCACCAGTCCGGGACCATTCCGGGTGCGTTACCGCAACGAGGACGTGATCTTCGTGATCTACATCTACCGCACCAGCGGTAAACTGGTTCGCTCCTACGGCACCGGCCCCGGCGAGGGTCATCTCGACGTGGAAACCAGCGGTGAGTTCTATATCGAAGTGAAGGCCACCGGCACCTGGAAACTCTGGGTCACGCCGCTGCCGGCAAGCGGCTGAGCCGCGCGGATCAACCGCTGCCAACCAGCACCCGGTGCAAATGCGGATTCAGGAACACCCCATCCGGATCCAGCCGCTCGCGAACCGCCCCGAAGTCTCGCCATGCCGGATAGCGAGATGCCAGACGCCCGACATCCTCGTCATGCCACTTGCCCCAGTGCGGGCGGCCATCGTGATCGCGGAAAATCTCGCCCAGCGCGGTGAAGTAATCGATGAACGGCATGCGGGCATGCACATGGGCGGCGATATAGGCCGAGTCCCGACCGTAAGCCGGCGATAGCGGAATATCATCAGCCGCGGCATCGCGGATCTCCAGCGGGAAATTGGTGGCGAACCGCGCCCGTTCGATCAGCTTGCGAACGGCCCGGAGTACCTCGGGTAACGCCGCCCGCGGCAGGCTGTACTCGGTTTCGTTGAAGCGCACCAGCCGGGACGTGGCGTAGGCGGCATGGGCCGGTGCGACCTGATCATGGCGGGGTACCGCGGCGGCGGCGATGCGGTTCAGGCGCGGGCAGCTCGACGGCCGGGCACGAGCGATGCGCGAAAGCGCCCACAGGCCGCCATTCTCCACCAGCAGGTCCTGCCAGCGTCGCCAGCGGCCACCGCCGCGTGCCGGCTCGACCGTTTCGTCCATGGTCTTGATCTGCACCCGGTCGGTGTAGGGAAACCAGTAGTACTCGACATTGCGGTGAGCCGCCCGGCGATCCTCGAGACCGGCGAGCATCTCGTCCCAGCCAATCCGGTCGCTGCGGTAATGCAGGCGGTAGGCCGGCACGCAGGCCAGTTCCACTTCGGTGACGATGCCCAGCGCGCCGAGATGAATGCGCCCGGGGTGGAAAATGTCGGCATGTCTGTCCGCGCTGCACCAGCGGGCCTGCCCGTCGGCGCCGACCAGGCGCATGCCGGTCACCTGCGTGGCCAGATTGCCGAAGGCCGCGCCGGTGCCATGGGTGCCGGTGGCCAGCGCCCCGGCCAGACACTGCACGTCGATGTCGCCGAGATTGGGCATGGCCAGCCCGTGATCGTGAAGTGCGGCGCCCAGCTCGCCCAGGCGGGTACCGGCCCCGACGCGCACTCGCCCGGTGGCACTATCCACCGACCGCAATCCGGTAAAGCGCGACAACGACACCTGCACCCCGTCGGTTGCGCACAGTGGGGTGAACGAATGACCGGCCCCGACCGGCCGTACGCACTCGCCGGCCTCGCGGGCCGCCAGGATGATGGCGCCCAGTTCCGCTTCATCGGCCGGGATCATCAGCCGGCGCGGATGGCAGACAACGCTGCCGGACCAGTTGCGCCACTGCGGCACGTCAGGAACCCGCCGTCACAGAAAACACTGCCCGGCCCCGCGATAGGTCGGCACGTCGTCCACCACGTCGCCGCCGCGAATCAGCAGCAGGCGATCGAAACGCTCGCACAGTTCGCCGGCCTTGGCATGGCGAAACAGCACCGGCTCGCCGATCGCCGGCACCGCATCCCGCGGGAAGAAGACCGGCGTCTGCACCTCGCCGGCGCCCTCCAGCGGCGACAGCCGCGCGCCGGCCGGCCACCAGGGCCGCGGCGCGGGCCGTTCACCGCCGGAGGCCGGGTACCCGCCGCCCAGGCAGGTGGCCACGCCCGGGGCCGGATGACGGACCACCGGCAGTGCAAAACCGGCCGCCGGGCGATGGCGAAACCCCTGATAGCCGTCGAACAGCCATGGATTAAACAGCCCGGAGCCGGCCGTGACTTCCGTGACCCCGTCCGCCACCGACGATGCCTCGAGGCAACCGGTGCCGCCGGCGTTGACCATCGCCGGCAGCAGATTCTCGCGGGCCAGGGCCGCCAGCAGCGCTTCGCGGCGCCGCGTGATGACTCGCTGCGACAGCTGCTTGAGCCGACGGATGACTGCATTCCTCGCCCGGCTCCCGGCGGCCATATCCGGCACCCCGGCCAGCTGGGCCTCGTAGCCCATCAGGCCGGCCAGGTGCAGATGCGGGTGATCGGCGACGGCCCGAACCAGCGCCACCAGGTCCGCTGACCGGCGCAGCGGCGAGCGCCAGACGCCGAAGTTGAGCCCGGGCAGCCGCAGCGAACAATCGAACTCCACGGAAACCGGTAGCATCAAGCCGGCCGCGGCCGCGATCGTCCCCAGCCGGTCCAGATGCACGGGGTCGTCCACCGTCAGGCAGAGTCGCCGGCCCGCGGCAATGTGGTCACAGACGGCCGCGATGGCGTCGTCGTCCGTGGTTGGGTAGGCCACGAGCAGATCGTCGAAGCCCCGCCCGGCCAGCCAGGCCGCCTCGGCGGCGGTGAAGCACATCAGGCCCTGGTAGCGGGGATCACTGTCCAGGACTCGCCGCAGCAGCGCCTCGCAGCGCACGGACTTGCTGGCCACCCGGATCGGGCGATCGCCCGCACGGGTCAGTAGCGCGGCCGCATTGGCGTCGAATGCGTCGAGATCGACAAAGGCGGCCGGCAGGCGCTGTCCGGTCAGCGCCCGGCGAAGACCCTCGGCATCAATCGCGTTTGCCATCGATACGGCGCATCAGGTTCTCCTGCGCCACGGAGGCCACCAGATCGCCGTCGCGACTGAATATGCGCCCGAAAGTCAGCCCGCGTGCCCCGCTGGCAGCCGGGCTGTCCATGTCGTAGAGCAGCCAGTCGTCCACCCGCGGCGTGCGGTGGAACCACAGCGCGTGGTCGATGCTGGCCACCACCATGTCCGGCTGCAGAAACGACATGCGGTGCGGCAGCAGCGCGGTGGTCAGCAGATTGTAGTCGGAGGCATAGGCCAGCATGCAGCGGTGCAGCACCGGTTCCGCCGGCAATGGCCCGGCGGCCTTGAACCAGATCTGCTGCTGCGGTTCGCGCGCGTCCGGATCCAGCCCGTTCCAGGGATTGACCGGCCGGAATTCCAGCGCCAGCGGGCGCGTCAGGGCCCACTGCAGCCGCTCGGGCAGCGGGCCGGCGTCGTCCATCCACTTGCGGCGCAGTTCGGACTGGGGCGCCAGGGATTCCGGCGACGGCACCTCGGGCATGGCGGCCTGATGCGAGGCCCCCTCCTCCGGCTGCTGGAACGAGGCAATCACGGAACAGATCGGCCGGCCGTGCTGGATCGCCTGCACGCGTCGGGCAGCGAAACTGCGGCCGTCGCGCACCCGGTCCACCTCGTAGACAATCGGCGCGTCCATGGCGCCGGGGCGCAGGAAATAGGCGTGCAGCGAGTGGGCGACGCCCTCATCCACCGTCCGGGTGGCCGCCACCAGCGCCTGGCCCAGCACCTGGCCGCCGAACACGCTCTTGCCGCCCAGGTCGCGGGATTCGCCGCGGAAGAGATTGACTTCGATGTTCTCCAGATCGAGCAGGTCGACCAGGTCCTGGAGAACGCGGCTGGGAGTATCGCTCATGGAATCGGCGGATGGATGACAGATGCCGCCAATTGTAAGCGCTAGTCTTCCTGGAGCAGAAAGTCCGCCCGCGCGAATGCGATCAGCCGCTCGCGCTGGTCCTGCCAGACATCCACCTGCACCTGGGCGATGCGGCTGCCCTGGCGCACCACCCGGCCAACGGCAAAGGTATCCCGGGCCCGGCCGGAACGCAGATAGTCCACGGTCATGTCGACCACGCGCGGCACGCGTTGCTGGGCCTGCGAGATCAGCACCTCGAACAGGGCCGCGCTCTCAACGAATCCGGCGATTGCGCCGCCGTGCAGGGCCGGCAGCCGGGCATTGCCGATCAGGTCCTCGCGATAGGGCAGCCGGAAAATGCGGGCGCCGTCGGCGTCCCGCTCGATACGCAGGTCCAGGTAGGCGGCATAGGGCACGGCGGCCACCAGCGCCCGCGGGTCGTCGGGCAGGGTGGCAGCATCCGGCGGCGGCGCGTTCATTCCTTCGCGGCCTCGGTGGCGACCGCCGACGCCCGGCCGGTGCGCATGAACGTGGCAGTACAGCGGGCGGTGGGGCGTGTCGGATCGCCCTGGTGCAACCGCACGCCGGCAAACACGATCCGGCGGGTGATGTGGTCGCATTCGCCGTCCGCAATCAGCGGCTGATCGGCCACCGCCGGGCGCAGGTAGTCCATGCGCAGGTCCAGGGTGGCGATCGACCCGGGTTCCGGCAGCCCCAGGAACACCGCCAGTCCGGCGGTGGCATCGGCCAGCGAGATCGCCGGGCCGGTGTGCCAGAGCCCGGCCGCCACATCGCCGAGAAACTCGGGGCGGTAGTCCAGACAGGTCCGGGCGGTGCCCGGGCCGGTGTCGACCACGCGCATGCCCAGCGCCGTATTGTGGGGAATCGCGCGCATGAAGCCATCGGCAATGCGCTGGCGCTGCTGCTCTCGGGGATCGGGATTGCTCACGGGCGCAGACGGTAGCCGCGGCCCGCGCCGCTGTCCAGCCGTCATCCGGGGCGGCCGACCGCCGGGATATGGCACCCTAACGCCTTGCAGACGGCCCCTGCCGGGCCGCGACCCCAGAAACACCGGAGATATCGACATGAGCGACCGCGTGACCACCCACGTGGAAAATGGCATCGCGGAGATCTGCCTGAACCGGCCCGATCGCCACAATGCCCTGGACATGGACATGTTCGAAGGCGTGCTGGCCGCCGGCAAGGCACTGGTGGACCGCCGGGACCTGCGCGCGGTGATCCTGCGCGGCGACGGAAAGAGCTTCTGTTCCGGCATCGACTACCCCAGCTTCATTGCCGCCGGTATAGATATCCAGCAGGCCCTGTTCGGGATCGAGGACGACGGCGCCAACCGCGCCCAGATGGCCGCGCTGATCTGGCGCCGGATTCCGGTGCCGGTGATCTGCGCGATCCAGGGCGTGGCCTTCGGCGGCGGCCTGCAGATTGCGGCGGGTGCGGACATCCGCATCGCCGCCCCGGATGCCCAGCTTTCCATCATGGAAGTGAAATGGGGGCTGGTACCCGACATGGGCGCCACCCTGACCCTGGCCAATCAGATCGGCATCGACCGGGCCAAGGAACTCACCTTTACCGGCCGCATCGTCAACGGCACCGAGGCGGCGGCCCTGGGCCTGATCACCCGGACCGACGACGACCCGCTGGCCGCCGCCCGGGCACTCGCCGCCGAGATCGCCGGCAAGTGCCCGGACGCGGTCCGCGGCGCCAAGCAGCTGTTCGAGCAGGCCTGGCAGATCGACCGCGAACGCGCCCTGACGCTGGAAGCCGGTCTGCAACGGACCATGCTGGCCAGCCGCAATCAGCAGGAGGCGGTGCGCGCCGCGATGGAAAAGCGCACGCCCGAATTCACCGACCCGCCGGAGTCATCCGCTTCATGAGCGATATCGACCCGCACGACTTTCCCGATTTCCCGCTGTTCCCCCTGTCCAGCGTGGTGTTCCCGGGCGGCGTGATGCCGTTGCGCATCTTCGAGCCCCGCTACGTGGACATGGTCAGCCTGTGCATGAAGGGCCAGACCGGCTTCGGTGTGTGCGCCCTGGAACCGGGTTCGGAAGGCAACCAGTCCACTGCCCCGCGCTCGGTGGGCACGCTGGTCGAGATCATGGATTTCGACCGGCTCGAGGACGGCTATCTGGGCATCACCGTGGAGGGCAACCGGCGCTTCGAAGTGCTCGACCGGCGCCAGGCCGAGAACGGCCTTTGGTGGGGCACCGTGCGCTTCCTGCAGGAGCGCCGGGACGTGCCCTGCCCGCTGGAATTCGCGGGCCTCAAGCGGGTGGCCGAAGCCCTGTACGACCGGCTGGGCGAACCCTACGCCAGCCGTCCGCGCGAATACGATTCCGCCGGCTGGCTGTCGTCGCGGCTGACCGAACTGCTGCCCTTCGACGCCGCTACCAAGCACGCATTGCTGGCCACGCCGGACCCGGTCGACCGTCTCAAGCATATCCACCCGCTGGTGCGGCTGGAGGAGGCCGGTTCGACGGACTAGATCAGCGGTCGATTACTGGCCGGCGACGGTCATTTCCCCGATCAGCAGGCTGGGGGCGCGGATGGCACCGCGGCAGTCCGGGTCGGCGCCGGCCGCCACGATACCCGCGAACATATCCAGCAGATTGCCGGCGATGGTGACGTTCTGCACCGGGTAGGCCAGCCGGCCCTGCTCGACCCAGAAACCGGCCGCGCCGCGGGAATAGTCGCCGGTCATCAGGTTGACCCCCTGTCCCATCAGCTGGGTGACCAGCAGGCCCGTATCCATGGTATGCAGCAGTCCCGCCTGGTCACCGCTGCCGCCCTCGATGCACAGATTGAACGCGCCGCCGGCGTTACCGGTGGTCTGCCGGTCCAGCCGCCGGGCGGCATAACTGCCCAGTAGATAGTCCGCCAGCACACCGCGGTCGACAATCGGGCGTTCGGTGGTCGCCACGCCCTCCGCATCGAAACTGGCGCTGGCCATCGCCCGGGGCAGACGCGGCCGCTGGATCACCGACAGCCAGTCGGAAAACAGGGTCTCGCCCAGACGGTCCTTGGCGAACGAAGCGTCCCGGTAGAGCGTGCCGCCGCTGATCGCGCCCACCAGATGCGCGAATAACGACCGGGCCAGTTCCGGCGGAAACAGCACCGGCGCCCGGCGGGTGCTCGGGGTGGTGGCATCCAGGCGCGCGGCGGCCCGCTCGCCGGCCCGACGACCGACTTCGGCCACCGGGTCCAGATCATCACGGCAGCGGGCGCTGCTGCTCCAGGCGTCGCGCTGCATCTGCCCGTCGGCCCGGGCGATCACGGTGCAGCCCCAGCCGTGGCGGGTGGCCCGCTCAGCGCCGAAGAAGCCGTGGGTATTGGCATAGGCCGAGATGGTGTCGCTGGTTTCCACCGCCGCCCCATCGGACTGGTGAATGCGCGGATCCGCGGCCAGCGCGGCCGATTCACAGGCCAGTGCCAGATCCCGCGCGTCGGCCACTTCCAGCTCCCAGGGGTGCACCAGATCAAGATCGGGGAACTCGCGCGCCAGCGCGTCCGGGTCGGCCAGCCCGGCCCAGGGGTCCTCCCCCGTATGCACCGCCATGGCCGCGGCCCGGGCGGCCACGGCGCGGATGCCCTCATCGCTGAGGTCGGTGGTGGTCGCAGTGGCGCTGCGCCGGCCGCGGTAGGCGGTGACGGCCAGATCACGGTCGGCCTGGAACTCCACCGACTCCAGATCGCCCTGACGCACTTCAACGCTCAGGGCCCGGCCGGCCGCCACGCGGGCCTCGGCGCTGTCGGCACCGGCCGCGCGCAGAGCATCCAGCGCCTGTTCTAGTTGGCGGGCCAGATCGGCGGCGTCGGGCAGGGCCGGTTCGGCCACCGTTTGCGGGGTGTGGCTCAAGCGATTCTCCTGGGTCTCGGGACTGGGGACGTAAACGGTTATGCTGACGGCTTATGCCGCGTCGATCCAGCCCCTTGCGCCCCCGTTCCGTGCCCGGCCTGCTGGTGGCCGGCTTCGGCATCGTGGCCCTGCCGCTACTGCTGGCCCTGGGTGTCGGTGCGGTCTACGTCGACCGGTTGGCCAGTCAGAGCGAGCGTCTGGTCCGTCAGGGCGTGGCGGTCACCCGCCTCAGCCGTCAGGCGCAGAACCGGATTACCGCCATGGAGCGCAGCGCGCGGCAGTTCGCGGTGCTGGGGGATCCGGTCCTGGTGGAACGCTTCAATGACCACCACGACGCATTCTCGGCCGCTCTGGATGACCTGGGCCGGTTACAGCTTGAAACCATGCCCGGCTGGAACCTGACCGATCTGCGTCACGAAGCCGAGCTGATCCGTCGCGCGCTGCTCGACAGTCAGATCGACGGCGATGCCTTCGACGCCGAGATGTCGCGGTTCGAGACCATGCGCGATCTGGCTCAGGGCATCACCGACCAGGGCAATGTTTTCATCGACCGCGAAGTCGCGCGCATCGAATCCACCGCCGGCGAGGTGGGCCTGTTCCTGCTGTTGTGCACGGTAGCGCTGGTGCCGGCGACCGTGGCGCTGGTGATTCTGTTCACCGTGGTCATTTCCCGTCCGATCCGCCAGATTCGAGCCGCCATTCAACGCCTGGGCGGCGGCCGGTTCGATCAGCCGGTGGTGATCAGCGCGCCTTCGGCGGAGTTGGACGATCTGGGCGTGCAGCTCGACCGGATGCGCCAGCGCCTGGACGAGCTCGAGGGGGAGAAGAACCGCTTCCTGCGCCACATGTCGCACGAGCTAAAGACGCCGCTTGCCAGCATCCGAGAGGGGGTTTCGCTGCTCGACGACGACAGCCTCGGCGGCCTGGCCCCGCCACAGCGGGAGGTAGTAGCCATCCTGCTGCGCAACAGCCTCGAGCTGACGTCGCTGATCGACAACCTGCTCGATTTCGCCGCCTGGCGGGAGCAGCATGCCCAGATCGACGCCACCGAATTCGACCTGCGCGAACTGGTGGAACAGGTACTCGACCGGCATCGGCTGACCCTGGACAGCCATCGACTGATTACCAGTCTTCCCGAATCCGGCCTCGTCATGAATGCCGACCGCGACCGCTGGCGGCTGATTTTCGATAATCTTCTGACCAATGCGATCAAGTTCTCCCCCGATGGCGGCCGTATCGATATCAGCGGCCAGCGTCTGCGACGGGGCATGATCATCGAAGTCACCGACGACGGCCCGGGTATTCCGGCAGAGGAGCACGAGCAGGTGTTTACCCCGTTCTATCAGGCCCACCCCGACCCCGGCCGCCACGTGCGTGGGACGGGCATCGGACTGTCGGTGGTGCGCGAAGCGGTGCAGACCCATGGCGGCGACATCGAGATTCTCGACCAGGCGGGCCGCGGGGCCTGTCTGCGCATCCGCCTGCCGCGCCGGAGCCTGGCCTGATGCGTGCCGGCGGAGGACTGGCTGCCATCATCCTGTTGGCGACGCTGGCTGGCTGCGCAGCGCTGCAGCCGCAGAGCACCGACCCGGCGCCGCCGGATCTGGTGGCCTACGCCGAACAGCTTGCCGCCGCGAACACGGATCGGCGCGAGGCGGCGCTGAACGCGGCACGTGAGCAATGGCGCGAACAGCCCGACCCGGTTTCGATTGCCCGCCTGGGTCTGGCGGAGGGTCAGTGGGGCCATCCCGGTGCCGACGCCGCGGCGGCCGCCGACCACATCGAGCAGGCACTCAACGACCCGGCGGCAGACTGGGCGCCATCCGTACGCGGTTTCCTGTCGGTCCGGGCCGCCACGCTGCGGCACATCGCCTCACTGGAACAGGCTCAGCGCGACGCACGTGGCGAGCGGGACGAACTCGCCGAGGCACTGGATGAAGCCCGTCGCAAGCTCGACGCCATCACCAATATCGAGCGCGACCTGGGCGAGGCGCCGTGAGCGGGTCGGCCACCGGACGCATCCTGCTGGTCGATGACGACCCCGGCCTGCGCCGGCTGCTGTCCCTGCGGCTGGAAAGCGAGGGCCACGAGGTGGTCACCGCCGAATCGGCCCGCGAGGCGCTCTCCCGCCTGACCGGCTTCGCCGCGGATCTGGTGATCACGGACCTGCGCATGGCCGGCATGGACGGCATGGCGCTGCTGGGTGAAATCGGCCGCGAACGGCCGGGCCTGCCGGTGATCGTGCTCACCGCCCACGGCACTATTCCGGAGGCGGTTACCGCCACCCAGCAGGGGGCGCTGGACTTCCTCACCAAACCGGTCGACCGGGCGGCGCTGGCCGAACGCATTCAGCACGCTCTCGGGGCGGGCCGCACGAACCATGATCAGAGCGATGGCTGGGCCGCCCGGGTGATCACCCGCTCACCCGAGATGCACTCGCTGCTGGGCGAGGCCCGCATGGTGGCCGAAAGCGACGCCGCGGTGCTGATCAACGGCGCCTCGGGAACCGGCAAGGAACTGCTGGCCCGGTCCATTCACGACGCCAGCCCCCGGGCCGGCAAGCCGTTCGTGGCGATCAACTGCGGGGCCATGCCGGAGGCCCTGCTGGAATCCGAGCTGTTCGGGCACGAGAAGGGCGCCTTCACCGATGCCAAGTCGGCCAAGCCCGGGCTGATCCGCGATGCCCATGGCGGCAGCCTGCTGCTCGATGAAATCGGCGACATGCCGGCATCGCTGCAGGTCAAGCTACTGCGGGCACTGCAGGAAGGCGAAGTGCGGCCGGTCGGTGGCAGCCAGTCGGTGGCGGTCGACATCCGGGTGATCTCGGCCACCCACCGCAACCTGCGCGAGGCGATTGCCGCCGGCGACTTCCGCGAGGACCTCTACTACCGGCTGAACGTGGTCACGCTCACGCTGCCGCCGCTGGCGCAGCGCCGCGAGGATATTCCGCTACTGGTGGATCATTTCCTCAAGCAGCTGACCGAAGACAAGGGCAGGCCTCCCAAGGTCTACGCCCCCGATGCCATGGAGTTGCTCACCGGCGCCGACTGGCCCGGCAACATCCGACAATTGCGCAACATGGTGGAACACAATGTGGCCCTGACCCGGGCCCGCGTGATCGGAGCCGATCAGGTACGCCAGGCACTGGTCCGCGACGGCGGCACGGTGCCGGGTGAGGTCATGCCGCCGCTCAAACAGGCACGGGAAAGTTTCACCCGCCACTACCTGATTCGACTGTTGCAGATCACCGGCGGCAACGTCTCCCGCAGCGCGCGGCTGGCACGGCGCAACCGCACCGAGTTCTACAAGCTGCTGGGCCGCCACGGTATCGATCCCGCCGAGTTCAAGTGACGCCTGTCGCCGCTCGGCGACACCTTTTTCTCTTTATTATCAGCAATCTGGGATAAATCCCGGGGAAAGCGTCGCCAGCAGGCAACAGTTCTGGCGCCGCGACGCCATCGAATGGCGGCAATTGCGCAGAGACAGCCGCCCGGGAACCTTTATCTTTTTGTTTTTATTAAATTTATATAACCTGGCACGACTGGTGCAGTGCCTATGACATCGGCGGCAACCCCGTCGA
Source organism: Spectribacter acetivorans (assembly GCF_031846305.1). Lineage (NCBI taxonomy): Bacteria > Pseudomonadati > Pseudomonadota > Gammaproteobacteria > Salinisphaerales > Salinisphaeraceae > Spectribacter > Spectribacter acetivorans. The sequence goes on from NZ_JAVRHY010000004.1 coordinate 91,125, forward strand.
TGAGTCCGCCGGATCGGGTCGGCGTCTCCCGGTCCCCCCTCGTACCTCGGCGTGGTACCGGCTCGATCCGGCGATTTATTACGGCTCACCCAATCTCGCGATTCTCGCGGGACTACCAAACACCAGCACTAGCGTGCACAAAAAAGCCCCCGCCAAGGCGGGGGCTTTTTGCGCGTTTCAACCCGTCAGGTCGAAGCGTTTCAGGCGCCGTTCATACCCGGCAGACTGAAGCTGCTCAGCAGCCCGAGCAGCGCATCGGGACCCAGCGGCAACATGCCCAGCGGCGAGCCGTCTTCACCCATCGGGATCAGAACCAGCAGGGTGTCGAGACCCGGCAGGCCGCCCTCAGCGCTGGCACTACCGTCAGCACCCGGAATCAGGCCCAGAAGGATATCGGCACCAGGCAGGCCGCCTTCGCTACCTTCACCGCCAGGAATCGGCAGCAGGGCGAGCAACGCGTCGGGACCCAGCCCGGACGCCATGTCCCCACCGACCGGCAGGAAGCCGAGCAGGATATCGGCGCCGGGGATGCCCGAGCTCATTTCGCCGTCACCACCCGGCAGGAAGCCGAGGAGAATGTCCGCGCCCGGCAGGCCGGCACCATCTTCCATACCCGGAATGGGCAGGCCGAAGCCTTCACCACCCGGCACGCCGCCGGCCAGGATATCCCCCAGTGCGGTGGACAACTGCCCGCCCGGACCGATCAGATCAGCAAGGGTGCTGGCCGGGAAACCGAATGCTTCCAGCGACGAGGCGCCCGCCGCCTCGAAAATGGTCACGCTGCCGTTGGAACGCACGAAGGGAATGCCCTGCGCCAGCGCACCCGAGTCCAGATAGAACTGCGCGAACGGAGCCAACGGCTCTGCCCCCGGCATGGTGAGCTGATCAAGCAGCGGGTACAGGAACTGCTGGCCGGTGGCGTTGAGCTGGTTGCCCAGGTCAGCGCCCATGATGGCCAGATCTTCGCCCGCGGTGTCGGTAGCCACGGTGGTGCTGAATTCCGTCACCAACGCGGTCAGGCCGTTGGCCGTGCCGCTGGAATTGCCGACGACCAGCGCGTCGAGCGTGCTGTCGAGGTTCACGGCGGCGCCGTCGAGGCCAGCCAGGAAGTTGCCGACCGGATCGGCGGCAGTCGCGCCGCCGGCGAAAGCCAGTACAGCAGCACCGGCAAACAATTGCTTCTTCATCATTAGTCTCTCCTCGCAGGGATTCTGGTAATTACTGAAACAGTGGTCAATTTTGGGACACGTAAGCTAGCACCACCCCTACCCCAGCGCAATCATCGCACAGAAGGCGTGGGAATTATCCTACAAGCCCTGTAACGGCTGCGGCCGCGCAAACTTTAGGGGCGCCTCGAATCAAGGCGATTTCCTGCGACGATTCGCCGCAGCTGCGCGCGCAATCGGCGCCGGATATCCGGGTAACATGAGGGCCCCACGCGAGACCCGCATGACCGACCAAGCCGTTCTCACGCCACCCCAGGTGATTGGCCTGCTACGCCGCCTCCGCTGGCTGGCGGCGATACTGCAGGTAGCCGGCACACTGCTGGCCAGTGCCCTGCCGGATATGACGCTGCCGCTGATGCCGATGCTGGCGGTACCCGCCGCGCTGGTCGCATTCAATCTTTTAACCGGGCTCGGCAACGATCGTCGGGCGGTTACCCAGACCAGGGTCTTCGTTCATCTGGGGGCAGATATTCTCGCGCTGACGCTGCTGCTGGCTCTGTCCGGCGGGCCAGCCAATCCATTCGTGTCGCTTTACCTGGTGCCAGTGGCCATCGCCGCGGCGGCCATGCCGATGGCCAGCGCCTGGGCGATCTGGGCGGTCTGCGCGGCGGCCTATTCCGGATTGTTCGCGGTCTATGCGGCGACGCCGGCCGGCCACCACGGCGGCGGCAATTTCTTCTTCCTGCACGTCGCGGGCATGTGGCTGAACTTCATGATTGCCGCCACGCTCACCACCATCGCCCTGGTCCGGCTGGCCGGGCTCCTGCGCCAGCGAGAGCAGGACCTCGGCGAGGCGCGGGAAAAGGCGCTGCGCGACGAACAGATCGTGGCGACAGCCACGCTTGCCGCCAGCACCGCCCACCAGCTGAACACCCCGCTCGGCACCATGACCCTGCTGGTGGACGAGTTGCGCAACGAAACCGCGCTGTCATCCAGTGCCCGGACCGATCTCGACACCCTGGCCGACCAGATCGACCAGTGCCGGCAGCGGCTGCGTACAGTGCTCGCGACCGATGCCGACACCACACCATCATTGCGGCCGGCCCGCGCCGTCCTCGCCGAGCTGCTGGATCAGTGGCGTCTGGCGCATCCGGACACCCCCACCGAGGCGGACTTCTCCGGACTACCGCGCCAACTCTCCATCCTCGAACCACCGGTGCTGCAGCCGGCGCTGGCCAACATGCTGGACAACGCCGCGCGATCGGCCCGCGGCCTGCCGGTGCGTATTCGAGCCACCGCGACCGACGACCAGTTGATCGTGATCATCGAGGACGAAGGACCGGGCCTGAGCGCAGGCGACCTGCACCGGGCCGGCCGGCAGGTGTTTACCTCGCGTGCGGACGGCCACGGGCTTGGCCTGGTCCTGACCCATTCAAGTATCGAGTACCTGGGCGGCGAAGTCCGCCAGTCCAACCGCCATCCGCGGGGATTGCGCACCGAGGTGCGCCTGCCACTGAGCCGGTTGCGTCCCGTCGTATGAAAGTGCTGGTAATCGAGGATGATGCCGTGTTCGCGGCCACGCTCGCCCGCAGCCTGTCGCGGCGGGGGCTGGACGCGCAGGTAGCGAACAACCCCCACGATGCCATCGACCTGGCTCGCGCATTCACGCCGGACGCCGCCATCCTCGACCTGCACCTGGGTGAAGATTCCGGACTCGCCCTGATCGAACCCCTGCTGGACTGCCGTCCCGGCCTGCGCATCCTGGTGCTGACCGGCTATGCCACCGTTCAGACGGCCGTGGCCGCCATCAAGCTGGGCGCGGCCAACTATCTGCCCAAACCGGCCACCGCCCCCGAGATTCTCGCAGCCCTATCGGACGATGCGGCACCCACCCGGATCGAACCGCCCTCGCTGCAGCGGCTCGAGCGTGATCACATCGAACGGGTGCTAGACGCTCACGGCGGCAATATCTCCGCCACCGCCCGGTCACTGGGGCTGCATCGCCGCACTCTCCAGCGCAAGCTGGCGAAACGGCCCAACAAGCCACGCTGACGCCGGCCGTTCGTTTGCCGCCGCCCGCCGTGCTTTAATGCCGGCGAGGATTTCAGTGGCCGGATGAACCCATGAAGATAAACATCGAAATCGACGTCACCCCCGCGGAACTGCGCCATTTCCTGGGCCTGCCGGACGTGGCCGGCCTGCAGGAAGACATGATCGATTACGTGCGCACGCGCGTGTCGCGCGGCGCCGACAATTTCGATCCCGCGGAATTGCTGCGAGAAACCACCGACTGGGGCAACAAGACGCTGCAACGAATCCTGGGCATGGCGGCCAGCCGCCTGTATACCGAGGAAGAGGATGACGCGGACACCGGAAAGCGCCAGGGCAAGGCCGGCAGCTCGGGCACACGCCGCACCGGGTCGCGACGCAAATCCGGGGGTCAGTCCTCCGGCGGCAAGGACTGAAGCCGGGCCTGCCACTGCCGCCGGGCCGCTGCCAGCGCACCGCGCCAGGCGGCGGCGATCCCGGCACTTTCGGCTGACGGGGTTCGCAGTCGCCGCTGGTCCCGCAACAGCGTGCCGACATCGCCGGCCTGCAGCGCCACACTGGCGCGGGCCTGAAGACGCTGCCACTGCACCTGCGCGTGCAACTGTTCGGTCATGACCAGTTGCTGCAGGGCTGCCAGAACCGCACCGGCGCCGGCGCGTGCGTAGCGTGACATTGTCTTCATTCAATCAGCCTCCGTGCTGCCGTAAAAAAAGCCCGGTCAGATCCGAAGGACCTGCCGGGCCGGGGCCGTCATTGGCCGACAGATCCTAGGAAGCGGAGGTCGCCGCCGAACCATTGCCGGTGGACTTGGCCTTGCTCGCCGTGGTGGTCTTGCGAGCGGTCGACGCCTTGGTGCCGGTGTTGCTGGCACGCTTGGCCGCGGTCTTGCGGGCCGGCTTCTTGGCCGGCGCCTTCTTCTTGGCCGCAGGCTTGCCGTTGAGCGACTTGAGCACCTTCTTGTACCCGTCGGTCATGACGTCGGTGAGTTCGTTGCTGGTCTTCACGATCAGGTCGAGCGTGTCCTTGTAGGCGCTGACCAGGCGGTCACGACCTTCCGGCAGGTAGGCCTGGGGCTGGTTCGCCACCTGACGCACGCCATCGGTACGGGCCTTGTCGAAGCTCGACCGGGCAGCGGAGAACACGTCCTTCGCTGCCTGGATCTCGGTACGGGCCAGCGTGCGGGCGCCGCCGGTAACCACCTTGAACGCCTTCTTCTGCACGTCCACATAAGTATTGAGCGCGTCCTGATACGGTTTGCGCGCACGGTCGACGCGTGCTGCAACGTCCTTGATCATGTCCTGAATCGCCATGGTGTCCCTTCCTCCGGTTGCCGTTTTGCGATAATCAACTATGGCATTGCTGCGTTGCAACAATGTTGCGGTGCATCATATTGCGGCGGTTCCCAGGTGTCAAGCCTCCATCGGCGGAGGCGTCATTTTTCCACTGGACGGAAGAAAAGCCGGGTCCTTGGAGCGCGTGGCGCCCGGGCCTGTCGGAATCGAGGCACGATGCACGCCTCGCGTCACGATTCCTCGGCAGCGCCCCGTGAGGGCGGCGTCGGACTAGCGGTTGACCGCGCGGATCAGCGACCAGTAACCAAAGGCATTCACCGGCTCGATCTCCACTTCCTCGAGCTGCGCCATGGCTAGGAAGTCTTGCAGCGGGAACAGCGGACGGAAGCCGACCAGCTCGGACAGGGGCGCCGCGGCACGTTCCAGTTTCGCCATCACCCCGCGGTCGCGGCTGAAGTGATTGACAATGTAGAGCTCGCCGCCCGGGCGGCACACCCGCTTCATCTCGCGGATCATCGCGTCCGGGTCGGGCACCACGGAGGCCACGTACATGGCCACGACCTTGTCGAAGCTGTTGTCGTCGTACTCGAGCTCCTGCGCATCCATGACCGCCAGATCGATGCGGTCGGCATGACCGTTCAGCCGGCGGCGGGCGCGCTCGAGCATGGGCTCGGACACGTCGATGCCGGTGACCCGGACACCATCCGGATATTGCGGGAGGGACAGCCCGGTACCCACACCCACTTCGAGAATATGCTGGCCTGCCTGGCAACCCATCTTCCGCAGAGCCCGCTGGCGCCCCTGCTCGAAGACGGGTCCGAAAAACCGGTCATAGGTGCTGGCGAGCCGCTTGTATGCGGTGGTTACGGCCTGCTGTTCCATGCCGAGAATCCTCATTTCGTGGGGAATACGAGCGCCTGAACCGGGCGCCTGTCCAGCCGACAATGATACCGATTCGCGCGAATACACTCTACTGACCGGCCGTCTGGTTACCACACCTCTAGTCAAGCGCCCTCATTTCCGTCATGGTTTGACAGTTGCCGCCGATTACGAAACCAGTACCCCTAGGGGTACAAGGACGGTGTGACGCGATGAGTCCGTTGACCGAAAGCGCCAGTGCTATCTGGCCACTGCTTGCCTACACGGTGGCGGTGCTGGGGATGATCGGCCTGATGCTGGGCCTGTCGCATGTCCTGGGCGGCCGTCATCAGGACCGCGTCACCGGCGAGCCCTACGAATCCGGCGTCAAGCCGGTGGGTAACGCCCGCCTGCGCTATTCCGCCAAGTTCTACCTGGTTGCCATCTTCTTCGTATTGTTCGACCTGGAAGTGGTGTTCCTGTTCGCCTGGGGCGTTGCTGCCACCGAGGTCGGCTGGCCCGGCTATGCCGGCGCCATGGTATTCCTGTTCATACTGACCGTCGCCCTCGTCTACGAGTGGCGGCTGGGCGCGCTCGACTGGGGCGCGCGGCCCGACCGCAAGCGGGCAGCCGGGCGGTTGACGCCCTAGCGAGGATTGACGACCGTGGCAGGGCGGCGCACGTGGGGGTTCGCCGCACTCGATCGCAACAGCCAGACACGGTGCGGCCGCAGCCGTTTCGATTTGCGGCAAGGAGGTTAGCCAGATGCGCTGGTCGTGGACCAGGCCGGATCAACCCGCCGAGCAGACGGCGGGCGACGGCGGCTTTGACGACGCCGTTCGCAAGAACGTCGTGATGGCGAAGCTGGATGACCTGGTTGCCTGGGGGCGCAAGAATTCCATCTGGCCGTTCAACTTCGGCCTTTCCTGCTGCTATGTGGAGATGGCCAGCGCCTTCACCACGCCGCACGACCTGGCCCGTTTCGGGTCGGAGGTGATCCGCGCCACCCCGCGGCAGGCGGACGTCATCGTCATCTCCGGCACCGTGTTCATGAAGATGGCGCCGGTGATCCAGCGGCTCTACGAGCAGATGATGGAGCCGCGCTGGGTGATCTCCATGGGTTCCTGCGCCAATTCCGGCGGCATGTACGACATCTACTCCGTGGTCCAGGGGGTGGACAAGTTCCTGCCGGTGGATGTGTACGTGTCGGGCTGCCCGCCGCGGCCCGAAGCCTTTCTCGAGGGGCTGATGCTGTTGCAGGAGTCTATCGGCTCGGAGACCAGGCCGCTGTCCTGGGCCATTGGGCCGCAGGGCGTGACCAAGGCGCCGAAACTGTCGAACCGCGAGCGCAAGCGCAGCGGACGGATGGCGGAATCCAACCTGCGCACGCCGGACGGGGTGTAACGTTGGCGTCACGAGTTGCAGGCTTCGCGTTTCGAGCGGCACCGATAGCGAGTGCTTCGCGCTCATTCTCGACACCTGAAACCGGACACCGGAAACGGCGCAACAGCGCGGTGCCATGCTGACCCCCACCGACATTCGCGCCGAGCTGATCACGCGCTTCGGCGAGTCGGCGTTCCTGACGCAGGCCACCGCGGACGGCATGCCGACGCTGTGGATGGACGCGGACCGGTTGCGCGAGGTGCTGGCCTATCTCAAGCGCGAGGCCAGCGTGGCCTACCGCATGCTCTACGACATCACCGTGGTCGACGAGCGCGCCCGCGAACACCGCGAGGGGCTGCCGGCCAGCACGTTCACCGTGGTCTACCACCTGCTGGCGCTGGAACCGGTGCGCGAGATTCGTCTCAAAGTGGCGCTGACCGGGGAGTCCCCCAGCCTGCCGAGTATTGCCGATCTCTGGTCCAACGCCAACTGGTACGAGCGCGAGGCCTGGGACATGTTCGGAGTGCGCTTCGATGGCCATCCCAACCTGCGGCGCATTCTGATGCCGCCCACCTGGGAAGGGCATCCGCTACGCAAGGATCACTACGCCCGCGCCACCGAGGTGGACCCCTTCTCGCTGCCGCCGGAACGCATGCGGGTGGAGGAGGACGCCCTGCAGTTCAAGCCCGAGGAATGGGGCATGAAACGCGAGTCCGACGACAGCGAATTCATGTTCCTGAATCTGGGCCCGAACCATCCCAGCGTGCACGGCGTGTTCCGGGTGGTGGCCCAGCTCGACGGCGAGGAAATCCTGGGGGCAGTGCCCGACATCGGCTACCACCACCGCGGCGCCGAGAAGATGGGCGAGCGCCAGACTTGGCACACCTATATCCCCTACACCGACCGGGTGGATTACCTGGGCGGCGTGATGAACGAGCTGCCCTACGTGATGGCGCTGGAGCGGATGCTGGACATCGAGGTACCGCCGCGGGCGCGGGTTTCCCGCGTGATGCTCAGCGAGTTGTTCCGCATCATGTCCCACCTGCTGTTCCTGGGCACGTTCCTGCAGGACATCGGGGGCATGAGCCCGATCTTCTACATGTTCACAGACCGGCAGAAAGTCTACGACATCATCGAGGCCATCTGCGGCTTTCGCATGCACCCGGCCTACTTCCGCATCGGTGGCATGGCCATGGACCTTCCCGATGGCTGGGACCGCAAGGTGCAGGAGTTTCTCGACTGGTTCCCCGAGCGGCTGGATGAATACGAGCGCATGGCCATGCGCAACGACCTGACCATTCGTCGCACCCGCGGCATCGGCGCCATGACGCCGGAAGAGGCCATCGACTGGGGCGCCACCGGCCCCATGCTGCGGGCCACCGGGTATCAGTGGGACCTGCGCAAGGAGCGCCCCTACGCCGGCTACGACGAATTCGAGTTCGATGTGCCCGTGGGGACGCGCGGCGACTGCTACGACCGCGCGATGGTGCGTCTGGAGGAAATGCGACAGAGCGTTCGCATCGTGCGCCAGTGCCTGGCCAACATGCCCGGCGGCGACTACAAGGCCGATCACCGCATGACCACCCCGCCGCCCAAGGAGCGCACGATGCAGGACATCGAAACGCTCATCGCCCATTTCCTGACCGTGAGCTGGGGCCCGATCGTCCCGCCGGGAGAATGCGAGGGCATGGTCGAGGGCACCAAGGGGCTCAACAGCTACTACATCACCTCCGATGGCGGGACCATGAGCTACCGCACGCGCATCCGCACGCCCAGCTTTGCCCACCTGCAGATGATCCCGTTCATGAGCCGCGGCCACATGGTGCCCGACCTGATCGCGATCATCGCGTCGATCGATTTCGTGATGGCGGATGTGGATCGATGAGCAATGCCGACTACCCTGGCCGCAAGGAACGCAACGTGCGCGAAGGCATGAATACAGCGATTGCGCGACAGCGAGAAACGCGTTGCGTGCGTTGCGACTTCCGCGGCTTTCGCAGGATGGCGACATGACGCTGAGCGACGAGGAAATCGCCGAGATCCGGCACGAAATGGGGCTGTACGAGAACCCCCAGGCCGCCTCCATCGAGGCACTGAAGGTAGTGCAGCAACACCGCGGCTGGGTGTCGGATGACGCCCTGGCAGCCGCCGCCGAGGTGGTCGGGGTGCCGGTGGCAGCGATGGAGTCGGTGGCCACTTTCTACAACCTGATCTTCCGCCGCCCGGTGGGCCGGCACGTGATCATGTTGTGTGATTCGGTGTCCTGCTATCTGTGTGGCTACGACGGCGTCAAGGCGCATCTGAGCGAATCGCTGGGTATCGACTACGGCGAGACCACGCCGGACGACCGTTTCACCCTGCTGCCCATCTGCTGTCTGGGTGATTGCGACAACGCCCCCTCGATGCGGGTGGGAGAGGACTACCACGGCAAGCTGACGCCGGAACGGCTCGACGAGGTACTGGCGCGTTATGAGTAGCGGTTACGGCTTCAAGTTTCCGGTGTCGTGTTTCATGTTGGGTTCAGCAAGCCGCGCGCCGGGGATTACCTGCACGAAACACGACACACGACACACGAGACCATCCGCCGGGGCGAAGCCATGAAGGTCCTGACTCGCAACATCCGCCCGGATCGCACACCACCCACCCTGGCCGAATACGAAGCCACCGGGGGTTACCAGGCGTTGCGCCAGGCCCTGCGGGACATGACCCCGCAAACGGTCACCGATCTGGTCAAGCAGGCGGGCCTGCGCGGGCGCGGCGGCGCAGGGTTTGCCACCGGCATGAAGTGGGGTTTCATGCCCCGCTTCGAACAGGATGATCCGGCGCGACCGCCCCACATCTATCTGGTCGCCAATGCCGACGAAATGGAGCCCGGCACCTTCAAGGACCGGCTGCTCATGGAGGGCGATCCGCATCAGTTCATCGAGGCGCTGATTGTCAGCAGCTACGCGATCGGTGCGGATATCTGCTACGTCTTCATCCGCGGCGAATACGTGGAATCGCAGCGCCGGCTGCAGCGGGCCATCGATGAGGCCACCGAGGCCGGCCTGCTGGGCGACCATATCCTGGATACCGATTTCTCCCTGCGCATCCACCTGCACATGAGCGCCGGCCGCTATATCTGCGGCGAGGAAAGCGCACTGCTATCGGCCCTCGAAGGCAAGCGGGCCATCCCCCGCTCCAAGCCGCCCTTCCCCGCGGCCAGCGGCCTGTTCGGCCGCCCGACCACCGTCAACAACGTGGAAACCCTGTGCAACGTGCCGCACATCGTCACCAACGGCGCCGACTGGTATCAGAATCTCGGCCTGCACAAGGACGGCGGCACCAAGCTGTTCGGGGCATCGGGGCAGATCGAAAAGCCCGGTCTGGTCGAACTGCCGATGGGCGTCCCCCTGGGCGAGCTTCTCGACCAGTACTTCGGCGGCGTGCGGGGCGGCAAGGCACTCAAGGGCCTGTTGCCCGGTGGCGGTTCCACCCTGTTTCTGACCGGCGAACATCTCGACGTACCGATGGACTACGAGGGCGTCGGCGCCGCCGGCAGCCGTCTGGGCACCGGGACCATGATCGTGGTGGACGAGGACACGCCGATCGTGGGCGTACTGCGCAATCTCGAGCATTTCTATGCCCAGGAATCCTGCGGCTGGTGCACCCCCTGCCGGGATGGCCTGCCCTGGGTGGAGAAACTGCTGCTCGACCTGGAACAGGGCCGGGGTCAACCCGGCGATATCCAGAACCTGGTCATGCACACCAAGCTGCTGGGACCGGGCATGACCTTCTGTGCTCACGCCCCGGGGGCGATGGGACCACTGGAAAGTGCGTTGAAATACTTCCGGGAGGAACTGGAGTCATTGATCCCGGCGGGCAATGGTCAGGCACTGGAGGAATCGGCGTGAACTTTCGTTTCAAGCTTCAAGTTTCAAGTTTCAAGCTCAGGCCACCGGATGCGGGAGCCCTTGCTTTTATCCCGACACTCGAAACCCGAAACTCGAAACTGTCGTAGCAAACCATGGCCAAGATCCGCATCGACAACCGCGAACACGACGTCGACGAGCGCAAGAATCTGCTCGACGCCGCGCTGTCGCTGGGTTACGACCTGCCCTACTTCTGCTGGCATCCCTGCCTGGATTCGGTGGGTGCCTGCCGCCAGTGCGCGGTCAAGCAGTTTCGTGATGCCGACGACGAACAGGGCAGCATCGTCATGGCCTGCATGACACCGGCCGCCGAGGGGACGCGCATCGCGCTCAACGACGCCGACGCGGTGAATTTTCGTGCCCGCATCATCGAATGGCTGATGATCAATCATCCACACGACTGTCCGGTGTGCGAGGAAGGCGGCGAATGCCACCTGCAGGACATGACCCTGATGACCGGCCACACCCGCCGGCGCTACCGGGGCACCAAGCGCACCCACCGCAACCAGGATCTGGGCCCGTTCATCAGCCACGAGATGAACCGCTGCATCGCCTGTTACCGCTGCGTGCGCTACTACCGCGACTACGCCGGCGGCGAGGACCTGGAAGCCTTTGCCGCGCACGACAACGTCTATTTCGGCCGCCATGAGGACGGCACGCTGGAGAACCCCTTCTCCGGCAATCTGGTGGAGGTGTGCCCCACCGGGGTGTTCACCGACAAGACGCTGGGGGCCAGCTACACCCGCAAATGGGACCTGCAGGCAGCCCCGGGCATCTGCCAGCACTGTTCGCTGGGCTGCAATATCTCGCCCGGCGCCCGCGACGGCGTGCTCAAGCGCGTCCAGAACCGCTACCACGGCGAGATCAACGGCTACTTCCTGTGCGACCGCGGCCGCTTCGGCGCCGGGTTCGTCAATCGCGACGATCGACCGCGGCAGGCGCAGCTGCGCAGCCCCGGCAACGGCCTGCAACCCGCCGAGACCGACGCCGCACTGCAAACCATTGCCGAACAGTTGCGCGCCGCCAGCGGCGTTATCGGCATCGGTTCCCCCCGGGCGTCACTGGAGACCAATCACGCCCTGCGGGAACTGGTGGGGGCGGATCATTTCAGCACCGGCATGGCTGCCGGCGAGCAGGCACTGGTTCACCGGGCGCGCCAACTTCTGGCAACACACCCGGGCGAACGCCCCAGCCTGCGGCAAACCGAGCACTGTGATGCAGTACTGATTCTTGGCGAGGACGTCACCAACACCGCCGCGCGACTGGCCCTGTCGCTGCGCCAGTCGGTGCGCGGGGCGGCCCGGGATCATGCGGTGGCCCACGGCATCCCCCGCTGGCACGATCGGGCAGTGCGCGACATCGCCGGCGACCGCCGCCACCCGCTGTTCATCGCCAGCACATCGGCGACCGCGCTCGATGACGTGGCGGCCGCGACCTGCTACATCCGACCGGCGGACATCGCGGCGCTGGGCCGCGCCGTCGCCCATGCCCTGGACGCCAGCCAGCCCGCGCCCGACGCACTGGACCCGGCGCTGCAGCAGCAGGCGAACGCCATCGCGAACGCCCTGGCCGGCGCCGAACGGCCGCTCGTGGTGGCCGGCACCGGTGCCGGCGACGCCCGCATCCTGGATGCCGCCGCGGCGGTCGCCGGCACGCTGGGCAGCAAGGGCCATCTGTTCCTGACCCTGCCCGAGTGCAACAGCCTGGGGGTGGACCTGCTCGGCGGCATGACCGTCGACAGCGCGCTAGCGCATCTGGTGGACGGCAGCGCGGACACGCTGGTGGTGGTGGAAAACGACCTCTATCAGCGCGCCTCGAGCGCGCGCGTGGATGCCGCCCTGGAGGCCGCCACGCACGTCATCGTGATCGATCACAGCCTGCATGCCACCCTCACCCGCGCCCACGCGGCTTTGCCGGCTGGCAGTTTTGCCGAAGCCGACGGCACGCTGGTCAACAACGAAGGACGCGCCCAGCGCTTCTTCCAGGTCTATGCCGCCGAGGCGCCGGTACGCGAAAGCTGGCGCTGGTGCGCGGCCCTGCTGCGCCGGCTGGATCGGCCGGTGGCCTGGGAAAGTCTCGACGACGTGATCGCCCATATGACCGCCGCCCGGCCAGGTCTGGTCGGTGTGGCCGACGCCGCCCCCGGGGCGGATTTCCGCATCGCGGGCATGCGGCTGCCCCGCGGCACTCATCGCTATTCCGGCCGCACCGCCCTGCATGCCAATGTCAGCGTGCACGAGCCCACACCGCCGCGGGATCCGGATTCACCGCTGGCCTTCAGCATGGAGGGCTGGCCCGGCCGCCGGCCCGGGGCGCTGCTGCCCTTCGCCTGGTCCCCGGGCTGGGATTCCAACCAGCAGGCCATCACCAAGTTCCAGGACGAGGTGGGCGGCGCGCTGGGTGGCGGCGATCCGGGTGTTCGCCTGCCGCTCGACGGCGCCGACGAGACCGACCCGATCGAGCACGCGACTTCGGCCGCCGACGAGTGGCTGGCCGTTCCGCTGCACCACCTGTTCGGCGGCGAGGCGCAGTCCGCCCTGGCACCGGCCATGGCCGGGCGCATCCCGACGCCGTATGCCGCGCTCAACGCGGCAGCAGCCCGGGAACTGAACCTGACCGACGGCGACACCCTGACCCTGACCGTCAGCGGTGAGCATCTAAGCCTGCCGGTCCGGATTCTGGACAGCCTCGCCGACCGCAGCATCGGTCTACCGGTAGGGCTGCCAGGACTGACCGGGCTGACACTACCCGCGGTGGTAGCCCCGTGATCGACGACACCGCCATCGCCGTGATCGGCACCGGCGCGCAGATCGGCGCCATTCTCGGGGTGCTGGTCGGGTCGGCGGCCTTCCTGACCTGGATCGAGCGCCGCCTGCTAGGTCTCTGGCAGGACCGCTACGGGCCCAACCGCGTCGGTCCCTTCGGCGTGCTGCAGGTGGTGGCGGACATGATCAAGATCTTCTTCAAGGAGGACTGGATTCCGCCGTTCGCCGACAAGTTCGTGTTTGTCCTGGCCCCGGCGCTGGCCATGTTTACCGGGCTGATGGCCTTCGCGGTGGTCCCGTTCGCGCCGGGTGTCGGCATCATCGACATGAACATCGGGCTGCTGTTCTTCCTGGCCATGACCTCCCTGGGGGTCTACGCCGTGGTATTCGCGGCCTGGGCTTCGAACAACAAGTACGCGTTGCTCGGCGGCATGCGTACCGCCGCCCAGATGGTGTCCTACGAGGTATTCATGGGGCTGGCACTGCTGGGCGTGGTAATGCAGGCCGGCAGCTTCAACCTGCGCACCATCGTCGAGGCCCAGGCCGGGTTGTGGTACGTGGTGCCGCAGTTCCTGGGCTTCGTGATCTTCTTCATCGCCGGGGTGGCGGAAACCCACCGCATGCCCTTCGATCTGCCCGAGGCGGAGCACGAGCTGACCGCCGGCTTTCACACGGAATATTCGGGCATGAAGTTCGGCATGTTCTTCGTGGGCGAATACGTCGGCGTGATCCTGGTTTCGGCCATGACCGTGGTGCTGTTCCTCGGCGGCTGGCTGGGACCCTGGCTGCCACCGCTGGTGTGGTTCGTGCTGAAGACGAGCGCGGTGGTGGTGTTCTTCATCCTGCTGCGAGCCTCGCTGCCGCGACCACGCTACGACCAGTTGATGAGCTTCGGCTGGAAGGTGATGCTGCCGCTGGCACTGCTGAATGTGGCGGTGACCGGCGCCATGGTTCTGGCACTGGGGACATCATGAGCGACCTGCATATGGAAACCGCCCGTTTCAAGTTTCGAGCTTCGGGTTCCAAGGTCGACACATCAGGCCTAGCAGCTATCGCTGCTCACTCGAAACTTGAAACACGAAACACGAAACTGCTTCGCGGAGCGAAGCCATGCTGAGCCACCTGCGCACAATCTGGATGGTCTTCCTGCACGGTTTCCGCAAACGCGACACGGTGCAGTACCCGGAGGAACGTCCCTACCTGCCGCCACGCTACCGCGGTCGCATCGTGCTGACCCGCGACCCGGACGGCGAGGAACGCTGCGTGGCCTGCAATCTGTGCGCCGTGGCCTGCCCGGTGGACTGCATCGCCCTGACCAAGACCGAGGACGACACCGGCCGCTGGAAGCCGGATACCTTCCGGATCAACTTCTCGCGCTGCATCTACTGCGGGTTCTGCGAGGAGGCCTGCCCCACCTATGCGATCCAGCTCACGCCCGATTTCGAGATGGGCGAGTTCGACCGCCAGCAGATGGTCTACGAAAAGGAGGATCTGCTGATCTCCGGCGTGGGCAAACAGCCGGGCTACAACTTCTACCGCGTCGCTGGCATGGCCGTCGGCGGCAAGGACAAGGGCGAGGCACAGAACGAGGAAAAGCCGATTGATGTCAAGTCGCTACTGCCGTAGCAACTTGACGTTTCAAGTTTCAAGTTTCGTGTTTCAGGTTGTAAGAGCGGACGTGAGCGAATAGAGGCAGGAGGCGATGGGGCACCGGTACGAAGAACTAACGGTTTGGCAAAAGTCCATGCAAATGGCCGAGAACACCTACGCCCTCACTACCTCCTTCCCCGAGCAGGAGCGCTTTGGCCTTGCAGCGCAGTTGCAGAGATCCGCAGTATCGGTTGCAAGCAACATTGCGGAAGGTCAGGGGCGACTGAGCAAGGCGGAATTCAAACGTTTTCTCGGCATAGCTCGCGGATCGATCAATGAAGCGGGCACGCAGATGGCTCTGGCTTATCGGCTGCATTATGTAGATGACCTCAAGTATCGCGAATTCTGTGCGCTGGCCGACGACACAGCCAACCTTCTGAACGCGCTAATCAAGTCACTTGAGGCACCGAAAGTGTCGACGCGAAACTCGAAACTCGAAACTCGAAACAGCTAATGCAATTAGCCTTCTACATCGCCGCTACGATTGCCGTGCTGACCACCCTGCGAGTGGTCACCCACAGCAACCCCGTGCATGCGCTGCTTTATCTGATTGCGTCCCTGCTTTCGATTGCGGTGGTGTTCTTCACCCTGGGCGCGCCATTCGCGGCGGCGCTGGAAGTGATCGTCTACGCCGGGGCGATCGTGGTGCTGTTCGTGTTCGTGGTAATGATGCTCAACGTCGACCAGGCCAGCATCGAGCAGGAGCAACAGTGGCTGGCGCCCGGCCTCTGGATCGGGCCCGGCATTGCCGCGGCAATACTGCTGGCGGTGATGGCCAGGCTGCTGTGGAGCGGGGCCTCGGTAGGCGCCGTCAGCGGCACCGAGCTGGCGCCCAAGGCAATCGGCGCCGCGATGTTCGGCCCCTATCTGCTGCTGGTGGAACTGGCGGCGTTTCTGCTGCTGGCGGCGCTGGTAATTGCCGCCCATGTGGGACGGGACGCCGATGGCCGCTGACCGGATCGTGAGGGAGAGGGGTTAACGCGATGGACATGGCATTGCCGGTGGAACACGGCATGGCACTGGCGGGCATCCTGTTCGCGCTGGGGCTGGTCGGGCTGGTAGTCCGGCGCAACCTGCTGTTCATCCTGATCAGCCTGGAAATCATGATGAATGCCGCCGGGCTGGCGTTCGTCGTGGCCGGCCAGGCCTGGCAACAGCCGGACGGCCAGATCATGTATATCTTCGTGCTGACGCTAGCGGCCGCCGAAGTCAGCATCGGGCTGGGGCTATTGCTGCAGATGCGGCGCACCTACCGCACGTTGGATATCGACGCCGTGGCGGGGATGAAGGGATGACCAGCCTGGCGCTGATTCCGCTGTGTCCGCTGCTCGGCGCGGTGCTGCTGTCGTTCGGCTATCGCCTGGGCGATCGGGCCGCGGTAACCATCGGCGTGGGATCGATGGCGCTGTCCCTGCTGGCCACCGCACAGGCCCTGAACACGTTCGCCGGCGGCGACGGCGGCGCGCTCAGCCAGACGCTGTGGACCTGGTTCACGGTGGGCGACCTGGCTCCGGACGTGAGCCTGTACCTGGACGGGCTGACCGCCACCATGGTCGGCGTGATCGTGGGGGTGGGTTTTCTCATCCACCTATTCGCCGGCTGGTACATGCGCCACGATCTCGAGGGCGGACCGGGCATGACGCGCTTCTTCGCGTACATGAACCTGTTCGTGTTCAGCATGCTGGTGCTGGTGCTGGCCGATAACCTGCTGCTGCTGTTCCTGGGCTGGGAAGGGGTCGGCCTGTGCAGCTACCTGCTGATCGGGTTCTATTACAAGGAGCCGGCCAATGCCTGGGCGGCGTTCAAGGCCTTCATCGTCACCCGGGTGGGCGACGTCTTCCTGGTTCTGGGCCTGTTCGTACTGTTCGCCGCATTCGGCACGCTGCATATCCCGACCCTGCTGGCGCAGGCGCCGGAAGTCTGGGCCGAGGGCGACGCGATGGCCACGCTGGCGGCCTTCCTGCTGCTCGGCGGCGCGGTGGGCAAGTCCGCCCAGCTGCCGCTGCAGACCTGGCTGGCCGACGCGATGGCCGGCCCGACGCCGGTCTCGGCACTCATCCACGCCGCCACGATGGTGACCGCGGGCGTCTATCTGATCGCCCGGATGCACGGGCTGTTCGAACTGGCACCGACGGCGCTCTATGCAGTGGGCATCGTGGGGGCGCTCACCCTGCTGATGGCCGGCTTTGCCGCCCTGGCGCAGACCGATATCAAACGGGTACTGGCCTACTCCACCATGAGCCAGATCGGCTACATGTTCCTGGCGCTGGGCGCCGGGGCCTGGGAGGCGGCCATCTTCCACCTGATGACGCACGCCTTCTTCAAGGCGCTGCTGTTCCTCGCCTCGGGCTCGGTGATCATCGCCTGCCATCACGAGCAGAACATCTTCCGCATGGGCGGGCTCGCCCGCACCCTGAAGTTCGACTACGCGCTGTTCCTGATCGGCGGCGCGGCGCTGGCCGCCCTGCCGCTGGTCACCGCCGGGTTCTACTCCAAGGACGAGATCCTGTGGCTGGCGTTTGCCAATGGCTATCCGGTGCTATGGCTGGCGGGGCTGACTGGCGCCCTGCTGACCTCGATCTACACCTTCCGCATGATCTTCATCGTGTTTCATGGCCCGGCACACACCGAGGCTCATCCCGGCCACGGCCTGGCTCATCATCTACCGCTGATCCTGCTGGCGCTGCTGTCCACGTTCCTGGGCGCCTGGATCCATCCGCCGGTGACCGATCTGTTCGGCACCGGACATGGTGGCGACCACAGCCACGCCCTGAAACTCACCATCGAGATCCTGTCGAGCGTGGTAGCCATCGTGGGTGTAGGCATCGCCGCCGGACTGTTCCTGGGTTCGCGCGAGCGAGTGGCAAGGCTGGTGGCCGACGGTCACGGCGCGAGGTTGTGGCAGTTCTGGCATCACGCCTGGGGCTTCGATGCGCTGTACGACCGGGTATTCGTGCGGCCCTATCTGGCGCTGGTTCGCCTGCACCGCATCGACTGGATCAACGACACGGTGAATCTGATCCCGGCCCTGGCGCTGAAGCTCAACGCCCGTCTGACCGCTACCCAGACCGGCCAGTTGCGCTGGTATGCGCTGGTGCTGTTCGCGGCGGCGACTGCCTTCCTGCTGCTGTTGCTGGTGCCATAAGGAGAATGCCCGCGTCATGATCCTGGTCTGGTTGCTACTGATCCCCTTCATCGGCGGCACGTTGTGCTGGCTGCTGGAGCGCGCCCATGCGGGCTCCGACATGCCGCGCTGGATCGCCACGGCCACCATGCTGACGGTGCTGGGGCTGACCGTCTGGCTGTGGCTGACCGGCAACTATCATCTGGCCGGCGTGATCGGCGACCAGCCCGACTGGGGCACCGAATTCCGGTTGGACTGGATCGAGCGTTTCGGCATCAGCTTTCATCTGGCGGTGGACGGCCTGTCGCTGATCATGCTGATGCTGACCTGCTTTCTCGGCCTGCTGGCGGTGCTCTGCTCCTGGCAGGAGATCGACCGGCGCATCGGTTTCTTCCATCTCAACCTGCTCTGGATCATCGGCGGCGTGGTCGGGGTATTCCTGGCCATCGATCTTTTCCTGTTCTTCTTCTTCTGGGAAATGATGCTGGTGCCGATGTACTTCCTGATCGCGTTGTGGGGCCACAGCGGCTCCCGAGGCGCCACCCGCATCACCGCCGCCACCAAGTTCTTCATCTACACCCAGGCCAGCGGCCTGCTGATGCTGGTGTCGATTCTCGGGCTGGTGTTCGTCCACTACAACCACACCGGCGAATTCACCTTCGACTACAACGTGCTGCGCGATACGCCCGTCGGTGGCGTCCTGGGCTATGTACTGATGCTGGGCTTCTTCATCGCCTTCGCCGTGAAGCTGCCCACGGTGCCGCTGCACGGCTGGCTGCCCGACGCCCATGCCCAGGCCCCCACCGCCGGCAGCGTGGACCTGGCCGGCATCCTGCTGAAGACCGCGGCCTACGGCATGCTGCGCTTCGCCATTCCGCTGTTCCCCGATGCCTCGACCCATTTTGCGCCGGTGGCCATGGCGCTGGGCCTGGTGGGCATCTACTACGGCGCGGTGCTGGCGATGGCCCAGCACGACGTCAAGCGGCTGATTGCCTGCAGCAGCATCTCCCACATGGGCTTCGTGCTGATCGGCATCTATGCCGGCACCCTGCTGGCCCTGCAGGGGGTGATTATCCAGATGGTGGCGCATGCCTTTTCCGCGGCCGGGCTGTTCATTCTCAGCGGCCAGATCTACGAGCGCATTCACACCCGCGACATGCGCCGCATGGGCGGGCTGTTCCCGCGCCTGGGCTCGCTGCCCGGCTTCGCGCTGGTCTTCGTGCTGGCCTCCCTGGGCTTGCCGGGCACCGCCAATTTCATCGGCGAGTTCCTGATCCTGGTGGGCACCTTCGGCGTGGCCCCGGTGGTGGTGGTACTGGCCGGCGGCGGACTGGTGCTCGGCGCCGTCTATTCCCTGGTGCTCATGCATCGGGTGTACTGGGGCCCGGCCCAGGGCCGGGCCGAACTGGCCGGCCTCAACGGCCGCGAGTACCTGACGCTGTTGATGCTGCTGGCGCTGATCATCGGTATCGGCATCTACCCGCAGCCGGTTCTGGATGTGTCGCAGACGGCGATGACCGAAGTACAGCACTGGTTCACCGACGTCCGGCCGCGGCCGGGCACGCCCTGAGGTCCCGCGCATGACCCTCACCGGCACTGATCTATTCGCGCTGCTGCCCGTCCTGCTGGTGCTCGGCACCGCGCTGGCGGTGCTCGTCAGCGTGGCCGTAAGCCGGCAGCACTTCGTCAACGCCACCATTACGGTGGTGGGCCTCAACGCCGCGCTGGTGTCCCTGCTGCTGGTGGTGGGTGCCACCCCGGTGTCGGTCACAGATCTGGTCGTCATCGATGACTACACGGTTCTCTATACCGCCCTAATCCTGGTGGCGTCGCTGGCCTGCTCGACGCTGGCCCATGCGTATCTGGACGGTTACCCGGGGCGGCGGGAAGAGTTCTACATGCTGCTACTTACGGCGGTGGCCGGGGGCATCATCCTGGCGGCCAGTCAGCATCTGGCGGCGCTGTTCATCGGGCTGGAGCTACTGTCGGTGCCGCTCTACGGCATGGCCGCCTATACCTACCGCGACCACCGCTCGCTGGAGGCGGGACTTAAGTACATGGTGCTGTCGGCCGCGGCGTCGGCGTTCCTGCTGTTCGGCATGGCGCTGCTGTACGCGGCGACCGGCACGCTGCAGATCAGCGAGCTGGGGGCCGCCATCGACGATGGGGTGATCCACCGCAGCTGGCTGGTGATCGGCTCAGGCATGATGGTGATCGCCATCGCCTTCAAGCTGTCGCTGGTGCCATTCCATCTGTGGACGCCGGACGTGTACGAAGGCGCCCCGGCACCGGCCGCGGCCTTCCTGGCCACGGTCGGCAAGGTAGCCGTGTTCGCGGTGCTGGTGCGCCTGTTCCAGTCGGCGCCGGCTACCGCGGATGCCGCCCTGCACCAGATGATTGCGGCGCTGGCGCTGATCTCGATGATCGCCGGCAATCTGCTGGCCCTGCGCCAGAACAATCTGAAGCGGCTACTGGGCTATTCCTCCATCGCCCACATGGGCTACATCACGGTGGCTATCGTGGCAACCGGCAGCCTGGCGGTGGAAGCCGCCGGCATGTACCTGATCACTTATGTGCTGGCCACGCTCGGCGCCTTCGGCGTGCTCACGCTGGTATCCAGCCCCTATGACGGCACCGATGCCGGGGCCGTGCACAACTATCGCGGCCTGTTCTGGCGCCGGCCCTATCTGGCCGCGGTGATGACGGTGATGATGCTGTCACTGGCGGGCATCCCCTCGACCGCCGGCTTCATCGGCAAGTTCTACGTGATCGCTCTGGGCGTGCAGTCGGAACTGTGGTGGCTGGTGGGCGGCATCGTGCTGGGCAGTGCCATCGGCCTGTACTACTACCTGCGCGTGATGGTGGTGATGTACCTGTTCGAGCCCGGCGAACGACGCCGCGACGCCGCCCACGACTGGGGCCAGCGCTCCGGCGGCATCATGGTGCTGCTGATCGCCCTGGCGGTGATGGGTATCGGGCTGTTTCCACAGCCGCTTATTCTCCTGGTGGAGGCGGCGGGGCTGGGCAGCGGCTGAAGGCTCGCGGATCACGGTGACCGGGTGGGCATCCCACTCAGTTCTCTTCACCTGAGGCCAGCAACATAGTCCTGCGGCAATTTGCCGCATTCCGCCGCGCGCGCCGGCTGCCTAGACTCTCCCACGGACGAGGGGCAGCGCGGACTCGCGTTGACGGTAACCTGGCACTGTTTCCCCGATCCCGTCTGGTCCTGATTTTCCGGATTCCGGCGCCGGTTGCCGCGAACGTCATTGGGGACACCGCGCATGCATTATTGGTATGTTGTCGCGCCTGGCCGGACATGGCGGCTTCCGGTGATGGCCGCCCTGTGGTCGGCGACCGCCGGCATCGCCGCGGCTGCCGACACCCCCCTCGCGCTCGACACCCTGCCGGTCATCGGTGACCGGCCGGAGGCCTTCGACAACCGAGGCATCAAGGCGGAGCAAGAGGAGGCCGCGCTGACTCCCGGTGGCGTCACCGTGATCGAGGACGACATCCTCCACGAGCGGAACACCGCGACGCTTTCCGACATGCTGCGCTACGTGCCCGGCGTATGGAGCGCGAGCCACAGCGGCAGTGACAGCATCTTCATCTCCAGCCGCGGTTCCAACCTGGACGCCACCGATTTCGACCGCAACGGCGTCAAGCTCTTTCAGGATGGCCTGCCGGTGACCACCGCCGACGGCAACAACCACAACCGCATCGTCGACCCCCTGAGCGCCCGCTACGCCGTGTTCGCCCGCGGTGCCAATGCCGCCAAATACGGTGCCAGCACGCTGGGCGGGGCGATCAACTTCGTCTCCCCCACCGCCCAGGACAGCCCGTCAGCGCAGTTCCTCCTCAACAGCGGCAGCCACGGTCAGCGACAGGGCCGGGCCACGGCCAGCCGGGTCTTCAACGACCGCTTCGATGGCCTGCTCACCCTGGAGGCCAAGACGCGGGATGGCTACCGCGACCATGACGAGATGCGCCGCCGGGGCGTCTACGGCAACGCGGGCTGGCGCATTACCGACGACATCGGTACCCGCGTGTACAGCCAGTACGTGAAGCGGGACCTGGAACTGCCGGGTCAGCTCACCCGCCAGCAGTTCGAAAGCGACCCCGATCAGGCCAGCGCCAGCGCCCGGGCGGGCAATTTCCAGGCCGATCTGGAGAGCTGGCGGCTGGCCGACAAGACCACCTGGCAGATCGACGCCAACCGCCGGCTGGATGTCGGTCTGTCCTACGAGGAACAGGCACTCTTCCATCCCATCGTCGACAAGGTGATCGTGCCCGGCGCGGGGGTGGTCTTCAACGGGCTGCTCATCGATACCGATCACCGGGATATCGGCGGCATGGCACGTTACCAGCACCGCATGGGCGATCACGATCTGCTGTTCGGGCTGAACGTCGGCGTGGGCGACGTCGAAGGCGAGCAATACGGCAACGCCGGCGGCGCGCGCGACGGGCTTTCCACCCGGGTCGATCAGAACGCCCACAACACGGAACTGTTCGCCACCAACCGCTGGCGCCTCACGGACCGGTGGACGCTGATTCCCGCCCTGCAGATCGTCCACGGCAATCGCGAACTCGACAACACCAGCGTGGCCAGCGGCGCGGTGAACGACATCGAGGACGACTACACCGGCGTCAATCCGAGTCTTGGCATCATTCATCACCGGGGCGAGAGCTTCGATCTGTATGCCAGCGTCAGCCGGCTGTACGAGTCGCCGACCACCTTCGAGCTGGCCGACGACGTGGCGGGGGACGGTTCGGCGCTGGACGCCATGCACGGCACGGTGGTGGAAATGGGCACCCGGGGCAGCCGCCCGATCGGCGCGCGGGGTTTCTGGCGCTGGGATCTGTCGGTCTACTACGCCTGGGTTCGCGACGAAATTCTTTCCGTGGACGATCCGGCCGCCCCCGGCACGAGTCTGTCCACCAACGTGGACCGCACCGTGCACGCGGGCGTCGAGGCGCTGGTCAGCGGCGGCCTGGCACTGGATCCGGGCGCTAGGCACCGGCTCGAACCACGACTGAGCCTCACCCTCAACGAATTCAACTTCGACGGCCACCCAACCTACGGCGACAACAAGCTGCCGGCGGCCCCGGGATACGCGCTGCGCGGCGAGATGCTCTACCGGCACGCGCACGGCTTTTATACCGGCCCGACCGTCGATGTCGTGGACGAGCGCTTCGCCGATTTCGCCAACACCTATCGCGTGGACGACTACGAACTGCTGGGATGGCTCGGCGGCTGGTCCGGCGAGCGCGTCACGGTGTACGCGGAACTGCGCAACCTGCTGGGCGAGGCCTATGTGTCCACCCACCGGGTGCGCGATGTCGCCGCCGCCACCGACGCGCTGCTCAACCCGGGCGAGCCGCGTTCGGTATACGTCGGCATGCGTTACCGGATGTAGGTGGCGGTATCGGGGCGTTGCGGAAACCGGGCCTGCCGATGTGGCGAATCTGGCATCGCCGGCTGGGGCTGACAGCCTGTCTCGGGGCCCTGCTATGGGCCGCCAGCGGCATGCTGCATCCGGTGCTTGTCCGGGTGCAGCCCCCGGCGGCCAACTGGCAGGCACCACCCCTTAACTGGCGCCATGCCGATGCCATGCTCAGCCCGGCCGCACTGGCGGATCGCCACGACATGGATACGGCCAGCCTGTTCCGGCTGGTCGCTCTGCCGCAGGGGGTGCATTTCCAGGTCCGGGGCAAACCCGGCTCGTCGTTGCGGTATTTCGACGTCCGCACCGGCATCGAATTACCGGACGGCGATCGCGTCTACGCCCGGTATCTGGCCCGACACTATGCGGGGGAGCCGCGGGCCCGTATCAACGCCGTCGAAGCCATCGAGCGCTTCGCCGGCGAATACGACACCGTCAACCGCCTGCTGCCAGTCTACCGCGTGCAGTTCGAGCGGCCGGACGGGTTGCGGGTCTACGTCGACACGACGACCTCGAGTCTCGGTACGCTGGTCGATGACCGCAAGGCCGTGTTCGACTGGTTGTTCCGCAACCTGCACACATGGAGCTGGCTACGCGACCTGGAGCCCTTGCGGCTGTCGGTGGCGCTATTCTTCATCGCGGCGGCGCTGGCCACGGCTGTCAGCGGTCTTCTGACATTTTTTGCCACGCATTCACCACGAGGCCTGGCGCTGCCGGCCTGGCACCGCTGGCTGGGCCTCGGCGCGGCGATCTTCCTGCTGGCGTTCGCCGCCAGTGGCGGGCTGCATCTGGTGAAGATGTCGCTGGACGATCTCGCGGCGCCGCCGCGGCTGGCGCCCACGCTGTCCCTGGCCGGCCTGACGCTGACGCCCGATCGGCTGATGCGGCCGGGAGACGCTGCCGTGCAAAGTCTGTCGCTGATCTCGGTCGACGGCAGGCGCTACTACCGCCTCGAAACGGGCGGCCATGCCGCGCGCGATCACGATGGTGGTCACGCCCATCACGGCAGCGCCGATAGCGCTGGTCCGAGCGTGAGGTTTCTCGACGCTGATAACGGTAATCCGGCCGTGCTCACCGAGACCGGTCATGCCCGGGACATCGCCGCCGCCCTGGCCAGCGTGCCGGCCGCCGACATCCGGGCGGCGTCGCAGGTCACCACGTTCAGCGGCGAATACGGCTTCGTGAACAAGTTTCTGCCCGTCATCCGACTGGATATCGCCGGCCCCGCGAACGAGGCCATCTATATTCATGCCGCCACCGGCACCTTGGCCGCCCGGATCAACAACAAGGACCGCTTCGAGGGCTACCTCTTCGCCTGGCTGCACAAGTGGCATTTCATGGAACCGCTCGGCACCGGTGTTCGTGACATCCTCATGGCGCTGGCCGCCTTCCTGATCATCATCGTGGCGCTGCTGGGGCTGGCCCTGTTCCGGCGCCGATACCGCCGCCGGATGCCTCCGGGCTACTCCCCGGGTACCAGCAGTTCGCGCAATTGATCGCCCAGACCGCTGCAGGCTGCCGCCTCGGTGCGGGCCAGCAACGGCACCGGCACGATCACCGCCGGCATGTAGGACGTGCCGCTGGCGTCGACGCTCACCCGGCCCACTTCCGCGGCCCGGGTCACATCCCAGACCGAGGCCTCGAAGGCCGCGTTCTTCTCCCACCAGGCGAAGCCCAGGCAGCCGCCCCCGCCCGGCCCCACGGCACAGCCCATGCTGCCGCCGCTGTCGGTATCACGGGTGGTGCCGTCGATCCACACCAGGTAGCGCACCGGGTTCTGCTGCAGGCGCTGCGCGATCAGCGGATCGTCGAGCAGGCGCCGCAGATCGTCCACGTTCTGCGGCGCGGTGCGCGGCTCGAACCAGGGAAACAGCCGATCGTTGAAAGTCTGTGCCGGCGTCACCGGCAGATCGGGCCCGTCCATGCGATCGGCGACGCACTGGGTGAAGCCCCCCTCGGTGCGGTACTCGCCCTGCTGGCTGCGCCCCAGCACCACCACCGACTCGTCGGTGGCAAGGGCCGCACCCGGGGGCGACTGCCGCAGCTGCTCGACCGAGGTGTTCACGCAGCCGGCCAGCCACAGGACGGTCGCCAGCGCCGTGCATGAGCCGCAGCGGTTCATGGCAGCGCCTCCTCCGTGCGGCCGCCGGCAATCGACTGCCCGCGCAGCTTCAGGATCAGGGCCGTGGCGGCATCCCGGAGCGCCCGCTCCACCGCCTCGGCCACCGCCTCGTCATCCCCGAGCAGACGATCGCGGCTGCGGCCATAGGCGCGAATCGGCCAGCGATCGACCTGCGCGCCCGCATCGTCGAGCAGCCGGACATCGAAATGCAGCCAGGCCTCGTGGAATTCGCCGTGGCTGTCGCCGGGGCCGCTGATCTGGGCATCCGCCCAGGTCGGCACCACGATCAGATCGACGCCGGACGCATCCGGCGTATCCGTGACCCGCACGTCACGATAAAGCGCGTCCAGCGTTCGGCCAAAGGTGAATTCGGCCGGTTCGCCCAGGCCGATGTTCCAGTCGTCGTCGGTATAGCGGCGCTGGCGGAATTCGGGCGAAATCACCAGCGCGATACGGCGCGCCTGCTCGGCCACCACCGGATCCGGCAGTACCGCGTCCGGCGCCACGGGCGTGGTGCCGCAGCCGGCGGCCAGAAAACCCGCAACGCCGGCCACGACCAGCCGGCCGCGAGCGCGACGCCAGCGCGTCATGACCGCAGACCGGTGCGTGCCGGGCTGGCGTTGATGCCATTCATCGGGTGTCCCGCAGTCCCACGAACGTGCCGCCGTTCTCCTCGGTCAATCTACGCATCAGTGTGGCAAAGCGGATGCCGGTGGAACCGGCCCGGCCCTGGCGATCGAACTGGGTGGGAAACCCCACTGCGTGGATGCGAACACGCGGCCGCCCCTGGGCATCGCGTGGATTCAGTCGCGCCACGGTGTCCAGCACCGACTGCATGGAATTGCCGCTGAACTCGTCGCCGAACACGTAGATGCTGATGCGCTTGTCCGATGCCGAGAAGGCGCGGATCGCACGGGTAATGCCCTCCACCGGACTGCTGTTGGAAAAGGGCTGCCAGCCCGCCAGCGTGTCCACGATCACCTTGCGCCGACCGGGGGTGTCCGGAATCCATTGCCCGGCGTATTGGGAGAACATGTAGTCCCCCATGTCGTTCATCACCTGCAGCCCCTTGACCCGGGGATAGACGGCCAGCGTTTCCCGCAGCTTGGCCAGCACCGCGGGCCAGGCAAAGCTCTGCATGCTGCCGGATGTGTCGATGATGAAGATGATGTATTCGCTGTCCACCGGGATGCCGGCCACCGCGTTGTCGGTCGACCGGAGCCCCTGCGCGTACAGCCGCTGCATTTCCTCGGTCAGGGACTGCCGGGCCTCGGCCAGGCGCTGTTCGATTGCCGCCGAGGCGCGCGAGTCCAGCGCCTGTTCGGCTCGCTGCTGTTCGGCCTGCGCGGCCTGCGGCGCCAGCGCCGCCACCCGCTGCTCGGCCGATGCCAGCGACGACTGGGCCTCGGCCAGTTCCGATTCCAGCGACGACGCCTGCGCGGCCAGCGCCGGCAGTCGCTCGGACAGCTCGGCCGCCAGTGCCTCCAGCCCCTGGCCACGCTCCTTCTGGATGGTGGGTTCCGCGGTCTTGGTGATCACCAGCAGTAGCACGATCGCCCCGAACCCGCAGGAAATCGCATCCAGGAACGATAGCCCGAAGGCCTCGCCGTCGCGGCGGCGCCGGCGGCGGCTCACGGCCATGCCTCCGAGGGCGTGATGAAGGCCCCGCCGCGGGCCTGGGCCAGTTGCCAGAAGGCGCTGGATGCCAGCGGATCCCCCTCCATGGGCAGCAGCAGGATGTTCACCGGCACGCCGGACGGCAGGGCGTTGACGCCCTCGCGATAGAAATCCAGCCGCTGGCTGCCGGACACCGTGCCGCGGCGCGATTCGCGGCCCTGGGTCGGCAGGCCGTCGGTAATCAGATAGATGTTGTCCGGCCGCGGCGACAATCTTGCGGCGGCGTCCGCCACGTTGCGCAGGCTGGTGCCGCCGGCCGGTATCACCCCATCCAGCGCGCGCACCGCGGCGGTCAGCCGGGCCCCGCCGTCAGTGCCCAGCCACTGGCCGTCGGTGCCGGACAGCGCCGCCTTAGGCTGTTCGGCGAAGGTGTACAGCTGGAACCGGGACTGCGCCGGCACCTGGGTGGTCAGCCAGTCCACCGCGGCCCGGGCGCGCCGCCACTTGGGTGCGGACCGACGGGCGGCCTCGTCCATGTTGCGGCGTCGGATCACGTTGACGATATCGTCGTCGAGCATGCTCGCCGAGGCGTCCAGCAGAATCAGGACGTGCTTGCCGCCGACCTTCAGGCCGGTCAGGTACTGGCGGTCACCCTGGCCGGCCCGGGCCCGGGTGGCGTCGCCGGAATCGGCCTGCTCGCGCATCTGCTCGACCCGGGACTCCAGCGACTGCAGCTCCTGCTTGAGCGCGGCGATGCGCTCGTCCGGGCCGGTATCCGCCTCCGGTACCGGCTCGTC
Source organism: Spectribacter acetivorans (assembly GCF_031846305.1). NCBI lineage: Bacteria > Pseudomonadati > Pseudomonadota > Gammaproteobacteria > Salinisphaerales > Salinisphaeraceae > Spectribacter > Spectribacter acetivorans. The sequence goes on from NZ_JAVRHY010000004.1 coordinate 119,300, forward strand.
GGCGGCCGCGGCCAGCCGCTCGGCCCGCTCGCGCGCGGCCCGGTCCTGCTCGCGGGTGGCGTCGAGCGTGTCCCGCAGCGACGCCACCCGCTGCTGACGCTCGATCACCTCGGCTTCCAGCGCGCTGACCTCGTCGGCCACATCCCGGTTGGCGTCGACCGCGCGCACTTCGCTGGCGTGGTTGATGATCATGAACAGCAGGATCACGGCCCCCAGGCCGCAGGACATCGCGTCGATGAACGACAGGCTGAAGGTGGTGGGACGGCGGCTATGCCTGGCCATGACCGGGCGCCACCGCGATCAGCCACATCTGCCTGTCACCTACCACCAGGTGGTCCCCGGCGATCAGACGGGTATCTGCCGCCGCCGGCCGGCCGTTGAGGCGCAGCCCGTCGAGATCGCCCCGCAGACACCAACCGTCGTCGCCGGGCTCGAGCCGGGCCGACCCGCCGCCCAGCGCATGACCGTCCGGCGGCAGCGGCGTGGCCACGCCATCGCTCAGAAGATGGGTCGGGGCTGGCCGGTCGGTCGATCCGGCTGCTGTCTTGGCGTCGCGTTGACCGCGGGGCAACCGGGTCACGAAGGGCGGGGCCTGCGGATCATCCGCGCGGATCGCATCCCCGGCGGCATGGACACCCGATGCCAGTGCCTCGGGCGGACAGACTACGGGCGCATCCGGCAACTGTTCGCGCAAGCCGGGCAGCGCCGCCAGACGGGCGTCCAGCACCACGCCGGCGCGATCGGTGAACTCGGCGGCGACCGCCCGGTACACCTCTTCGGCGCCGGCCGCGAGGAAGGCCGCATCCAGCGGCACGTGATATTCCCGGTCACCGACGCGCATGGCCGCACGTACGGCCGGTGCATCCGCCAGGGCCGTCAGCCACTCGTCCAGCGCGTCGTGAAGACGCTGCTCGGTGTCGGCATCGTGCAGCGGATCGAAGCGGGTATCGCGCACAAAGCGTTCGGCGATAAGGCCGGCCCAGCGATTTTCCAGATCTACCAGTCCGCGCCGCAACAGGGTCCGGCAGCCGGTTAAAGTCACCGAGTCCGGCCCGACCTCGATATCGGCGGCGATCAGGTCGTGCAGACGCAGGCCGAGCAGCCGCCAGTGGCCGGTCTCCAGATCGAGACCCACGGCGGCGGCCACCGGCGCGCAGACCAGCCCGGCTACTTCCAGCCCGCAGGCTTGCACCACGCCGAGGGCCAGGGCCAGCCGCGACTTGTCGTACTCCGCGGGCACCGCCAGCGTGACGGACCCGACCGGCTCGCCCGCCGCATCAAGCACCGCACGCAGATGGTAATAAGCCAGATCGGCATGGCTACGGGCCGGGCCGGCCGACTCGGCCAGCGGCTGCTGATCCAGATGTTCCCAGAAGCGATCGAAGGTACGGCGGGGGTTGCGCCGCGCCCTGGCCCGAGCGTCGGCACCGAAATGCAGGCCGTCCCGGTGGGCCACCGCCACGCCGGGGCTGGCCACCATCGGGCCGTTTGGACCGGACAGGGTGACGGCGAGATCGTTGATCTCGAGCAGGTACACGGTCAGCCCGCCTGCAGGTTCTGGATTAGTCCCCGATCGCAGGCGGTCTGGGTATCCAGCACCAGCCGCTCCTGCACCAGCTGCAGCTGATGCAGGAAGAACATCAGGATGATCGACAGCACCAGCGCCACGAAGGTGGAATTGAAGGCCAGGCCCAGGGCCGCGGTGACGCCGCTGATGTCCCCCTCCACCGCCTTGTGGGCCAGACCCAGGGCCTCGCCGATGCCGCGGACGGTGCCGATGAAGCCGATGGAGGGAATCGCCCAGGCGATGTAGCGCACCATGGACAGTTCCGAATCCAGCCGGTCGGTTTCGGCCTCGCAGACCTGGCCGATGGCATCGGATACGTCCTGCACGTTGCGGGTGGCGCGGAAGCGATGCAGCGCGGTCAACAGCGCCCGCGGGTAGAGAAATTCCCGCTCCATCACCGGCAGCGCCTCGATCGCCCGGGTGTGTTCGCGGGCGTCCTCCGGCAGGATGCTCTCGCCCGGCCCCACCGCGATCAGGCCGCGCTGCAGCAGCCGCCGCTCGCGTTGCACGGCGGCCGCCTTGTAGCCCAGCAGGGCCAGCGCCCAGAGCATCAGGATGAAGCAGACCTCCTGTTCGTAATCCCGCACGATCACCCACAGCGATCGTTCGGGCGCGGCATCCGGATTGTCCGCCAGCACCGCGGCCCGCTCGGCCTCCGCGGCCTGGGCCTGAGGCCGCACCATGCCGACATAGATGCCGTGCACGATGATCACCGCCAGCAACAGCGCGAACAGCTGGTAGACGAATTCGATCGACAGGCGGCCGCGCATCAGATATCCGCCGGGAAGGCGACTGCCTCATCCGCCCCGATACGTTCCGACGGCTTGAAGTCCTTCGGGGACGCCGACCGACGGCGTTCCGTGGACTCGCCGTTGTCGGCCGCGGCCGCCGGCTCGATGTCAGCCGCGTCGCGGCCCGGCGGCTCGGACGCGTCATCCGGCTGCGCACCCGCCAGGGGCGCGAGCAGCACGAGTGTGAGCGCGGTGATGAGTGTCTTTCGCATCATTCCAGCTTACTCCGCGTAGCGGGCCACCCGGAAGCCCAGGTCATCCCGCGGGCTGCTGCCCGCCTCACGGTACGACAGACGCAGCGGCGTGATGCGCCCGTGCCGCCAGCTCGAGCCCCGCACCACCCGCGCACTGCCGCTGCTCGGCCCGAACGGGTCGGCCTCCACGCCCCCGCTGCCCGGATTGGCGCTGTAACGGTCGTGCGTCCATTCGGCGACGTTGCCGCCCAGATCAAACAGACCCAGGGCATTCGCGGCAAACCGACCCACCGGCGCCGCCGCGGCATGACCGTCGTCATAGTCCTGCAGCCGCTCGTCCAGCAGATCGGCCGCGGACGCATCCGCGTAATTGCCGGCCCGCCCGGTAGGCGGCATGGCATCACCCCAGGGGTATTTCAGCGAACGCCCGCCGGCAAAACGCGCCGCCCAGGCCCATTCGGCTTCCGTGGGCAGGCGATAGCCGGTGGTCACCGGCGTGACCCGTTCGCCGCCCGAATAGGCCCTGGGCAGGCCAGCCTGGTCGCTCAGCCAGTTGCAGTAGGCCACCGCGTCGTCCCACGACACGCGCGCCACCGGCTGGTCGTCGTTGTCCAGCGTCTTGCGCGCGACGATGCCGGAGGAATGCCCGGACCGAAAACGACGAAAGCGTTCGTTGGTGACCTCGTGCACGCCGATGTAGAAGGGCCGGGTCAGTTTGACCTCGCGGCGGACTTCGTTGCTGCGGGCCCCCTGCTCGCGCCGCGGCGCCCCCATGGTGAAGCGACCGGTGGGCATCAGCCGCATGGTGCCGCCGGCGGGGGTACGTTCGGCGTCCGGGAACTTCGCCAGCGCGGCGGCATCCTCGGTCAGCAGTCTCGCCTCGATGCGCTGGGTCTCGCCGGGTTTGGGTGTGACCTCGGCCTCGAACGGGGCGTAACCGGGTTTGCTCACGCGGATATCGTGGGCCACGGCGGTCAGCGACAGCGTCTGGCTGCCGGTGCCGCGGCGTTCATCGTCCACGTACACCTCGGCATCCGTCGGCGTCACCGAGATCCGCACGTCGCCGACAATCGGCGTCAACTCGACTTCAAGGCTGTCCCGTTCGTCCGCGGCTAGTCGTACCTCGCGGGTAACCGATCGATGCCCGGCCCGGGCGACGCGCACCGTGCTGTCCGTATCCGGCGACAGTGCCACCTCGACCGGGGTGCGGCCGCGGTAGTCGCCGTCCACGGTCACGCTGGCCCCGGCAGGTTGGCTGGACACGGCCAACCGTCCCGGGGCGGGCTGTAGTTCGATCGGCCCCAGCGACTGGGGTTCATCCGCCACCACTTCGATGCGCCGGGTCCAGGTCCGATAGCCGGATTGCGCCAGCTGCAGCTCGTGCTCGCCGGCGCCCAGTTCCACCATCTGCGGCGTCGGACCGCGGTCTTCGCCATCGACCATCAGCGTGGCGCCGGCCGGTTCGGAGGTGATTTCCACCGGCGCCCAGGCCGGGGTAAGACTGACGCTCAGCGTCTGCAGTTTTTCCATGCCCTCGATAGAAACCGTCTGTTCGGCGGTTTGGTGCCGCGGCGCGCGCACAGTCAGCCGGTGTTCGCCGGGTTCCAGTTCGATCGGTTCCAGCGGTGTCTGCCCAACGGTCTCGCCGTCGATCAACACCGTGGTTTCCGCGGGTTCGGTTTCCAGTTGCAACCGGCCGGGCTTCTTGCGCATCTCGAAGCCGAACACATCGTCACCGTCTAGCGTCACGGTGAAGGTTTCCGTGAGTTGCCGGTAGCCGGCCTTGTCTGCCACCACACGATACTCACCGGGCCGCAGCAGATACCGCTCGCCCACCGGCAGCGACCAGCCGCCCTCGATCGCCAGCCGATCCGGGGCGGGCGACACATTGACGGTCACCGCCACGGCGGTGAACACGAACCAGGCCCCCAGCGCCAGCACCGCCAGGCCGGCAATGGTGGCCAGCAGCCAGACCCGGGGGCGGCGTGACCGTGGCGGCCGGCCCCCACCGTCGGGCGGCTGGTAGGCGGCGGCCTGAACGCGGGTCGGCTCGGTCACAGACGTTCCTCGCAGCGGATCTCGATCGGACCGATCGGCGCCTGTTCGGCAGTGACGGTAAATTCGCGCCGGACATCACGATAGCCCTCGCACCGCCCGACGGCCGTGTAGCGACCGGGCGTGAGCGTCAGCTCATGTGTTTCAAAGCTGCCCAGCTCGCCCACATGATAGACCGCCACCCGGGTACGGTTGTCCGATTGCAGTCGCACGGTGACCGGCTGACTGGCCTGCTCGAGTGCCGTCTCCAGCCGCGCGATGCGTGCCTGTAGCCGCGGACCTGGCTCCGACACGGCCCGGGCGCTGGCCAGCAGCTCACTGACCGCGTTCCGCACGCCGGCATCGGCCAGCCGTTTCGGCTGCTCCAGGTGCGCGGTCAGGCGGGCGTTCAAATCGGCCATTTCTCGCGCATGCGCCAGCCGTTCGCGCGGCTGGGCAAGGCTGGCATCGCGGTCCAGCATCGCCTCGTAGGCGGACACCGCGTCCTGCCATTGCTCGGCCTGCTCTGCTTCACGCGCCTGCTGGCGCAGCCGCTCGATGGCAGCGCGTTCCAGTCCGGCCTCGGCCTCGGCCAGCCCGTCGGCGGCCTCGGCCGCGCCCGGACGAATGCGCGCGGCCTCGGCAAATGCCGACCGGGCCGCCGAAAAATCACCCTGATCCAGGGCCGCCAGGCCCGCGGACATGCGGGCGCGAAACCGCCGATCCGCCAGGGCGGTCTCGACCCGCTGCACGGCCTCGCCGGCCGGCTGGTACGCCTCGTCCAGGGATCGGGCCTCCCGATAGGCCTCCTTTGCTGCATCCAGCTCACCGGCCTGCTCGCTGGCCCGCCCCTGGCGCATGGCGGCCAGAACCTCGTCGCGGCGGGCGGCCCGATCCGCGCCCCGACGGGCATCGGCATTGTCCTCGTCAATGGCCAGTGCCAAATCGAATGCGGCCACCGCCTCGTCGACCCGGTTGTCGCTCAGGGCCTGGCCACCCCGTTCCAGCGCGGCCGCCAGTTCGGTGTCGATACGCGACTCGAGGTCGTCCGCAATCGACAGGCCGGCCCGGAAGGCGTCGATGGCGGCAGCGTACTCTCGCTGTTCGAATTGCGATTGCCCCTGCTCGGCCAGGTCGGTCATGCGGCGCTGCTCGTCCGGTGCCCAGCGATCCACGCCCTGCCCGGCCAGCGACTCGCGCGCCGCAGCCAGCTCATCGCCCAGCGATTGGGCCGACTGACGTCGGGCCAGCAACGCGTCCGCATCCTGCTTCTGGGTCGACGCCGTTCCGGTCTGCTCGGAAGAATCAGGTGTCGCATCAGGCTCGGCCACGGCAGATTCCGCGGGCGTCGCGGGCGTCCGCTCGTCATCCCCGATCAGGCCGGGGAGCCACCACCAGCCGCCGGCTACGATCAGCAGCACCAGAACCGCCAGTACCACCGCACCGACGGGCACACCACGGCCGCCGGCCGGCGGCGGTTCGGGCTCGTGCCCCGGCTGCCAGGTCGCCGGCGCAATGCGCTCGAACTCGTCGGATGATGGCCCGCGGTTATCCGCCATCGTCGATCCGGCTCATGACACGGGTAGGTTCAGCGATCATCGTCGCCACTGGCCGGGGTCTGTCCGCTGTCGCGGATCAGGCCGGTCTCAGCGGCGTAAATGTCGCGCATCAACTGCTGCCATTCCTCGAACTGGGCTTCCGCGGAACCGCTGAGGGTCACGGTCTGGTTGGCCAGCTGGACATTGCGGGGTTCGACATCGCTTTCCAGCGAGCGGCCCAGCTCCTCGAGCGCCTCGGCGTGGATCTTCGATTCGCGACCTTTTTCGAGACCGCTGGCAAACACGCCGATACCCCCGATAATCGCCACCTGCGAGGCGGCGCCTTCCACCCCGCTATTGGCGTTGGCCGCGCCCACGATACCGGCAATCACCGCCGCCGCGCCCAGGAGCTTGCGCGTCAGCGACTGGCTTTCCAGTTCCCGGAGGTTCTCGGTTTCCCGGTAGCTGGCCGCGCGCCAGTCGGCATAGGCCAGATCGATCTGGTCGTGGAAGACGCGGTAGTGCTGATCCAGAGCATCGATCAGGGCATAGTCGCGGTCACGGATGCGCTCGACCCGGGCCATCAGCGGATCGCCGTCGGCGGGCAGGCCGTTCAGGCGATACCGGCCGTCCCCGGATTCGACATAGCGTGCGAAGGCGTCGGGCGCCAGCTGCTCGGCGAAGCGCATGTCGGACAGGTGACGCACCGTCTGCAATTCCTCGGCGGAGCGCGCCCGGCGTGCGGCCAACAGGTCATCGGCGATGCGGTTGTACACCGCCTGGAACGGGTCGGCCGGGGCGTCCCCCTGGCGATAGCTGAGTTCGGCGGCCTCGGCGTCGTAGGTCTGGTCCAGCCACACCCGGCCGCTGGCATCCACGGCGCGCACCGCCAGCGCCATCTCGTAGCCGCTGGATTCGACGATTTCGCCAGTCACCAGCAGTTCGGAATAGTCGACCTTGTCGGGCACCACACGCACCGCGCCCCAGTAGCCGGTGTTTTCCAGCGTGCGGCGCAGGGCTACCGCCATGTACCGGCTTTCGGCTTCCCGCACCTCGGGGAAGATACCCGCTTCTTCGGCCTCCGACGGGTCTTCCGGAATGCCCGGCTCGAACACCGCGATGTTGACGTTGACCAGCTCCTCGCTGGACAGCTCTTCCTGCGCATGCGCCGCGGGCGCCGCGTTGACCGTCTTCACGGTCTTGTTCACGCAGCCCTGGGACAGCAGCGCCGCGACCAGCAGGGCAAGCAGACTCAGCGGGGATCGCACGGCAACATTCATTGATTTTCCTTGTACGCGCGATATTCCTCCCACAACCGCTCGCGCAGTTCGGGGTCGGACTCGTTTTCGGCGGCTTCCCGCAACTGGCGGGCCACCACATCGTCGTTGGCGCCGCTGCCGATGTCATCCGGCGTATTGGTGGCAATATCGGGCTGGTTGCCGCCGACGCGATCACGACCGGTGCGGGTGTCGCCCTCGGGCGGCTCGCCCCCGGCGGTCACCGGGGGCGGCGGAGGCGAGCCCGCGCGGCCGCCGGCCCGCTCGCCGTCCGACCCGTCGCTGCCCGCGCCTTGCATGGCCTGGCGTTGATCGCGCGCCTCGCGGGCCTGTTCATCCAGGGATTCCAGCTCCGCCTGCTCGCGACGCAACCGCTCGTCGAATTCGCCGAGTGACCGATCGAGAGCCGTATCCAGTTCCCCCGTGCGTTCGGCCCCGGTCTGGCCGCCGGCCGGGAAGCCGGGACCGCGCGCGGTGGTTCCGGCCTCGTTCGGCGGGGTGGATTCGGTGGTCTGCGGGGCCGCCGGTGCCGGCGAGGATTCGGGCTCTGCATCGGCTTTCCGATCAGCATCGCGCTCGCCCGGGGGCGTCTGCGCTTCCGACTCGGCCGATTCGGTAGTCTCCGGCGGCGGTGCCGCGGATGGCGGCGGCTGACTCGACGAGGACGATGACGGCGGCGTGCTGGCGCAACCCGCCGCCAGCAGCAGACAGGGAATGACCAGGAGTTGTGTCACGCGGGATTGCATCATCATGGCTTCGACCCTGTCGGCCCCACCCTAGTTTCCTTCCGGGGCCGGGCCAGGAAGATAGTGGAACTCATGATCCAGTGATATGCGCTCGGCGTCGACCGCACCGTCGGCTGTCAGGCGTGGGCGGAAACGTGCTCTTGCGTGGGCCCGCCGCACGCTTTCCTGCAACTCGGTCAGGCCCGGCGGGTCCACCGCCACGGCCTCGACATCGCGCGGGTTTCCCCCTGCATCGACGTCCAGTAGCAGTTTGACGGTCACTTTCGGGCCCAGGCCGGCGTCCGGCACGTCCTGCAAGCGCCGGATCGGGGGCAGATAGGCCACGGCGGGATGGCGTAACCGTTCCAGAGCATCGGCATCGCCCGCCTCGCCGTAGAGCGCACGCGCCTTTTCGTAGTGGCTGATGGCGTCTCGCAGGCGGTCGAAACGCATGTAGAAGTCGCCGATTTCCATGCGTATATCGGCCAGAGCCCCGGGATCACGGGGGGTGGCGTTTTCCTGGATATCCAGTGCCTGATGCAGGGCATCCAGTCCGGCGAAGGCCGGTTCCTGCAGTGCGGGCTGGTAGGTGTCGGCGATGCCGACCAGCGCGGACACCAGGGCGGGATCGTCGTCGCCGCGGGCCTCGCGCAGCACGCGAAGCCGTTCGCGCTGCATGTCGCGGGCGTCCGCATAGCGCCCGAGCGCATTGAACCAGTTGCCCGACCGGGCCAGGGCACCGGCCAGTTCGCCTGGGCGACCCGCCGCACTACGCTCGATCACCGCCAGCCGGGCCCGCTGCAGCCGGGCAGCCTCGTCCTCGCGGCCAACCGCCAGCTGCGCCGCGATCAGGCCGTCATAGGGCGCCAGTTGGGCCGGATCATGCAGACCGTGGGCGACCCGGCCGATAAAGGCGGCCCGGGACAGGGCCCGGATCGCGGCCGGGTAATCGCCGGCGCTGAGCGCCGCCCGGCCCAGGCCTCGCAGGGGGCGAATCAGATCGGGATGCCGGTTGTCGCCGCGGCTGGCCAGAATATCGACGGCCCGCTGGAAATCGCTCATGGCCGCCACCGGCTGGCCAGCCTGATGCCGGGCGGTGCCGAGGTTGATCAGCGCCGGTACCAGCGCCGGATGCCGCGGCCCGTAACCGGTTTCCATGGCGCGCAGTATCCCGCGCATTTCGCCGATTGCCTGATCCGAACGACCATCCGCCAGCGCAGCCGCGAACTCGGGATATGCCTCCGCCTCCATGAACACCGGATTCAGGGGCGCCTCGGGCGACTGCGCCGTGGCCGCCGTGGCGTATAACACCGTACCGAGCAGCAGACAGCGGCAATGTCGGCTCACCTTTGAAACCATATTGGACCGCCTCATCCGACCCGATTACGCTGACCTGTTTACCGAACCATTATTACGTCAGAAACCCGCAATTCGATGACCGACGCCCAACTCGAACACTTTCGAACCATGCTGCTGGACATGCAGGCAACCCTGCAGGCCGGCGCCGAGAGCCGCGACAGCATGGGTCAGACAGTGGAGCTCGATCAGACCCGGACCGGGCGACTGTCGCGCATGGACGCCCTGCAAGCCCAGGCCATGGCCAAGGCCGGCGCCCAGCGAGCCGCCAATCAGGCGCGCCGCATCACCGCCGCCCTGGCCCGGGTCGACGCCGGCACGTTCGGCGACTGCGCCGCCTGTGAAGAACCGATTGCCGAGGCCCGGTTGGAGGCCGATCCCGCCAACCCCTTCTGCCTGGATTGCGCCGAAGCCCGCCAGGGTTAAGCGTCTCCGATACCTGGCCGAAGCCGGGCCAGGCTCACCGATGGCGGGGCGCCAAAGGTACGGCGGAAATCGTGATTGAAATGCGCCTGATCGCTGAATCCCGCGCCGTGTGCCGCGGTCGTGAAATTGTCCCCGCCGGTAATGGCATCGATGGCCGCGCGCATACGTCGCCATGCGCGGTAACGCCTGAGCGGCACCCCGGCTTCGCGGGTGAACAGATGTTGCAGACGCGAGGCCGACAGACCCACGCTGGCGGCGAGTTGCGCTGCCGGCACCGGCGTGCCGGTCTGGTGGCCCGGGTCCGCCATGATCCGGGCAACGCGGGCGTCCGGTTGCCGGCGCACCCGCGGCCGGGCGAACGTCAGCAGATCATCCAGGGCCTCACCGGTCCACTGCGGACCGCGGCGATCCTCCCACAGTTCGCGCAGTAGGTTGCGGCCATGCGGGCGCCCGATCAGGGCGCCGTCGATCTCACGAACGTCACCGAGCAATGTCGTCAGGCTGCCGATGCCATCGACGCCCGGTTCGACGTAGAAGACCGCAATCGGCTGGCCATGGACCCTGAGTTCGTGCTGGCACCCGGCGGGAATGACTGCACCCCGGCACCGGCGCCAGCCCATTCCTGCCAGACGCAGTTCGAAGGCCCCGTACAGACCCGCCAGATAGACCGGCGCACCGTGCTGATGCAAACCGTTGTGCTGCAGGGGGCCGACGAACAGCGTGCGCGTCTGGTCCAGATGCCAGAACGGTCCCAGACCGCGCACGCTCGCAGCAGATTCATACAAGCGGCCGCATTCGGTCATTGGCTAGCGTTCCTCCCCGCGGCCGCGCCCACGAAGGCCGCCCGCGAATTACAGCATGAATCAACCTGTCGAGGAGCCATCCGCCATGATCCGGAAACCAACCAACCTCACCCGCCGGCGGTTGCTGGCCGCGGCCGCAGCCGGACTGGCACTCCCTGCCACCGCGGTGCTGTCGATGCGAGCGCGAGCTGCCGCGCCTTGCCCGTCGCTGACCGCCCACCACCGCTTTTCGCTTGGCGCGTTCGAGGTGGTCACATTGCGCGACGCCGACGTCATGCTGGACGGTCCCTGGCCGGTGGTGGGCGAGGATCGCCCGGAATCCGAGGTGCAGGCACTGATGCATGAACATCTCCTGCCACGCGATCGTTTCCAGCCCGGTTTCACCCCCACGCTGGTGGACACCGGCGCGCAACGCATCCTGTTCGATACCGGCAACGGCGACCAGGGTTTCGTGCCTCCGCCACGTGGCGGCCGGCTGGCGCCCAGCCTGCAACAGGCCGGCTATTCACCGGAACAGATCGACCTGGTGGTCCTGACCCACGGTCACCCGGACCACATCGGCGGCCTGATGCACCAGGGCAAAGCGGCGTTTCCGCGGGCCGCTTACGTCATGGGCGGGCAGGAGTTCGATTTCTGGGCCGCGACCGACGACCGTCTACGCGCGCCCGAGGAGAGCATCGAGCACCAGTCGGCACGGCTGTTTTCCAGTCATCTCGCACCGCTGGCCGACACCATGACCCGCATTGGACCGGGCGACGAAATCGCGCCCGGTATCCATGCCGTGGCCGCCCATGGTCACACCCCGGGGCACCTGGCCTTTCACGTCGAAAGCCGCGGCCAACGTCTGCTGCTGTGGGGTGATTGCGCCCACCACGAGGTGGCCTCGCTGGCCCATCCCGAATGGCATGCGCTGTTCGACCAGGACAAGAACCAGGGCGCCGCCACCCGGAAAAGAATCTACGACATGGCTGCCACCGAACGCCTGGCGGTGGTGGGGTACCACACCAGTTTTCCGTCGATCGGCTTCGTCCAGCGCCGCGGCCAACACGGCTACCGCTGGATTCCCCTGACCTATCAGTTCCAGACGTCGTGACCCGTCTATGCCTGCCGCAGGATCACCACATCCGCGCCATACCGCCGCCAGCGCCAACCGTGGCGGGCCGCCAGCCAGTCCAGGGCGGACTCGGTGTAGAAGCTGACGTGGGTGGGGTCGCGATGGTAGTGCCAGGTCGCGAAATCGGTGCCAGCGTCGAACAGCCGGGTCATCAGCCCCAGGCAACCAGCGGGTTGCAGCAGTCCGGCGATCTGATCGAAGGCAGCACCGGGATGGTGAAAGTGCTCGGCGGTCTCGGTGCAGACGACGAAGTCGTAGCGGCGGGCCAGCACAGCCGTATCGGGGGCGAAGAAGGGATCGTAGACGGCGGTGGGAAAGCCTGCCTGGTCGAGCATCGCGGCCAGTGCCGGGCCCGGGCCGGCGCCGTAGTCCAGGCCGCAGGCGCCGGGCGACAACTGCGGAATCAGCCGGTCGGTTAGCCGTTGCAGGAAGGCGCGATAGCCGGGATCGTCGACACGGTTGTCATGCGCGCTGTACAGACGGTGTTCGGTCAGCGCGTCGGGCCGTTCGTCGGGGTGCTGGAAGATCAGATCACACTCGGGGCAGCGCCCGTATCGGCCGCTGGCCACCCGTGCAAAACCACGGGTGCAGGTGTGGCCACAAAGGCCGCAGGCGATGTCGGCCGGCCAGTCGGCCTCGCCGGGTGGGCCGATCATGGCTCCCGGTCGAGCACGGCTCCGGGGTTGAGCCGATTGTCCGGGTCCAGCGCCCGCTTGATCGTTCGCATCAACTCCACCGCCACCGGAGACCGGTAGCGGCGCAGGGCTGCCGGCTTGAGCCGGCCGATACCGTGCTCAGCCGCAACCGACCCACCCATCGTCGCGACGAGGTCGTGGATGATGCGGCCGGCCTCGTCGGCGCGGGCGAGAAAGGCATCGCCATCGTCGCCGGGGGGTTGCGACAGGTTGAAGTGCAGATTGCCATCGCCAACGTGACCGAACGCGCAAACCCGCACGCCGGGCATCGCCCGGGTCACCGCGGCGCCGGCTTCGGAAACGAATGCCGGCAGCCGCGACACCGGCACCGACACATCGTGCTTGAGCGAGGCCCCCTCACGGGTCTGGGCCTCGGGGATGGATTCGCGCAGCCGCCACAACGCGGCCGCCTGGTCCAGACTGCCGGCCATCACGGCGTCGCTGACGTCACCGTCTTCCAGACCGCTGGCCAGCACCATCTGCAGGGCATCGGCCAGCCACTCGCCGGCAGCGGGGCTGGCCAGTTCCACCAGCAGGTACCAGGGCGCGGGTTCGTCTAGCGGGTCGCGGCAACCGGGAATATGCCGGCAGACCAGCTGCAGCGCCAGGCGCGGCAGCAGTTCGCAGGCAATGCAGTTGTCGCCGGAAGCCCGCCGGAACTCGCCCAGCAGCCGCACCGCGGCGGCGGGATCGGGCACGGCGATGAAGGCAGTCTCGCGCTGGGCCAGAGCAGGAAACAGCCGCAGGGTGGCGGCGGTGATGATGCCGAGGGTGCCCTCGCTGCCGATGAACCAGTGCTTGAGATCGTAGCCGCTGTTGTCCTTGCGCAGGCCGGACAGGCCATCCCAGATCCGGCCGTCGGCCAGCACCACCTCCAGGCCGAGCGTCAGATCGCGAACGTTGCCATAGCGCAGTACGTTGACCCCGCCAGCGTTGGTGGCCAGGTTGCCGCCGATGCGGCACGAGCCCTCGGCCGCCAGCGACAGCGGAAACAGGCGACCTTCCGCCGCCGCCGTGCGCTGCACGTCGGCGAGGATGCAGCCGGCCTCGACGGTAATGGTGTCGTTGTCGATATCCAGCGACCGCACCGCGGTCAAGCGGTCCAGGCTGACAATCACCTGGCCGGAGCGCGCCACCGATCCGCCCACCAGGCCGGTGTTTCCCGCCTGGGGAATAACCGCGACGCCGGCTTGTGCGCACAGAGACACCGCACCGGCCACCTGTTCGGTGGAACGCGGCCGCAATACGGCGGCGGGCGTCGAATGGAACTGGCCGCGCCAGTCGCGCGCGTAGGGGATCAGCGCATCCCGGTCGGTGAGGACACGGTCCGCCCCCAGACGGTCGATCAGTGCATCGATCAGACCCTGGGGCAGCATCACCAGCGTGCCAGAATCTCGCGCAGTGCCGGCTCCAGATCGGGATAACGGAACTCGAACCCCGCGGCCTGCAGGCGCGACGGCAGAACCTTCTGGCCGGTCAACACCAGATGTGCCATTTCCCCGGCGATCAGCCGCAGCACCGGGCCCGGCAGCGGCAACAACGCCGGGCGACGCAGCACCCGGCCGAGGGCGCGGGCGAAATCCCGATTGCGTACCGGGTGGGGCGCGGTGGCGTTGTAGGCCCCGTCGCAATCCGGGTTGTTGACCAGAAACACGATGGCCCGCGCCAGGTCCTGCCGGTGAATCCACGACAGCCACTGGCGCCCGGTGCCCTGCGGCCCGCCGAGCCCGACGCGAAACGGCGGCACCAGTTCGCTCAGCGCGCCCTGGCGAACGCCCAGAACCGCCCCGATGCGCACTACCGCCACCCGCACGCCCAGATCCGACGCACGGCGGGCTTCGGCCTCCCAGGCCTGGCAGAGGCGCGACTGGTATTCATCCCCGGCCGGACTCTGCTCGTCGATCGGCTCGTCGCCGCAGGCCCCGTAAAAGCCCACTGCCGAGCCGTTCACGAGCACCTCGGGCCGGTACTCACAGCCGGCCATTGCATCAACCAATGCACGGGTCATCCCGACCCGGCTATCGACGAAGGCCTGCTTACGCGCCGCGTTCCAGCGCTTCGCGCCCAGGTTTTCGCCGGCCAGATTGATTACGGCGGCCGGCGGTGGACAGGCATCCAGCGACTCTTGGCAGGTCACCACCTCGGGCAGGACCTGCCGGGCGGCCGCGCCGTCGCGGGTCAGCACCGCCACCTGCCAGCCATCGGCGAGGAGTTCGTCCACCACTGCCCGTCCGACAAAGCCGGTACCGCCGGTGACCAGGGCGGTTCTTGCGCTCGACTGATTCATGCCACGAAGGATAGCAGCGCCCGGCTTCACCACCGCCGCATTGACCATTGCCGGCGCCAACCGTACAACGTCACCATGAAACTGGCAGTCATCGGCGATATTCACGGCTTCTGGGACGAGCGTGATACCGCGTACTTCAACCACTCGGATTACGACGGCCTGCTGTTCGTGGGGGATCTGCCCCGCCTGACCGGCAGTCGCCCGGTCGCCCGCATGCTGGCGGAGCTGGACAAACCGGCCTGGCTGATCCCCGGCAATCATGACGGCGTAACCACTCTTCAGCTGCTGGCCGAACTCAAGGGCTGGCGATGGCTGGCGCGGCTGGGGGCCGTGGGCATGCGCGGCCGGATGCGGCGCCTGCGCCGGCGCCTCGGCCCGGTGCGGCTATGCGGTTACGAAATGATCACCCTGGCCGAAGACCTGGGCCTGCTGGTCGCCCGGCCGCATGCCATGGGTCCGGACAGATTCTACTACCGCGCCTTTCTGCGGAAACGCTACGGGATCAATGATTTCCGTGACAGCGCGACGACCCTGAAATCGCTGGTGGACATGACCCCGCGCCGCCTAATCGTGCTGGCGCACAATGGGCCGGCCGGGCTCGGCGACCAGCCGGATTCGCCCTGGGGCTGCGATTTCTCTCCCGCCCACGGCGACTTCGGCGACCCCGACCTGCGTGAGGCGATTGATCATGCGAACGCCAGCGGCCGACAGGTGCTGGCGGTAGCGGCCGGGCATATGCATCTGACCCACAAGAGCACGGGCGCCCGGCGACAGTCCTGGGCGAGACAGGACGGCGTCCTGTACGTGAATGCCGCGGCGGTGCCGCGGATTCGGGAGGACGGCGCGCGGCGGCGCCATGTCTCGCTCGAGATTGGCGACGGGCCAGTGGACGCGGCGTTCGTCGACGTGGACGAATCAGGCAACCGTGTCGCCCAAACACCGCTGCGGTAGCCCCTTGCATTGTTCGCCAGTCTGGCCAATCCTATGACCAGTGCGGCGGTAGCTCAGTTGGTAGAGCGCAACCCTCCCAAGGTTGAGGTCGCCGGTTCGAACCCGGTTCGCCGCTCCAATTTCCCTTTGACGCCGGAATCCAGACCCAAGGTTGAGGTCGCCGGTTGTCAGGCCCGTCCATGGGCCTGACCCTCACGGGCCCGCCTCGCGGCGGTCCCGATTTGTTCCGGACAAATCGGTAGAACCCGGTTTGCCACTCCAATTTTAGTCCGTCGCCGGAACGCGTCGAGGTATCAGTTGCATTGTTCCGTACTTGCAGCCGTGGCGTAGAACGCCGGCCGAGTATCCTCGATAACGCCGCGCGGCTAACATGCCCGCATAATCATCACGTTCGGATTTACGGTGGACCCCCAGCAACTGCGTACCTCCCAGACGCCGGCACACGCCAAGGCGGCAATTGTCGTGTTGCTGATGCTCCTCACAAGCATCGGGATTGCAGCCGCGGCTGCCGCGTACTGGTTCTTCCCGGAGAATTACGACGCGCTGCTGCAGGCAGCCGCCTATTCACTCGGGATTTCCGTGCCTCTGCTGTGTCTGGCCATCCTGCTTTCCTACACCCGTTTCGGAGGACGCACGACTCGGGAAAAGCTGGCCCGGTTTCTGACCGTCGAACTACCAGGCGTACTGGCGGAGACGCCACTTTCATACGATGTGTCGCGCGAGGACTTCCGCCACTTCGACGGAGACCGACGCCCGATTACCCCTTTGCCCGGGCCGCCCAATGATATCCGGCTGGTGCTGGAACCACTCACGCACAAGGCCTACTATTTGATCAGTTCGCCCGCACTCGCCGGCACCGAGTTGCTGTTCAGTGTCGAACTGGCACTGCCCGGTATTACCGTCTGCGTTTTCGTAAATCGGAAACAGGGTGCAGCCGAACCCGATGAGACACTGCGCGAGCGCTTTGCGTCGTCCATCGACGGCGCGGAGAGTTCGGGCGGCTACCGAGTGGACAAGGCGATGCCCTGGCGTGACGTGGCCGGGGCCGAGCATAGGACGCTGATTTTCCGCAAGCAGACAGCATCGGACGATTTCCTGGTCGACGAGCAGGAGAAATTGTTCTTTTCCATCGACCTCGGCCTGATGATGGCGTCACTGGCCAGCGACATCGCCGGGACCCAGCGCGCCAGTACCGGATGAGACCTCAGGCGGACCAGTCCGAGACGATTTCCACGGTTCGGTGGTCCCCGATCCTTCGATAGACCGTGACCCGGAGCGCCGACACCTCCAGACCCGTGGCGGAATCGGCCATTAGCCGGGCCTTCCTCAACAGGCTATCCGCCAGGAACTCGAGCGGACCGCGCAACGGAGCGCTAACCAGATCATCGATGGCACGATCCCAGGCCGCGTAGCTGAAGACATCCTCGAAACGAGCAGGTACATTGTCGCGCAATGCCTTGGCGCTGTAATTCACCGTCAAGCCGAACGCAAGTTGCTCGCTACCCGACATCGAGTCATCAACGCGCTGGTCGACTGCCAGATGGGAATGATCGATCCGGACGGGTACCTGGCATCGCTGGTAAATGAGTTTCTTCACATCGGACATCGCATTTTTAGGCATGCGGTGAGTATTTCAGCACACCATACGGGGCGGCGCAGGCCATTCGTCCGCCTGAATGAACGTCACTGTCGTTGCCTTCCTCAATAATCTCTACCGTTGCCATGAAAAAGACACTAGCCGCCGCGTATGAAAACGCCACCATAAGCCAGCCGTGGATCGCCGTGCTGCTGGTGCTTGCGCTAGCCGCCACCGCGGGCTACTTCGCCCAGGATTTCCGTCTGGATGCGTCGGCGGACTCGCTGGTACTGGAGAACGACGAGGACCTGGCGTTCTACCAGAAAATGACGGAGCGCTACGGCTCACAGGATTTCCTGATCGTCACCTACAACCCGGCGGACGGGTTGTTCAACCGGCCGGCGCTGGATCGGCTGGAATCGCTGCAGGACGAGCTGGCCGATGTCGGGATAATCGCGGAGGTGACCAGCATCCTGAACGTGCCGCTGATCGACAGCCCGCCGGTGTCGTTCTCGGAGATTCAAAAGGGCATACGCACCCTGTCCGACGAGGATACCGACCCGGAACTGGCGCGGGAGGAGTTCCTGACCAGCCCGCTCTACGACGATCTGCTGCTCAGTGACGACGCCAGGACCACGGCGATGCTGCTCAGCCTGAAACGGGACGAGCAGTATCACGAGTTGCGTGACAGCCGGAACGAGTTGCGCCGCAAGCGGGAGGCCGACGGACTGGACGAGGCCGAGGCGGCCCGGCTGGCGAAACTGGAAGCCGAGTTCGACATCGTCAGCGGCCAACAACAGGCCGAACAGGCGGCGATGATCGCCGAGGTGCGCAACATCCTGGCCCCGTATCGCGACGGTGCCACCATCCACATGGGCGGTCTGCCGATGATCGCGGTGGACATGATCGAGTTCGTGCGCAGCGACATCCAGGTGTTCGGTGCCGGCGTCGGTGTGCTGCTGATCCTGCTGCTGGCGGTGATCTTCCGACGTGTGCGCTGGGTGCTGGTGCCGGCAGCGATCTGCGCCACGGTGGCCCTGAGCGTATTCGGCTTTCTCGGCGCGATGGGCTGGCACGTGACCGTGGTGTCGTCCAACTTCATCTCGCTGGTGCTGATTCTCACGCTGTCGCTGATCGTGCATCTGATCGTGCGTCAGCTCGAACTGCACGCCGAGAACCCGGAGGCCCGGCACGCGGCGTTGATCAGCGAGACCCTGCGCAGCAAGTTTTCGCCATCCGTGTTCACGGTGCTGACGACAATGGTGTCGTTCGCCTCGCTGATCGTCAGCGGCATCCGCCCGGTGATCGACTTCGGCTACATGATGGTCTGCGGCATGGCCATCGCATTCGTGGTGGTATTCGCGCTGTACCCGGCGGCCCTGGCCAAACTGAGCGCCGGCACCCCGGTATTCGGCGACCGCGACATCACGACCGGCATCACCGGCGGCTTCGCCCGCGCGGTGGCGCGGTTCCCCGGGCTGACCTGGCTGACCTATGCGGCAATCATGGTGATGGCTGCGGTGGGCATCAGCCGGCTGGGGGTGGAAAACCGCTTCATCGACTACTTCAAGGAATCCACCGAGATCTATCAGGGCATGGTCCTGATCGACAAGAAGCTCGGTGGTACCACGCCGCTGGACATCATCATCGATGCCCCGGAAGGCTTCCCGATCGGCGAGGAGGCCGCCGAGGAAAGCGGCGACGGCGGCATGAGCGCCAACAGCTACTGGTTCAACAGCTTCACGCTCGAAGAGCTGGACCCGATTCACAACTATCTGGAGGAACTGCCGGAAACCGGCAAGGTGCTGTCGCTGGACACCACCATGGACATGCTTACCCAGATCAACGGCGGCCCGCTGGACAACTTCGCCCTGGCGCTGATCTATGACCGGCTGCCGGCCGAAATCAAGGAAACGCTGTTCGACCCCTACCTGGGGCCGAACGGCAACCAGGTCCGGCTGAGCGTGCGGGTGATCGACTCGGACGAGAACCTGAACCGGTCCGCGCTGCTGGACAAGATTCGCGCCGACCTGGAAGAGGACTTCGGCCTGAAACCGGAACAGATTCACCTGACCGGCCCGCTGGTGCTCTACAACAACGTTCTGCAGAGCCTGTTCCGGTCGCAGATTCTCACCCTCGGCGTGGTGTTTGCCGCCATTGCCCTGATGCTGCTGCTGCTATTCCGGTCATTCAAGGTCGCGCTGATCGGCGTGGCCCCGACCATGGTGGCCGCCAGCGCCGTGCTGGGGCTGATGGGCTGGATCGGCATTCCACTGGACATCATGACCATCACCATCGCGGCCATCACCGTGGGCATCGGCGTGCACGACACCATTCACTATGCCCACCGGTTCCGCGAGGAAATTCAGCAGGACGGCGACTACGATGCTGCGGTACAACGGTCGCATGCCACCGTGGGCCGGGCGGTGTACTACACCACCGTCACCGTCACGCTGGGATTCTCGATTCTGGTGCTATCGAACTTCGTGCCGACAATCTACTTCGGTCTGCTTACCGGCGCGGCCATGGTGCTGGCGCTGATTGCCAACCTGACCCTGCTGCCGTTGTTGCTGGTCCGGTTCCGGGCGTTTTCACATCTGGCGCCGCAGCGCGCCTGACAGCCCGAACCGGTTACCGTGGCGAATCGGGGCGGCCGGATGAATCCGGCCCTACGCGAGCCGCTGGGCGTCGGCCTCCCGGCCGGACCGTAGGCCGGCATTCATGCCGCCTGCCGACAGGAAATCCGTCACCATTCGGGCGAACGCCTCCGGTTGCTCGCGGTGCATGAAATGCCCGCCAGGCAGCCCCTCAATCCGGCAATCCTCACCGGTGACACCCCGCCACATCTCGGGACCGATGCAGCGGTCACGCTCGCCATAGACGCACAGCGACGGTGCCGACGGCCGTCCGACCAGCCAGCGGCGGCGGCGGGCGCGCCGCAGGCTCAACAGCGCACCCGGCAGGCCGCGGTAGTAGCCCAGGGCTGCCCGGCGCGCCGCCCGGGTGGCCAGTGCCGCCCGCACGGGCGCGATATCGGCCTCGGTAAAGTCCCAGTCCGGCGACCAGCGGCGCCATAGCCATTCGATGAAGCGACCGTCCGAGAGCCCGAGATGTGTCTCCGGCCAGCCGGGCAGCTGGAAGTAGCCGATGTACCAGGAACGCAGGATCTGCGCCGGCCGCATGTTGGCCAGAAACCAGCGCAGCGGTGGTACCGCCGCGGCCACCACCCGCTCGACGCGGACCGGAGCCATGGCCGCCGTGGTCAGCGCGATCACCGACCCCCAGTCATGGCCCACCAGCGAGAAACGCTGCGAGCCCAGTGCATCCGCCAGACCCAGGATGTCCCGACCCAATGTCGTAACCCGGCAATCGCCATCCCGCGGCGCGGCCGTCGGGGCGTAGCCACGCATGAACGGCGCCACCGCCCGGTAGCCTTCGGCTGCCAGACGCGGCAGCAGGTCGTCGAACGTGTTGGCCGAATCGGGAAAGCCGTGCAGACAGAGCACCAGCGGGCCTTCGCCGGTGGCTCGCACAGCGAATCGGAGCCCATTGGCGGTGATATCGAAGGATTCAACGGGCCCGTTCATGTCGGCTCCTCAGTGTCATCCGCGTCATCGTCATCCTCACCGACACCAATCGCCCCCGCCCGGCGCCAGTCCGCCGGCAAGCGCTTGCTGGCGGAGGCCCCCAAACTCTTGAGCTTCTCCGCCCGGGTGATCAGATTGCCGCGACCATCTACCAGCTTGCCGCGTGCGTCGTCATAGGCGCTGACCGCGCTTTTCAGCCCGCGGTCGAGTTTATCCATATCATCGATGAAGCCCTTGAACTTGTCGTACAGCGCGCCAGCCCGGCGGGCGATCTCCGCGGCATTCTCCTCCTGGCTTTGCAATCGCCAGAGGTTGGCTACCGCCCGCAGCATGGGCATCAGCGTGGTTGGCGAGACGATGGCGATGTTCGCTTCCAGCGCCTGCCGTTGCAGGGAAAAATCGCCGCGCAACGCCTCCACGTAGGCCGCCTCCGAGGGAATGAACATGAACACGTAGTCCAGCGTCGCCTGGTTGGGCACCTCGTGATAATCCTTGTCCGAGAGTTGCCGCAGGTGGCGGCGGACGGACTCGAGGTGTTCACGTAGGGCAACCGCCCGGCCGTTCTCGTCCTCTGCCTCGTGCAGACGCAGATAGGCCGTCAGCGACACCTTGGAATCCACCACGATCGCCCGCTCGCCCGGCAGATGGATCACCGCATCCGGAATCCGGCGCCCGCCCTCGGCGCTGCTCTGCGAGAACTGGGTCTCGTAGTGCTGGCCCGGCAGCAGACCGGAGCGCTCCAGCACCGTTTCCAGGATCATCTCGCCCCAGTTGCCCTGGGTCTTGGACTCGCCCTTCAGCGCGTTGGTCAGGTTGACCGCATCTTCGGCGATCTGCTGATTTAGCTCCCGCAACTGGCGGAGTTGCTCGGTCAGCTGACCGCGCTGGCGGTTCTCCTCGTTATAGGTATCCCGTACCTGCTTCTCGAAGCCGGCGATCCGCTCGCTCAAGGGCTTGAGCAGGGATTCCAGTCCCGCCTTGTTCTGTTCCGTGAAGCGCTTGGATTTCTCTTCGAGAATTTCCTGCGACAGCGTTTTGAACTGGTGGGTCAGGCTGTCCCGGGCTTCAGTCAGAAGCTGCAGCTTCTCCTCGGCCTGGCGGCGCTCACTGTCCAGCCGGGTTTCCAGCCGGGCGTTTTCGCTTTGCAGTGACGACAACTGGCCACGCGTTTCTTCTAGCCGGGTTTCGGTTGCGTCGAGCCGGGAGCGTACCTGCTCGAAGCGTTCCAGCAGGCGGCCTTCGCGCAGGCGTACGATTGCCCAGGCAGCCACGAAACCGAAGACGAGCCCGCCGAACAACATGGCCGCGATGACAAGCGGCGAGATCGTGAGCTGGGTCATCAGGACATCCATGACAAGTCGTACTCAGCAGTTACCGGGACCAACAAAAAGGTCCGGCATCGCGCCAGTGGCGATGCCGGACCTGTGAAGCCGGCCGTTCCCGGGAAAGCAGCAGGCCCGATCCCGGTCATGGTCTCACGGCATAACGCTACGGCGCCGGTGCATCATCCCTCACGCAAGCCGCGAACACGTCCAGCGTTGACAGCGCGTCGAGAACCCCGCTGAAGGAAAGTCGCACTTCGTCGAATGTCGTGGGTTCCGGCAAGTCTTCCGCCGTGAAGCCAACGAAGAAGACCGGATCGCCGCCGACGATGCCGAGCAGATCTAGATCAAGCAGACTCAGGTTCTGCTGCGGCAACTCTTGGCCGTCCTGTAGCAGCGTAACCGTAAGGCCGCTAAGCAAGTCCACTCGGAGAAGCGCATCGGGACTGCTGACACCAAACCCAACAAGGGCGGTATCGGCGGGATCACCCATCGCGCCACTGCCGGATACCGTGACATCGCCCGGGGGAACCACGCTGATGGTGGTACCGCCAATCGCGTTCACAGAGTTGTTCATGCGGGCTGCGTTATCGAGCGGAACGTCGACCACGTTCTCCGGCTCAACAACTGAACAAAGCAGGCAAAGGCCGTCCGTCTGCCCATCAGCCATCGTGCCGGTCTCATTCAAAGGACGAAGCATGGGCGACGTATCGGTCGTGCCAGTGCCACATGCCACATTCGGTAGCTGGCAGGCATCACCGATGCCGTCGTCATCACTATCCGTCTGGTCCGCATTCGCAATCAGGGGGCAGTTGTCGGGATCGTTGTCGAATCCATCGCCATCAATATCGTCATCACAGACATCACCAACCCCGTCACCGTCCAAATCTTCCTGGTCGGGGTTCGGCGTCATCGGGCAATTATCGACGCCATCGTCGACACCATCGTCATCGGCATCGTTGTTCATCGTGCACGCATCGCCAGTGCCATCCATATTCGAATCTGTCTGATCCGGGTTGTCAACGAGCGGGCAATTATCGTTCTCGTTGTCTAGGCCATCGCCGTCGATATCGTCATCGCAGGCATCGCCAATCCCGTCGTCATCCTGATCATCCTGCTGGTCATCCGCATTCGGGACCAAAGGGCAGTTGTCCTCGTCGTCCGGAATGCCGTCACCATCATTATCGTCCGAACAGGCATCACCAGTGCCGTCGGAATCCGTGTCAGTCTGATCTGAATTGGGCGTAGTCGGGCAGTTATCCGCAACGTCCGGGATGCCGTCACCATCGACGTCGTCGGTGCAAGCATCACCGACACCGTCGCCATCGGTGTCCTCCTGCTGAGGATTGGCCGTATCCGGACAGTTATCCGGGCCGTTATCGACACCATCTCCGTCGCGATCGTCGTCGCAGACGTCCCCGACGCCGTCATCATCGGAATCCAGCTGATTCGGATTCGGCGTTGCCGGGCAGTTATCGTCCACATCCACAACTTCGTCATCGTCTCGGTCAACCACGTTGTCACAAGCGTCACCGACACCATCGCCATCCAGGTCAATCTGGTCCGGATTCAGTGTATCCGGGCAGTTGTCAACAGCGTTGGCCACCCCATCACCGTCGCGATCGTTGTCGCAGGCGTCGCCGATGCCGTCGTTGTCCGAATCCGTCTGCTGCGGATTCGGCGTGGTCGGACAGTTGTCCATGGCGTTGACCACGCCATCACGGTCAGAATCATTGTCGGCGGACGGATTATTCGGCGGGGGGCCGTCCCCATCAGCACCGCCGCAGCCAACCAGGCTCGCACCCGAAGCCAGCGCCGCACTCAAGATAATCAAGCGGAAAATATTCAAATTCATGAGAGGTCTCCGGAATTCCTGCTCGGTTTCGGGTCAGTCATCGCTTACTGCAACACGCGGAACTCGACCCGCCGGTTGCGTGCGCGCCCGTAATCGGTTTCATTGCTGGCGACAGGCTGGGTCTCGCCATACCCGCGAGCCACTAGACGGAACGACTCGATACCGGCACTTACTAGATAGCTCCGGACCGAAGCCGCCCGCTCCTGCGAAAGATTCTGGTTGTAGCTTGCGCTGCCGGTGCTGTCGGTGTGGCCAGCAATCTCCACCCGCTGGGTCGGCTGCCCCTGCAATGATCTCACCACGCGATCAAGCGTGGTGCGCGCACCGGGTGTCAGTTGTGCTGAATCAAGCGCAAACGTGACGCCCTCGAGACGCAGCGTCTGGTTCTTCTCGGCGCAGCCGCGGCTATCCACACGCAGACCCCGGAGCGTATCGGGGCAGCGGTCGTTCTGATCCGGGACGCCATCACCGTCACTGTCAGTAATCTTGGCCGGGACTTCCTTGATGACCTGCTTCTCGCGAACGACTTCGCGTACCACTTCCTTCTCGACAACGCGGGAACCCAGCGGTATTTCCACACCCAGGCTGACCCGCCAGTCATCCATGCCGCTTTCGTTGCCGAATTCGTAGTCGTCGTGGATGTAGCGTCCCTCACCACGAATGCGAACCGCGTAGCCGCCCAGCTCTGCCGTCACAAAACCCAGACCCACGTTGCCAAAGGCACCAGTGTCGTCCGCGGAGTCCGGCACCACATCGTTGTGGACCACGCCGGCGCCGATCAGGCCATAAGGCGTCCACCCCTGTCCGCGCAGAAGACGATATCGAAGATCGATGCTTGCGCCGTACTGATAGAAGTCGGTCAACCCGGGAATGTTGAGATCCTCGGTCTCGATAACCGTTCGGAAAGCCTGCACCTCGACATCGAACTGATTCCGAAGATGCCAGCCAAACCCCAGCGCGATACCATCGCTAACCTTCCCATCGGTCAGCCGGTTATCGTCGGGGAAGAATGCGTAAGGCATGGCGCTGAAATAGGGGCCCGAACGGTCCGTGGCCGCCACATCAGCTGCAACCTGACGCTCGGGCTCGGATTGGGCGAAGGCGCTGGGGGCGACTATGCCGCCACCCAAAATCGCCACGATAATCGTTCGTCGAATCATGATCTGTATCCCTGTGTCTTTAGGCCGTAACCGACTTGGCATCCACGCAGATGCTGAATCCTCTCGTACCGCGAGCCGGCTTACTGCGGCGCAACTTCAGCGAGGCCGTCGAGCACCATGGTCAACTGCTCCGCGCCACCTGCTTCGCCAATCAGGTCTTCGAACATGCCCTGCAAACCGCTCGGATCGAGCAGATCGGCCAGCATCGCCGGATCGCCCAGATCGCCTCCGGTCAGCGAAGCCAGGAGCATCGTCAATTGCTCCGCGCCACCCGCTTCACCAATCAGACCTTCAAGGACACCCGAGAGATCATCCGCACCCGGGAAGTCGGGCAGGTCGCCTTCCTCTCCGTCACCCGGTAATCCAGGCAGACCTGGGAGCGATGGTGTACCACCCGTATTCAGATCCGACAGAGCAATGGAGAGGTCGCTCAACAGCGGAAGCAGGAGGGGGTCAGGCAACGCACTATTCAGTGGGTCGACCAGCAATGTACGCACCTGTTCGCCCAGACCCATGAGCTGGCCGACACCCTCTCCGGCAGGCAGCATGCCGTCTTCGCCCGCGAACTGATCGAACCCGCCGTTGAGAAGATCGAGCAGAAGACCCGGATCCGCCCCCGAATCAGCGCTCGGGAGTCCCCCGACACCGGGCAGCGTCTGAGCATTCACCTGCGTAATGGCACCTGCAGCAAGTGCCAGCGACAAAATCATGCGTTTCATGGCTTCTCCCTGATCCGACAGTAGCGCCGGACGATATCAATTTCTCTCGAATATATCACTCGAGGTGGATTTTGTAAGTCGCGTTAGACAGAAAAATATCGATACCACTTACAAAGCGGCCATCAGGTGTATCAACCCGCGTCGCGGTTGCTGACATCATCAGTCCCATCTTCCCGGATCATCTCGGCCGCCTTCTCCGCAATTGCTGTCGTCGGCGCGTTGGTATTACTGCCGACCAGCGTGGGCATGATCGAAGCATCCACCACGCGCAGGCCGCGCATGCCGTGAACCCGCAGGCGGTCGTCGACCACCGCCTCGGCGGGATCCGGGCCCATGCGGCAGGTACCCACCGGGTGGTAGATGGTTTCGGCCTCGGCGCGGATGAATTCGCGGATGTCGTCATCAGACTGTACCGACGTGCCGGGCTTGAACTCGTCGCGTCGATGCGGCGCGAACGCATTGCTATCGAGCAGACGGCGACCGAGCCTGACCGCGGCCACCAGGTGATCCATATCCGGCTTCTGGTCGAGGTAGTTGGGCTGAATCAGCGGATCGTCCGACGGCGCGGCGCTGCGTAGCCCGATATGGCCGCGCGAGCGCGGCCGCAGGTCGCAGATGCGCAGTGAATAACCGTAGTACCGGAAGGTGTTCCAGAGGTTGTGACCGTGATCCTGCTCGATGGCGGGCAGGAAGTGGCATTGCAGGCTGCAGACGGGGTCCTCATCGCGCAGTTTCACGAAGCCGCCGGCTTCGGCCACGTTGCTGCTGAGTGCACCGCCCCGTCCTCCGAGAAAATAACGGAACAGCGCCGGAATACCGCGGGTGAGCAGCCAGCGGGGATGCAGGCTGATGCCCAGACGCGTTCGTTCGCGGTGAATCAGGGTGATGTCGAGATGGTCCTGCAGATTGCGGCCGACGCCCGGCAGTTCATGGACCAGATCGATGCCGTGGGGCTCGATTTCCTCGCGCGGCCCGATCCCGGACAACAGCAAGAGTTGCGGCGAGTTGATCGCGCCACCGGCAAGAATGACTTCGCGATCCGCACGTATCTCGTTCGGCCGCAGCCGGCCCTTGCGCTTGACCGTCACGCCCACGGCCCGCTTGCCTTCGACCAGCACCTTCAAGCCCCGGGTGCGGGTCAGGACGGTCAGATTGGGGCGGCGGGCCACCGGATGCAGGAAGGCGTGCGCGTTGGAGCAGCGCCGGCCGTCCTTCTGCGCCACGTGGTAATAGCCGAAGCCTTCGTCCGTGGCGCCGGAAAAATCGTTGTTGGCGGGGAAACCGCATTCTTCGGCGGCTTTCAGAAAGACGCCGCTGAGCGGATTGGTCTCGCGCAGTTGCGCGACGTTATAGCCGCCACCGGCCCCGTGATATTCGTTTTCGCCGGCCTCGAAGTTTTCCGACATGCGGAAGTACGGCAGCAGATCACGGTAGCCCCAACCCCGGTTGCCCAGATCGGCCCAATGGTCATAGTCACTGGGATCGCCGCGGGTGTAGCACATGGCGTTGACCGCGCTGGAACCACCCAGCGTCTTGCCCCGCGGCCAGAACAGCTCGCGGTCGTTCAGGTTCTTCTGTGGCTCGGTGCGAAAGGCCCAGTTGTAGGCACGCCCCCACATCATCGCGATCACCCCCACCGGGATGCGGATGAACGGGTTCCATCGGTCGGAAGGGCCCGCCTCGAGCAGGCAGACAGACACGTCGGGATCGGCCGATAGCCGGTTGGCCAGCACGCAGCCGGCCGAGCCGCCGCCGACAATGACGTAATCGAAATGCTGTTGACGGCTCACGGCGGCAATCCCCGGGGACGAAAGCCTTACGGCGTCAGTTCCGCGCCTGCTGTTCGGGCAGCGTGATGTTCAGCTCAAGCACTTCAAGGTCCCCGTCGCGCTCGATGTCCATCTGCACGGCATCGTCGCTGACCTCCACGTACTTGCGCAGCACCCGCAGCAGATCCTTTTGCAGCTTGGGGAAATAGGCCGGGTGATCGCCGCGGTTGGACCGGCGGTGGGCCACCACCACCTGCAGGCGCTCCTTGGCCAGCGATGCCGAGCCCTTGCGATCGGCCTTGAACAGATTCAGCCAGCTCATGCCCGCCTCCCGAACATCCGTCCGAACAACCCCTTCTTATCTTCGAGAAAGCGCATCGGGCGATCCTCGCCCAGGAACCGCGCCACCATGTCGTCATAGGCCAGGCCGGCGCTACTGTCCTGCTCCAGAATAACCGGACTGCCGGCATTGGACGCGTTGAGCACCGCCTCGGATTCCGGGATCACCCCGAGCAGCGGAATCGCGAGGATGTCGGTGACGTCTTCCACCGACAGCATTTCGCCCTTGCCCACGCGCGACGAGGCGTAGCGGGTGAGCACCAGATGCTGCTTGACCGGGTCTTCGCCGTTGGCGGCTCGCTTGGTACGTGCCTCGAGCATGCCCAGCACCCGGTCGGAATCCCGCACCGACGAGACTTCCGGATTGGTCACGATCAGCGCTTCGTCGGCGAAGTGCATGGCCATCATCGCACCGCGTTCGATACCTGCCGGCGAATCGCACACGATGTAATCGAAATCGCTGCTCAGGTCCTCGAGCACGCGGGCCACGCCGTCATCGGTCAGGGCATCCTTGTCGCGGGTCTGCGAGGCGGCAAGGATGTAGAGATTCTCCACCCGCTTGTCCCGGATCAGCGCCTGCTTGAGGTTGGCCTCCTTGCTGATCACGTTGACGAAGTCGTAGACCACACGCCGCTCGCAACCCATGATCAGATCGAGGTTGCGAAGCCCCACGTCGAAGTCGATTACCACCGTCTTGTGCCCGGCCTTGGCCAGGCCGGCGGCAAAGGAGGCCGCAGTGGTGGTCTTGCCCACGCCGCCCTTGCCGGAAGTCACAACTATTATTCGCGCCACGCCCTACTCCTGTTGCTCGATAATCAGGCTTTCGCCATCCAGCCGTACCTGCACGGCCTGTCCCCGCCAGCTGTCCGGCATATCATCCGCTACCTTATAGTTGCCCGCCACGGCCACCAGCTCGGGTTCGAATCGGCGGCAGAAAATGCGGGCCGAGGTATCGCCCTGGGCCCCGGCCAGCGCCCGGCCGCGCAGTGTGCCGTATATGTGAATATGGCCGTCGGCAATCACTTCCGCGCCTTCGCCGACCGCCGCCATCACTACCAGATCGGTATCGCGGGCGTAGATCTGCTGCCCCGAGCGAACCGGCCGGGTAATGGTTCGTGCCGCACGGGCCGGCGCGCGCCGCGGTTCGGCCTTCGGTTCCGTCGGCACCCGGCCGGCGCCGATCACGCCCAGCCCGGCGGTCGCCGCCTGGTCCGGATCGCCATCCAGCAACGCCACGGGCACCATGCCGTGGCCGCGCAGCAGGTCGGCCAGCACGGACAGATCCGCCGAGGCATCCCCGAGCGAAATCACCACCGGCATGCCGCGGAAGAAATCCCCCGCCTTGCCCATGTGCGCCTGAATATCCTGGGCCAGCCGCTCCGGATCGGGATCGCGGATTTCAACCACGGTCAGGGCCATCATGCGGCCCTTGAACGCAATGGCGGCGCCGGCCTGGGCGGTTATCGCCATGGGGTTGAAACGGGCTGCTGCATGGAAACGCAGTCTAACATGTGACCTTTCCGGATTGGTTGTGGCGGCCGGGCCCCGGTGCCAGAATCCGGCACCCACCATTTCGGAGAATCGGCGTGCCTCACCCCTCGAGTCTGGAATTCTTCTGGGACCCTGCCAGCCCCTACACCTATCTGGCCGCCACGCGCATCGAGACCCTCGCAGAGGAGGCAGGGATCGCGCTCAACTGGCGCCCCTTCCTGCTGGGCGGCGTATTCAAGGCCACCGGCAACCGCGCGCCAGCCGAGGTGGCGGCCAAGGGTCGGTACCTGTTCGAGGACCTGCAACGCTGGGCAAGCCTGTACGGGGTGCCCCTGCGGTTTCCGGAAAGCTTTCCCGCCAACAGTATCCAGGCCCTGCGAGCCGCCCTGGTGGCCGAGGAAAGCGGCCAAGGGCCGGCCTTTGCCCGCGCCGTGATGGCGGCGCACTGGGGTGAGGGACGGGATATTAACAACCCCGCAGTGCTGGCCGAGGTCGCGGAAGGCGCAGGCCTGTCCGCCGACGCGGTCGCTCAGCAGATGCAGTCGCAGGAAATCAAGGACCGGCTGCGGGCCAACACCGACGAAGCCGTCGCCCGCGGTGCCTTCGGTGCCCCGACATTCTTCGTGGGCGACGTCATGTTCTGGGGCAATGACCGCGTACCGCTGCTGAAGGCCTACCTGCAGGAGTCCTAGCGACGCCTCAGAAGTCGTAGTAGCGCTCGTTCAGATACTCGACCACCGCCTGCATCTCATTGCTACTCCAGTCCGCGCCGGCAACGGCGGTGCAGTTGCGCACGCGCGCCTTCAGCCCCGGCATTGAACTGACCGTGCGG
Organism: Spectribacter acetivorans; assembly: GCF_031846305.1. Taxonomy (NCBI): domain Bacteria; kingdom Pseudomonadati; phylum Pseudomonadota; class Gammaproteobacteria; order Salinisphaerales; family Salinisphaeraceae; genus Spectribacter; species Spectribacter acetivorans. The sequence continues at coordinate 149,708 of NZ_JAVRHY010000004.1, forward strand.
TCCTGACGGCTGAACACCTCGTTGCCATGACAGCCGGTGCAGTCATCGGTAATCAGACGGCGGGCGTTGATGTCTGCGGCGACCGCCGGCAGGGCAACCGTGGCGATCACAGCGGCAAGCAGGAACTGGCGAAATGGCATGGGCGGAACTTCCATCGAAACCACGCTCGGACTCTAACACTCGCGAGCGATTCGCCATGGCCGGTTTCTTGCTACTTTGAGCCACCGCCGCACCCCGCCACCGACACTCAATGGTCAATCCGTCGCCGCCGACCAGCACCACGCCCTATCAAAGCCCGGGGTGCTACGACGAATTGTTCGATGGCAATGGTGTACCGCGGCCGGCCGCGGCCGAGCTGCTGAGTTTCCTGCAGGGGTGGCCGGGCGAGGAACGCGAGGCCCGACGCCTGGCGGCCGACCTCGCGATTCAGGCCATGGGCATCACCTTCACGGTGTATTCGGAAGGCGCGGCGATCGACCGCGCCTGGCCGTTCGACATCGTGCCGCGGGTCATTGATGCCCGCGAATGGCAGCGCACCCGCACCGGTCTGGTGCAACGGCTGACGGCCCTCAATGCCTTCATTGCCGATATCTACGACCGGCAGCTGGTTGTCCGTGACGGCATCCTGCCGCGCGAGGTGCTGGCCCAGTCGATGAATTTCCGGCCCCAGTGCATCGGCATGCGGCCGCCGGGCGACATCTGGGCGCATATCTGCGGGTCGGATCTGGTGCGTGATGCCGACGGCAGTCTTTTCGTGCTGGAGGACAATCTGCGCGTGCCGTCCGGGGTGGCCTACATGGTGGAGAATCGCCTGATCTGCAAGCGGGTGTTTCCGGAAATCTTCGAACGCATGTCGATCCTGCCGGTGGACGAATACCCTAGCGAACTGCTCGATACGCTGGCGCAGCTCTCGCCCCGCCCCGGGGAAACGCCCAATGTGGCGCTGCTGACACCGGGCATCTACAACTCGGCCTACTTCGAACACGCCTGGCTGGCCGGGCAGATGGGGGCGGAACTGGTCCAGGGAAGCGACCTGGTGGTGGCCGATGATGACTGCGTGTACACCCGCACGGTCTTCGGGTTGCAGCGGGTCGACGTGATCTACCGCCGGGTGGATGACCTGTTTCTCGATCCCGAGGCATTCAACCGCGATTCCATGCTTGGCACGCCGGGTCTGATGCGTGCCTGGCTCAAGGGCAACGTGGCGCTGGCCAATGCACCGGGGGCCGGGGTGGCGGACGACAAGGTGGTATACGCCTTTGTCCCGCAGTTGATCCGCTATTACCTCGGTGAAGAGCCCATACTGCCGAATGTGCCCACCTTCCTCTGCATGGACCCGAAACAGCGCGATCACGTGCTGGCCAATCTGGATCAACTGGTGGTCAAGCCGGCCAACGAATCCGGCGGTTACGGCATGCTGATCGGCCCGCGGTCCAGCGCCGAGGAGCGGGCGGTATTCGCCGATCTGATCCGGGCACGTCCCGGCAACTACATCGCCCAGCCCACCCTGTCGCTGTCCACCACGCCCACGCTGGTGGACGGTGAACTGGCGCCGCGTCACGTGGACCTGCGGCCGTTCATCCTCGCCCGCGAGAATCCCTACGTAACCATGGGTGGCCTGACCCGGGTCGCCCTGCGAGAGGGGTCACTGGTCGTCAACAGCTCCCAGGGCGGCGGCAGCAAGGACACCTGGGTAGTCGAATAATGCTGTCCCGCGTCGCCAACAATCTGTACTGGGCCGGTCGTTACATCGAGCGCGCGGAGAACACCGCCCGCCTGATCAACGTGACCACCTACCTGCTGCTCGACCTACCGCGTCAGACCGACTTCGACTGGCGACCCCTGGTGGAAATCAACGGCGCGGAAGCATTCTTTGACGAGCGTTATCCCGAGGGCGGCGAACTCGACGTCATGCGCTTCCTGATACTGGACCCGCTCAACCCGACGTCGATTCGCCAGTCACTGGCTTCGGCTCGTGACAACCTGCGCACCACCCGCGACATCGTGCCGCGCGAAGCCTGGGAAGAAATCAACGAGCTCTACAACTTTCTCTCCGGCCACGGTAACGAAGCCCTGCCACGACGACGGCGCCAGGGACTGCTGGACCGGGTGCTGCGCTGCGGCCGCATGGTGGCGGGACTGCTCGACAGCGGCATGAGTCGCGATGCCGCCTACGAATTCCTGCAACTCGGCGTGAACATCGAGCGGGCCGACATGACCACCCGGATCGTGGACGTGCGTACCGAGGATCTGCTGGAGCAGGCGCGTGACGGGTTGCCGCCGTTCCAGAGCCTGCAATGGCTGAGCATGCTGCGTTCGCTGTCGGGCTATCAGATGTATCGCCGACATGTCCGCAGCCGCGTATCCGGCCCGCGGGTACTCGGATTCCTGCTGCAGAATCAGGCGTTCCCGCGGTCGGTGCGCTTCTGCGTCGAGGCCGCTGAAAAGCGGCTGGCGCGGCTACCGGATGGCGCCGCAGGCATCGAGCTCTGCCGTCGCACTGAAGCGATGCTGGGTGAAGCCAGCATGGCCAGCCTGATCGATCACGGGCTCAGCGATTTCCTCGATCACGTGCAGCGTCAACTCATCAGCCTGCATGCCTGTATCGATGCCACCTACTTCGGCATGCGTGTGGAGGCGGAGGCTTGAAGACCTTCCAGTGCCAGTGCGGTAACAGCATCTTCTTCCGCAACAGCCGCTGCGCCTCCTGTGATCGCCTGCTCGGCTACGCGCCGGGCCTCCACACCATGACCGCGCTGGAACCCGGCACCGACGGCTGCTGGCAGGTGCCCGATGCCGGACGGGTGCGCGGCGCGACATTCCGTCGCTGCCGGAACTACAGCGACCACGACGTGTGCAACTGGCTGACTCCGGCGGATCAGCCCGAGCATTTCTGCTTCGCCTGCCGGCTGAACCGGGTCACGCCCAATCTGTCGCATCCGCGCCACCCGGCCTTGTGGTACCGGCTGGAGACCGCCAAGCGGCACATGCTCTATACCCTGCTGGACCTCGCCCTGCCGGTGATCGGCCGCGACCAGGATCCGCAATACGGCCTGGCGTTCGATTTCCTGTCGGATCGGGATACCGATTCCGAGTTCACCGAACCGCTGATCGGTGCCGACCCGGTCTCCACCGGTCACCTCAACGGCATCATCACCATCAACCTGGCCGAGGCCGATGAGGTGGCACGCGCCCGCATGCAGGCGCAGATGGGCGAGAACTACCGCACATTACTTGGCCACTTCCGGCACGAGATCGGTCACTATTACTGGAGTCTGCTGATCGAGCGAGGGGGCCGACTCGCCGAATTCCGCGAGCTGTTCGGCGACGAGCGTGCCGACTATGCGCAGTCGCTGCAGCGGCATTACCATGACGGGGCGCCGACGGACTGGTCCCGGCATGCCATTACCGCTTACGCCACCGCCCATCCCTGGGAGGACTGGGCCGAGTCCTGGGCCCACTACATGCACATGACCGACACCCTGGACACGGCGTTGCAATTCCAGTTCGTGCCGCCCCGGCCCTGGCGCGAACGGCTGGAGGAATTCGACACCATGATGCACGCCTGGACCCGGCTGGCCACCGGCATGAACGCGATCAACCGCAGCATGGGACTGGCCGACGCCTACCCCTTCGTACTGCAGGAGGGGCCGGCACGCGACAAGCTAGCCTTCATACACGACGTCATTCGTGCAGCCACGGGAAACCGGGCAACCATGCAGGCACCACGCCACCGATCCGCGTGACGGACGGGCGCTGTCAGCGGTCGTTCACGACGGTACGCGGCCTCAGCCATTGTGTGCGTCACTGGCCGCGGAACGACTGGCCATCCGTATTCCTGCTGCATGGACTACTGGATACCGGCGCCAGCTTCGCCCCCATGGCCGAGCATCTGGCGCCGAAGGCCAATCTTCTCGCGCCGGACTGGCGCGGCCACGGGGACAGCGATCGCGCCCCCAACGGTTACTGGTTTCCCGATTACGTGGCCGATCTCGACGCTCTGATCGACACGCTGGCTGGCAACCAGACGGTCGCGCTGGTCGGTCACAGCATGGGCGGGCAGATCGCCAGCCTCTACGCCGGCCTGCGACCGGAACGCGTCACCCATCTGATCTGCCTGGACAGCCTGAACGTACCGGCGACGGCGCCCGAAACCATGCCCCGCCGCTACCGGGACTGGCTGGCGGCACAATCCCGGCCGCCGGCACCACGCCGCTATTCGGACCTGGATGACCTGGCTCGACGGATTCACGCCCGGTATCCGGAACTCACTGCCGCACAGGTTCGCCAGCTTGCCGAGGACTGGTCGCGCCCCGACGACCAAGGCGGCATCCGGCTGGCCAGTGATCCGCTACATCGCGTGTCGTTTCCGGTCGCCTTCCACCCCGAGGATTACATGGCGGTGTGGCAACAGGTAACGGCCCCGGTCCTCTGCCTGGATGGGGGAAGGTCACCGGCGAGCCGCTGGATTGACGCTGCCGAGATGCAGCGACGCCGTGATTGCTTCAGGGATGTCACGCACGACCTGCTACCCGAGTGCGGCCATATGCTGCACCTTGAACAGCCGGCCATGGTTGCCGCGCATATCGCGCGATTCCTCGGCATCTGAGCGCATTTATTGCGCCTTGGCAAAGCCGCCCTAACACGGCGCAATACACCTGTTTATTGCAGCCCGGTGCTACCGAGCGTAGCCGGTATCTGTAAGGGTTATTTCCGATTGCCTTTTTGTTGCATGCCGTGCTTACTACTGAAGCCGACGGCATTACAGCCGACAACATAACGAAAGCCGGTGCGATGGAGAGGAGACGGATATGACGGTAAACAATCCAGTGCGTGGGATGCGCACGACCGGGCTGGCCCTGGTCTTGAGCATGACGATGATGGCGGGTTGCGGCGGTGACAACGACGGCGCGCCGACCAATGCCGGCGACCCTGGTGGCCCCGAACCAGTCCCGGCCGACCGTATCTTCGACGGCGACGATGACCTGCAAGCCGAAATCCGGCGCACCACGAATGGTGCCGCCCACATTCGTGCCGACAATCTCGAGTCCGCGGGCTTCGGTCAGGGCTACGCGCAGGCGCAGGACAACATCTGCCTGATTGCCGAGCAGGTCGTCAAAGCCAATAGCCAGCGGGCCCGCTTCTTCGGGCCAGGCCCGCAGAACATCAACATCATCAAGGATTTCAGCTACAAGGCGCTGGAGGTCTATGAAAGGGCTGAGGCCGAATTCGAGCAGCTCTCGGACGAGAGCCGCGCCATCATTCAGGGCTTCGCCGCCGGGTATAACGACTATCTCGCTACCCAGGGCGGTGCCGCCGGAATTGCTGACCCACGCTGTGCCAACCAGCCCTGGGTACGCCCGATAACGCCGATAGACCTGTTTGCGTACTACCGGATCATCGCGCTGTTCGCAAGCGGCGACCTGTTCACCACCGGCGTATTGTTCGCCGCAGCACCCCCGAACGTCGACCCATCACCACGCCCGGTAATGACCTCGGGCATGAGTGATCAGCAGATGGAAACGGCCCGAAACCTGATCGCGGATATATCCGTGGATAACCTGCCGGATATTGACCTGCAGAAGCAGCTCGACGAATTGCCACTGGCCATGGGCAGCAATGGCTGGGGCATCGGCAGCGAGTTGTCCGAAACCGGCGGCGGCGCCCTGCTGGCCAACCCGCATTTCCCTTACAACGGACCACGCCGGTTCTGGCAGAGCCATATGACCGTACCGGACGTCATCGATGTGGTCGGCGCAGGTCTGGTTGGTTACCCGCTGCCGCAAATCGGTTTCAACGAGAATCTGGGCTGGACCCATACGGTTACCACGTCGAACCGCTTCACTGCATACGTCCTGGCGCTGACTGCAGGTAACGGCACGACGTACATCAAGGACGATCAGGCGCGGCCCATTACCAAACGCACCTTCACCATCCAGGTGGCGACCGGCGGCCCGCAGACCATGACACTGGAGAAGGATTTCTATTACTCGGAATACGGCCCGATGATCGCGGCCAATCTCGTCAATCCCGCATTCCCGGCCTGGGGTGATGTACTCAACGGCGTACAGGCCGCCATCACCTACCGTGACGCCAACGCCCGTGCCGACGACATCATCGATCAGTGGCTGGGCATGGGTCGAGCCAGCAATCTGGAGGAGTTCCAGTCGGTGTTCGCCAATAACCGCGGCACCCTCTGGGTGAATACCATGTACGCGGATGATCAGGGCAATGCCTTCTACATCGATGGCAGCTCGGTGCCGAACCTTTCACCACAGGCGATAGCGGCTTACCGCAACGACCTCGCAAACGATCCCACGATTGGCGCAGCCTACAGCCAGGGGTTCGTGGTGCTGCCCGGCACCACCTCGCTATTCGATTGGCAGCCCGGCAGCCGTGACTTCCTCACCCCGTTCGAAGCCATGCCCAAGTTGACCCGCAGCGACTTCGTCCAAAACTCCAATGACAGCTACTGGGCCACCAATCCGGAGGCTTTTCTGACGAGCTTCTCGCCGCTTTACGGCCCGGTCGAAACACCACAGGGACCGCGTACTCGATTGGGTCTGCACATGCTGCAGAACCCGACCGAGAGCGGTCCGAGCTCGGTCGCACCGGCTGGCAACGACGGGCTGTTCAACGGCACCGAGCTTATGGACATGCTGTATTCCAACCGGGCTCTGTACAGCGAACCCGGCGTCACCGGCGTACTCGACGCGCTGCGAACCCGATGCACCGCCGTCGGCACCGATTCGGTGACAACGGCAGGCGGGAGCCGATCGGTCGATCAGGGCTGCGCCGTGCTGGAAAACTGGGATGGTCTGTTCAACCTGGACAGCGTGGGCGCGCACGTCTTCCGGGTATTCATCGCCAATTACGACGACCAGCTGCCTGGCGACCTGAGCGTGCCATTCGACCCGGCTGACCCGGTCAACACGCCCCGGATCCCTGCCGACCCACCGACCGACCTGGCTGAAGACCCCATGCTTGGCGCACTCGCAGCCGGGCTTGATGCACTGGATAACGCGGGCATTCCCTATGGCGCACCGCTGGGCCAGGTGCAGTTCGTGCTGCCCTCGAACAACGCCCCACCCCTGGATTTCGCCAGCCTTGCTCCCACGCGGGCGCCGATTCCATGGCCCGGCGGTGATGGCGAGGTCAGCGGCGTGTTCAACGATAATTCGTTGAGTGCTTCCCCACTGGCCCAGGACACGCTGTATCCGGTTATCGCGCCCCAGGAAACCGTGGCCAATACCGGCGGCCTGTCCGCCACGGCCGGCATCGATGGCTGGCTGCGCAACAACGGCACCAGCTGGCACTTCGGACTGTCGTTCGGTGAAAGCGGACCCGAGGCCGTGGGACTTTTGAGTTACTCACAGTCCAGCGACTCGACATCGCCGTTCTTCGCCGATCAGCAGGCGCGATTCTCGGCGGGCAACTACCGCCCGATCCGGTTTACCGAGACGCAGATCAGCAACGATCCGACACTGACCACAATCACGGTAAGTGACAGTGACTGATCCCGACCGAACAGTGACGCCAAACCAAGGGTGTGGAACAGAGCTCGATTGCCGATAACCGAAAAGCTTTATGCATTGGCGTTGTCCAGGGCCCGTCACGAGGCAGCAGGCGCCAATGCCAGGACCGCGAACTGGAGGATGGAGATGAAACATATTTGCCGAGTCGGCATAGCCGGCTTCTATCTCGCCGTGGCCAGCACCGCCGTGCTAGCGGGCGTGTCACCCGAACAGGCCGCCCGGCTAGGCGGCGACGAACTGACGCCGACCGGCGCCGAGCGTGCCGGTAACGAGGCCGGCACCATCCCGGCATGGGATGGAGGACTGACGACTGCCCCGGCCGCTTTCGGTGGCGCGGAAGGTCGGTACGCCAACCCCTATGCGGACGACGAACCGAAGTTCGTGATTACCGCCGACAATCTGGACCAACACCGGGATCATCTCACTGACGGCCAGATCGCCCTGCTCCAGCGCTGGCCGGATACCTACAAGATGCCGGTCTACGAAACACGGCGCAGTTACGCGGATCCGGGCTGGGTGTACAAGGCGGTGGCCGATAACGCCGCAACCAGCGAGTTGATCGAGGACGGCGAAGGCATTGCCGGCGCAACGGGTGGCATTCCGTTTCCGTTCATCGAGGAAACCAGTAACCCCGGCAAGGCTGCGGTGTGGAATCACAAGCTTCGCTACCGGGGCGGGGACGTCAAGTACACCAGTGCCCAGATAGTTACCCAGCCGGGTGACGATTATCGCCTGAGCAAGCTGCTGATCGAAACAAAATTCCCGTACAACCGGCAGGGCATCGAGCCCAGCGATCTTGAGAACATCTCCATTTACTTCCTCCAGACAGTACTCGAGCCTCCGCGCAGTGCCGGACAGATCCTGCTGGTGCACGAGACCATCAATCAGGTGGAAGAGCCGCGCCGCGCCTGGCTGTACAACCCGGGACAGCGGCGTATTCGCCGCGCCCCGAACGTTGCCTACGACAACCCGGGGACCGACTCCGACGGCATGCGCACGAACGATCAGTTCGACATGTTCAATGGCGCCACCGATCGCTATAACTGGGAGCTGGTCGGCAAGCGGGAAATCTACGTCCCCTACAACAGCTATGACCTTCAGCTGGCACCAACCTACGAAAGCGTTTTCAACGAAGACCACACCAATCAGGACCTGATGCGCTACGAACTGCATCGAGTCTGGGTGGTCGAGGCGACAGTCAAGGACGGCACCTCGCACATCTACGCCAAGCGCCGCTTCTATATCGACGAAGACAGCTGGAACATTGTTGCCGCCGACCAATGGGACCAGCGCGGCGAGCTATGGCGAGTGATGGAAGGTCATACCGCGCAGCTTTACGACCGCCCGTTCATGGCCCCTGTCATGCTCTCGTCCTACGACCTGGACTCCGGACGCTATCTACTGCTGGGCCTCAACAACGAGGAAACAGCGTTCTGGGATTCAACCGTCGAGTACGACAAGAGCTACTTCAACCCGCGCAACATCCAGCGCCGCGCGACCAGGTAGCCGCAACGAATAACCGATAATGATCAAGGAACGGGAGGGGATTTTATGAATCGCTATCAGACGAGCACCGCACTGGCGGGCAGCTTACTACTGGCCGTATCGAGCGCAGGCCATGCGCTGACCTACGAAATCGACGATTTCGATATCGAACTGATCAGTTCCGTCACGGCTGGTCTGGCCATGCGTACGCAGGACGCAAACCGTGAACTTATCGGCAAGGCCAACAACGTGCCAGGTAACAGCGCGCCCAACAGTGCCCTGGGTTCCTTCTCCGTCAACAGCGACGACGGCAACCAGGCATTCGATGAATCCGGCGACGTGTTCTTTTCCCAGATCAAGCTGTCCAGCGAACTGAAGATTCAGCGGGGCGACTGGGGTGTCTTTGCCCGCGGCAATTATCGCTACGATCCCCGTCTGGAAGACGACGATTTTTTCCCGGCGGAGGACTTCGGACCGGGGCGCAGCCGCTCCAACGCATTCCTGGCAACCAAGAACAGCGCCGTCCAGGACGCCATCGCCAATGACGCAGAGCTGTTCGACCTTTACCTCTTCGGTGGCTTCGATGTCGCAAACCGCTATGTCTCCGTGCGCCTCGGCCGTCAGGTGATCAACTGGGGCGAATCCACCTTCATCCAGAACGGCATCAACAGCATCGTGCCGATTGATGCCCGACAAGCGCGCGGGCCGGGCGCCGAGGTCAAGGAAATCTTCCGTCCGTTCAATGCAGCCTGGGTGTCGGCGGCGCTCACAGACAGCGTGTCGTTCGAAGCCTTCTACCAGTTTGAATGGGAGGAAACCATTCCCGATCCGGCTGGCACCTTCTTCTCGACCACCGATTTCGTGGGCGCCGGGGGTACGGATGCCATGATCGGTTTCGGTCGCTGCAACGAGAACACACCGTCGATTACTGCCGGCGGCACCTGTCCGCCCGGCATGGGCGAAGCGCCGGGTGGCACCAACATCCCGCGTGTCGCTGACAACACACCGTCGGACAGTGGCCAGTACGGCGGCCGTCTGAGTTTTTATCTGGAATGGCTGAACAGCACCGATCTATCGCTGTACGCCATGAATTATCACAGCCGTTTACCCCTGATCAGCGGGCGTGCTGTGGACACCATTGTCCCACTCGACACCAATGGCGACGGTACGATAGACACGAACCTCCCAATTACCGGCAGCGGCCAGTTCTTTCTCGACTATCCCGAGGACATCAAGCTCTACGGCCTTAGTTTCAACAGCTACCTGACATTCGCAAACGTCGCCGTGCAGGGCGAAATCAGCGTCAAACAGGATCAGCCGCTGCAGATCGACGACGTCGACCTGCTGCTGTTCGCGCTCGGGGCACCGGCGCCGACACAAACGTTCGGTGGCTTTACCGACACTACCTTTGCACCAGGCAAGGAATTCAAGGGCTTCATCCGCCGCGACGTCTACCAGTGGGACATCTCATTCACGAAGATTCTCGGCCCCAACTGGACCGGCGCCAACCAGACCATCATGCTTGCGGAGTTTGCCGGCATGCACGTATCCGGTATGCCGGATACCAACGAATTGCCACTGGATGCGCCGGCGACCTACGTGCCCAACCAGCCGTCGGCTGCGATAGGTGTCACCAGCACACCTGCTCAGGACCCCGAAGGCTATGCCGATGCGGATTCCTGGGGCTATCGGCTGGCACTGGCACTGCGATATCAGAACGTGCTGAACCGCTTCAATCTCACACCGAGCCTGCGGTTCTTCCATGATGTGGACGGGAACAGCCCGACGCCTATCCGTAATCACATGGAAGGCACCAAGCAGGCATCGCTGGGGCTGACCGCAGAATATCTGGACGCCTGGGAGGCCGGCCTTTCATACACGGCATTCTGGGGCGGGCTGGACACCAACGCGGGCCCGAACGTGCCCAACGGGGTGCGAGGCGGCGGCTATACCAACAATCTGCTGGAAGATCGGGACTTCGTGAACATCTTCATGCGCTATACGTTCTGACGCGCCAGCCGATCTGGCTCAATCGGGCGCCGGCTTCAGAGTCGGCGCCTTTTTTTCGTCCAGCGCGGGATCGGGCGGCAACTGGCGCAGTTCGCCCAGAAACCTGGGCCCGGTGCCCAGCACGTACAGATCGAATAATGCGGCCACCCGCGCGAGATACTCCCGCGCCTCCACCCGCAGGGATTGACGTTCATCCTGCTGCGGATGGGCGTAGGCGATGGTTGCAAGCCCGCGATGACGGCCCAGAAAGACGGCGCGGTAGCAGTGGTAACGCTGCGAGATCACGGTCACGTTGTCGAGGCCGAAAACCTCGCGTGCCCGGATCATGGAATCCAGTGTCCGGAAGCCGGCAAAGTCGAACGTCATCGCATCCCCGGGCACGCCGGCCTCGATGAGCGCCTGGTACATCTTGCGCGGTTCGTTGTAGGTGTCGTCGGGGTTGGCGCCGGACAGCAGCAGATGCTCAACCTTGCCGCCGTGAAACAGTGCCGACGCCGCCTCGATCCGGTGTCGGAACAGCTGGTTGCGTTCTCCGGAACGGGTATACGGACTGGTCCCCAGCACCAGGCCGACCTGATTGGCCGGGATGGTGCCGGCGTCGGCGTAGACGTGCGGCCTGGCCGCCGTGACCATCCAGGCGTTTCCGGCCAACAAGGCGACTGCCACCATGCCCACCAGAGTGGGCATGGTGGCCAGAATGCCGGCGGTCCCGCGCGGGCGCGCCATCACGGCTTACGGCGCCGCCCCGCTTGCAGCTCGGAGCGCGACATCGTTAACCCAGCAGCAGTCCATGCAACCAGATCACGAGAATGCCCACCTGCACCAGGAACAGCGGGAAGCGCACGAAGAAGATCATCAGGTGATGCACCGAGACGATGTGCGACACCGACTGACCGATACGCGCCGCCAGGAAGATTATGGCCAGCCCGTCGGTGATGGCGGACTGCCCCGCAACCGCGGCCGCCAGGATGACCGCGGCAAAGATCGGCAGCATCTCCAGGCAGTTGGCGAACGCATCGTTGAGACGCTTGACCACCGGCGGATCCTCCACCGCCCGGCCGCGCGTCCAGGCATCCGCCTTCAACTGGCCCGTCAGGACACGGATGCCCCGGTAACCGATGGTGACGATGATGAATGCAAGCGTCCAGGCAGCGAAACCTGCCAGCGCCATCATGGATGTACTCATGACCCCCTCCTTGTTATTGATGGAACGCCCGATACGTCGAGCGGCCGGAAGAGCTTAGCAGCCTCCACGGCCGTTCGACGCTACCGGGTCAGGTAGGAGGTGGCGCGATCCAGACCTTCGAGAGACATGGGAAACATATGGTCCCCCATGAGCTCCCGCGTCATCTGGATCGACGGGGTATAGGACCAGTGTTTTTCCGGCTCGGGATTGAGCCAGACGGTCTTCGGATAGACCTCGAGCAGCCGCTGCAGCCACACCGCCCCGGCTTCCTCGTTCCAGTGCTCGACGCTGCCGCCCGGGTAGGCGATCTCATAGGGGCTCATGGTGGCGTCGCCGACCAGGATCACCTTGTAGTCGGACGGATACTTGTGCAGCACGTCGAAGGTGGAAATCTTCTCGCTGCGGCGCCGGCGGTTGTCCTTCCACACGCCTTCATAGAGGAAGTTGTGGAAGTAGAAGTATTCGAGATGCTTGAACTCCATGCGCGCGGCAGAGAACAGCTCCTCGCACACCCGCACATGCGGATCCATCGACCCGCCCACGTCGAAGAACAGCAGAATCTTGACCGCGTTGTGGCGTTCCGGCCGCCACTGGATATCGAGCAGCCCAGCGTTGCGGGCGGTGGAGTCGATGGTGTGATCCAGATCCAGCTCGTTGGCCGCACCTTCCCGGGCAAACCGGCGCAGCCGCCGCAAAGCCATCTTGACGTTACGGGTGCCGATCTCGCGCGAGTCATCCAGGTTGGCGAACTCCCGCTTGTCCCACACCTTGACCGCGCTGCGGTTGCGCGAGCCGTCCTGCCCGATGCGGATGCCTTCGGGGTTGTAGCCGTAGGCGCCGAACGGCGAGGTGCCGGCCGTGCCGATCCACTTGTTGCCACCCTCGTGGCGCTCGGTCTGTTCTTCCAGGCGCTTTTTGAGCGTTTCCATCAGGGCTTCCCAGCCGCCCATGGCCTCGATCTGCGCCTTCTGCTCCTCGCTGAGCTCGAGCTCGGCCATGCGCTTGAGCCAGTCTTCCGGAATGTCCTCGAACAGCTCGCCGGCCGCGTTCTCGATTCCCTTGAAGTACTCGCCGAAGATCCGGTCGAAGCGGTCGAACTGGGTTTCGTCCTTCACCAGCGTGGCGCGGGACAGGTAATAGAACTGGTCGAGGCTACCGTAGGCCACCCGGGCGTCCAGCGCTTCCAGCAGAGTCAGGTACTCGGTAACCGAGCACTTGAGTCCGCCGCGCCGCAGTTCGTAGAAGAATTCCGTCAGCATGGGGAGTCACGGTGACCCGCGCAGCCGGGTATCGGCTTTCGGGTTTCAGGCAAAACTCGTGGGTTCAGTCTCAGGTTTCGGGTTTCGAGTTTCAAGACAGCTACGTCGGCCGTGTATGCCGCTCGAAACTTGAAACGTGAAACTCGAAACCGCAGTGCCGCGCGTCACTGCCGCCTGGACATGAAGGCCAGCCGCTCGAACATGTGCACATCCTGCTCGTTCTTGAGCAGCGCGCCGTATAGCGGCGGCAGGGACTGCTTGAGGTCGGCCGACCGCAGCGTCTCCGCGGGGATGTCCTCGGCCAGCAGCAGCTTGAGCCAGTCAAGCAGCTCGGAAGTGGACGGCTTTTTCTTCAGGCCCGGCACGTCGCGAAGATCGAAGAACAGGTCCATCGCCTCGGCCAGCAGCTTCTTCTTGATGCCCGGGAAATGCACGTCGACGATGGCCTGCATCGTCTCCTTGTCCGGGAAGGTGATGTAGTGGAAGAAGCAGCGGCGCAGGAACGCGTCGGGCAGTTCCTTTTCGTTATTCGAGGTGATCACGATGATCGGCCGCTGCTTCGCCTTGATCGTCTTGCGCGTCTCGTAGACGTAGAACTCCATCCGGTCGATCTCGCGCAGCAGATCATTGGGGAATTCGATGTCGGCCTTGTCGATCTCGTCGATCAGCAGCACCGGCTGCTCGTCGCACTCGAAACATTCCCACAGCGGCCCCTGGAGAATGTAGTTGGAAATATCGTGCACCTTGTCGTCGCCGAGCTGCGAATCGCGCAGCCGGGACACGGCGTCATATTCGTACAGGCCCTGCTGTGCCTTGGTAGTCGACTTGATGTGCCACTCGAACAGCGGCTTGCCCAGCGACGCGGCCACCTCCTGCGCCAGCATGGTCTTGCCGGTGCCGGGCTCGCCCTTGACCAGCAGGGGCCGCTGGAGGGTGGCGGCGGCATTCACCGCCATTTTCAGATCGTCAGTGGCGACGTAGGCGTCGGAGCCGTCAAATCGGGTGGTCATGTCAGGGGTTACTCGGTTGCAAACCAGGAGCTATCTCGCGTGAAGCCGGCAAGGATACAGCAACCCCGCTGCCGTTCGGCAACCGGGCCGGGTCGCCGGGGTCACCGCCGCTAGCCGCCGCTGCGCGCTTCCAGCGCGGCGATGGCGGGCAGGGTCTTGCCCTCGAGAAACTCGAGAAACGCCCCGCCACCGGTGGAGATATAGGAGATGTCGGCTTCGATGTCGTACTTCTCGATCGCGGCCAGGGTGTCGCCGCCGCCGGCAATCGAGAAGGCCGGGCTGCTGGCCACGGCTTCGGCCAGCGAGCGGGTGCCGCCGCCGAACTGGTCGAACTCGAACACACCTACCGGACCGTTCCAGACGATGGTGCCGGCGCTTTCCAGAATCGCCGCGAAGCGGGACCGGGTCTGCTGGCCCACGTCGAGAATCATCTCGTCGCTTTCCACTTCACTGGCCTGCCGCGCCTGAGCGTGGGCCTCGACCGAAAACTCGGTTGCGCACACCACGTCCGTGGGCAGCGGAATGTTGCCGCCGCCGGCCTCCACCTTCTGCTGAATGCGGCGAGCGGTCTCCACAAGATCAGCTTCGTGCAGCGACGCGCCCACATCGAAGCCGGCCGCGGCCAGAAAGGTATTGGCGATGCCGCCACCGAGAATCAGCTGATCAGCCACATCGGACAGGTTCTCCAGCAGCTCCAGCTTGGTGGAGACCTTGGACCCGCCGATGATGGCCACCAGCGGCCGCTTCGGGTTTTCCAGCGCGGCGGACAGGGCATCGATTTCCCGGGCCAGCAACGGCCCGGCACAGGCGGTCGGCGCAAACCGGGCCACGCCCTCGGTGGAGGCCTGGGCACGATGGGCGGTACCGAAGGCGTCCATGACGTAGACGTCGCACAAGGCGGCCATGCGCCGCGCCAGGCCTTCTTCGTTGGCCTTCTCGCCGACGTTGAAACGCACGTTCTCGCACAGGGCGATGCCGCCGGCCGGCAGGTCGACACCGTCGAGCCAGTCGGTGACCAGAGGGACGTCAACATCCAGCGCCTGCGCCAGCCATGCGGCAACGGGGGCAAGGCTGTTGGCGGCGTCCGGTTTGCCCTCCTTCGGCCGTCCCAGATGCGACATCACCAACACGCTGGCGCCGGCATCCAGCGCGCTGCGCAGGGTCGGCAGCGAAGCCCGCAGACGAGCCTCGGAGGTAATCCGGCCCTGCTCGTCTACCGGCACGTTGAGATCCTGACGGATCAGGACCCGCTTGCCGGCCAGATCGATGTCGCTCATCCGCAGCATGGCTTATACCCCGCGTGCGTTCAGGCGCGCATCAGCGCCAGCGTGGTGTCCAGCATGCGGTTGGAGAAACCCCACTCGTTGTCATACCAGGCCAGCACCTTGACCAGTTTGCCCTCGATAACCTTGGTCAGCGGCGCATCGACCGTGGACGAGGCCGGATCATGGTTGAAGTCCTGGGAGACCAGCGGCGCCTCGCTGTAGTTCAGGATGCCCTTGAGCGCGCCTTCCGAGGCCGACTTGAGTACCTGATTCACCTCGTCGACGCTGGTGTCGCGGGCGGCGGTGAAGGTCAGGTCCACCATCGACACGTTGATGGTCGGCACCCGCACGGCGAAACCGTCCAGCTTGCCGTTGAGCTCCGGCATCACCAGGCCCACCGCGGCGGCCGCACCGGTCTTGGTCGGAATCATGCTCTGGGTGGCCGAGCGGGCGCGGCGCAGGTCCGAGTGATACACGTCGGTAAGCACCTGGTCATTGGTGTACGAGTGGATGGTGTTCATCAGCCCGTGCACGATGCCGATGCTGTCCTGCAGCGGCTTGACCAGCGGGGCCAGACAGTTGGTGGTGCAGGAGGCATTGGAAATGATGTCGTCATCGGCGGTGAGGCTGTCGTGATTCACCCCGTAGACGATCGTGGGCAGGTCCACGCCGGCGGGCGCGGAGATAATCACCTTCCTGGCGCCGGCGTCGAGGTGCGGCTGACACTTGTCACGCTTGGCGAACAGACCGGTGCATTCCAGCACCACATCCACGCCGAGTTCCCCCCAGGGCAACTTCGACGGATCGCGTTCGGCCAGCACCTTGATGCGGTCGCCGTTGACCACGAGGTTGTCACCTTCGACCGATACGGTGCCCGGGAACGGGCCGTGGGCAGTGTCGTACTTGGTTAAGTGGGCGTTGGTTTCCGCATCACCCAGATCGTTGATCGCCACGATCTCGATTTCGTCGGTGCGGCCCGCTTCATAGAGCGCGCGCAACACGTTGCGGCCGATTCGTCCGTAGCCGTTGATACCAACTTTCACTGCCATGCCGTTGTCTCTCCTTGAGTCCTGTACCGGCGCGGGACCCCCGCGCCTGTTGTTTTAGAAAAGGTCGCGCAACGCGTTCGCCACGCCGGCCTCGGTCAGGCCGAAATGCTCGTAAACCACGGGGCCGGGTGCGGATTCGCCATAGGTATCCACCCCCATGACTCGGCCGGCGTTGCCCACGAAGCGGTGCCAGTTATCGGTCACCCCGGCCTCGACCGCCAATCGACGGGTCACGCCCGGCGGCAGCACCGATTCGCGATAGGCCTGATCCTGGGCGTCGAAGCGTTCCACGCAGGGCATGGACACGACGCGCACCGCACGACCTTCCTCCGCCAGTGCCCGGGCGCCCGCCATCGCCAGGCCGACTTCCGAACCGGTGGCGATGACGATGGCTTCCGGGTCGCTATCCGGCTCGAGCAGCACATAGCCGCCGCGGGCAATCGCCGCCACCTGCGCATCGCTGCGGGTCTCGTGAGGGACGCCCTGCCGGGTCAGCGCCAGCGCCACCGGGCCGTCGCGGCGCTCCAGGCCACGTCGCCAGGCCACCGCGGTTTCGACGTCGTCGCAGGGCCGCCACATTTCCAGATTCGGAATCAGTCGCAGGCTGGCCACGTGCTCCACCGACTGGTGGGTGGGGCCGTCTTCACCCAGGCCGATGGAGTCGTGGGTGTAGACGAGGACGTTGCGGATACCCATCAACGCGGCCAGCCGCACCGCGTTGCGGGCGTAATCGGAAAAGGTCAGGAACGTGGCGCAGAAGGGAATGATGCCGCCGTGCAGCGACAGGCCGTTGGCCATGGCGGTCATGCCGAATTCGCGCACGCCGTAGTAGAGGTAATTGCCGCTGAAGTCGCCGACCTTGATCGGCTGGTGGCCGCTCCAGTCGGTGCCGTTCGAGCCGGACAGGTCGGCCGAGCCGCCCAGCAGTTCCGGCAGATGGGCGGCGAATGCGCCGATGGTCGCCTTGGAGGCCTTGCGGGTGGCGTCGTCCTTGCCGCTGGCCTGGGTCGCGGCGACGAACTCGTCGGCCACACTTGCCCAGTCGGCCGGCAGTTCGCCGGCCATCCGGCGATCGAAATCGGTGGCGGCCTGCAGGTTGGCGGCCTTGTACTGTTCGTGCAGCGCGCGCCAGGCCTTTTCCAGCTCCGCCCCCTTGCTGCGCTTGTCCCAGGCCTGGTAGATCGCATCGGGGATGGCAAAACGGGTGTCGTCGGACCAGCCCAGCTTCTCGCGCACCCGGGCCACCTCGTCATCACCCAGTGCCGCGCCGTGCACGCCGGCGGTGCCCTGCATGTTGGGCGAGCCCCAGCCGATCACGGTCTTGCAGCAGATCAGCGTGGGCTGATCGGTATTCTTGCGGGCGGTTTCGATCGCGGTCTTGATCTCATCGGCGTCGTGGCCGTCGACGTTGCGCACCACCTGCCAGCCATAGGACTCGAAGCGTTTGGGGGTATCGTCGGTGAACCAGCCGGCGGTTTCGCCGTCGATCGAGATGCCGTTGTCGTCGTAGAACACCACCAGCTTGCCCAGGCCCAGATGGCCGGCCAGCGAACAGGCCTCGTGCGAAATGCCCTCCATCAGGCAGCCATCGCCGGCGAAGCAATAGGTCCAGTGGTTGACCAGATTCAGGCCGTCGCGATTGAACTCGGCGGCCAGCCGCGCCTCGGCCAGCGCCATGCCCACGGCCGTGGCCAGCCCCTGCCCCAGCGGCCCGGTGGTGGTTTCCACCCCGGGGGTGATGCCGTATTCCGGGTGACCCGGCGTCTTCGAATGCAGCTGACGGAAATTCTTGATTTCCTGCAGCGGCAGGTCGTAACCGCTCAGATGCAACAGCGCGTACTGCAGCATGCAGCCGTGGCCATTGGACACGACAAAGCGATCCCGGTCGGGCCAGTCGGGATTGGCCGGGTTGAACCGCATGAAATCATTCCAGAGAACTTCGGCAATGTCGGCCATGCCCATGGGCATGCCGGGGTGACCGGAATTGGCGGCCTGGACCGCGTCCATCGCCAGAATCCGGATGGCGTCCGCGAGTTCTCGTCGTTTGGTCATGGTTACCCTGTGCCCGCTGGCGGAAAGGCCGGCCATTTTCTACGAATCCGCCCCCCCCGGCAACATTAGCTCTATTAATACTTGATATCTTCTTAATAAGTTTTCTTTTATTCGATTGGGGTGTCGAACGCCGGCGGTAGCGCATTCCCGCTGCCAGGCTGGGCGCGGCTGTCATGCCGATGTCAGCAAACCTCAACGTGATGGTCATGTCGGTTGGCTAGCTTGAGCCGGACCCCAAGCCAGCCAATGCAAGCCAGAGGTGCCCACCATGACCCGCAATCGCCCGACCATTACCGATCCGGACGCCATCAAGGAGATGGAAGGCTCGCTGTCCAACAGCAGCAGCCCGCATTTCAACCAGATTCTAGAGGCCCGCGTGTCACGCCGCGATACGCTGCGCGGCGGGCTCGGCCTGGCCGCCACCACCATCTTCGCCGGCGCCGGCCTGTCCGCCTGTGGCGGCGACTCGAACGGCGGCGCCAACGCCGCCACGCCCGGCCTTTCGTTCAACTCCATTGCCGGCTCCAGCGCCGATTCCGTATCCATCCCGGACGGCTATCGGATGCAGGTTCTGATCCCCTGGGGTACACCGTTCACCGGTAGCTTCCCGGCTTACGCCGGCGATGGCAGCAACACGGCCGCCGAACAGGCGCAGCAGATCGGCGCGAACCACGACGGCATGACCTTCTTCCCGCTACCGGAACGCTCGGAAAGCGCCACCCGCGGCCTGCTGGTGATCAACCACGAATACTCCAACCCCACGCTGTTCGCCGGCGATGGCCGCGCCACGGACATGAACGGCGCGCCCACCGATGCCGACGAGGTGCGCAAGGACATCAACGCGCATGGTGTAAGCGTGGTGGAAATCGCCCAGGGCACCGACCGCAACTGGGGCGTGATCCAGGGCGGCTTCAATCGCCGCATCACCGCGGCCACGCCGATGTCGCTGTCCGGCCCGGCCGCCGGCAGCGAGTTCATGGTCACCGCCTATGACAATTCGGGCATGACCACCCGTGGCACCGTCAACAACTGCGGCCGCGGCTTCACGCCGTGGGGCACCTACCTGGCCTGCGAAGAGAATATTCAGGGCTACTTCATCACCACGGAAGCCAACCCGCCGCGCGACAAGGCCCGCTACGGCCTGACCGATACCGGCTTCGGTTATCTCTGGAGCAATGTCGCCGGTGATCCCTCGGAAGTGAACGGCGAGTTCGCCCGCTTCGACACGACGCCGAGCGGCCCGGACGCCGCCAGCGATTATCGCAACGAAGCCAGCACCTTCGGCTGGCTGGTGGAAATCGATCCGTTCAATCCCGCTGCTACGCCCGTCAAGCGCACCGCCATGGGCCGCTTCCGCCACGAAGGCGCGGAACCGGGCCGCATCGTGGACGGCCGCCCCATTGCCTTCTACATGGGTGACGACGCTCGCGGCGAATACATGTACAAGTTCGTCACCGCCGAGGCCTGGGACCCCGCCCAGCCCAACACCAACATGCTGGACAACGGCACGCTCTACGTTGCCCGCCTCGACGCGGACGGCAGCGGCGAATGGCTGCCGCTCGACTACGACAGCAACCCGGCACTGGCCAGTGACTTCGTCAGCCAGGCGGACGTGCTCGTCAACACCCGCACGGCGGCCGATGTGCTTGGCGCCACGCCGATGGACCGGCCGGAGTGGTCGACCACCGATCCCAGCACCGGCGAAATCTATTTCACGCTGACCAACAACACCAACCGCGGCCCGGACCAGACCGACGCCGCCAACCCGCGCGGTCCGAACACCCACGGTCACGTCATCCGGCTTGCCGAGAACGATGACAACCCCGCCGCCACCGGTTTCGTGTGGGATATTTTCGTCTTCGGTTCCAACGCCAATGCGGACCCGAGCTTCAACATCTCCGGCCTGACGCTGGACAACGAATTCGGCAGCCCGGACGGCCTGTGGTTCGACAAGCGCGGCGTGCTCTGGATCCAGACCGACAACGGCGCGCCGCTGGACTCGGACACCAACGACCAGATGCTGGCGGTGGTTCCGGCCCAGTTGAATGGCGACCGCACGGTCAACCCCGACACCCAGGCCAGCCTCAAGCGGTTCTTCGTCGGCCCGGTGGGCTGCGAAGTCACCGGCGTGGAGATGACGCCTGACTACCGCACCATGTTCGTGAACATCCAGCATCCGGGCGGCAACTGGCCGGACGGCGGCAGCGCCCGCCCCCGGTCGGCCACCGTCATCATCTCGCGCGAAGACGACGGCGAAATCGCCCTCTGATCCCCCTCGCGACAACCTCGCGAAACTCGTTTGCCCGGCCCCGGTGGCCGGGCATTTTTTTGCCCGATCCGGCGATTCCTGAATCCGAAGTCATCCCGCCGGCGTAGGAGTTGGTATCACCGACATTCCGATGGCGAGTGAGAAGGGCGGGCCAAGCCTGGCCAGGCACTACAGGAAGGGAGCACATCTTCATGCTGAACCGAACACACCCAATTATCGGGACGGCGGCCACGCTGGCCGTCACCCTGGCCGCGGGATCGGCGGCCTTCGCCTCCAGTCACCGCGAGGCACCGTTCATCACGGAAAAGCCCAAGGTCGACGGCACCGACTTCTACATGTTCCGAAGCTACGAGAGCGGACGCGAAGACTTCGTCACGCTGATCGCCAACTATCAGCCGCTGCAAGATGCCTACGGCGGACCCAACTACTTCACCATGGATGAAGACGCCCGTTACGAAATCCACGTGGACAACGACGGCGATACGGTCGAGGACCTAACCTTCCGGTTCGAGTTCGACAATGAATATCGAAACGCGTCGTTGCCGGTCGGCCCGGATAACAGCCCAGTAACAATCCCGCTTGCCAATGTCGGGCCCGGCGGAAACGCCAGTCCGGTCGGCCCTGGCGTGGATGACAACGCTGGCCTTAATGTTATCGAAAATTACACGGTGACGCTGATCGAAGGTGATCGGAAACAGGGCATGGCCAGCCCCGTCACCCAGATGAGTACCGGCGACACCACGTTCCGCAAGCCGGTCGACAACATCGGCACCAAGACCATCCCCGACTATTCCGCATACGCCAACAACCACATCTACACGGTCAATGTACCCGGCTGTGACACGCCAGCGCAGCTGTTCGTCGGGCAGCGTCAGGAAGGATTCGTGGTGAACCTGGGCCAAGTCTTCGACCGAGTCAACCTCCCTGCCCCGCCAGTTGGAAATCGTGACAGAGGTGGGAACATCCTTGGTGACAAGAACATCACTTCCCTGGCGCTGGAGATTGACCGGAATTGCCTGACCGCCGGTAATGAACCGGTGATTGGCGCCTGGACCACTGCCAGCCTGCCTCAGGCCGAGGTTCAGCGGCCGAACCCGACGGTGGATACGCCGGCGGTGTCCGGGGGCGCCTTCACGCAGGTGTCTCGCCTGGGAAGCCCGCTGGTTAATGAGGTCGTGATCGGCCTTGACCAGAAGGATGCATTCAATAACAGCGAGCCGAAGGACGATCTGACCAACTTCGCCAATTTCGTCCTCTACCCAACGCTGCCGGTACTGATTAATGCGCTGTTCGAAGTGCCGCCACCAGCCACACCGCGTTTTGACCTGGTTGCGGCTTTTGTGACCGGCATCAGAACCAACGTGGGTGGCAACATGACCAACTTCACGCAGCCGCAGGCAATTACGGACGCCAATGCTGACGAAATCACGATGGGCGGCGAAATGCTGCGTCTGAACACGGCATTCCCGACTGATCCGACACCGGTTGGCATGCAGGAGGACCTGGGCTTTCTGGCCTGTGACCTAGCCGGCTTCCCGAACGGACGCAGGCCTGTTGACGACGTCGTGGACATCGCGCTGACCGTTGCTGAGGGCGCCATCACGGCTGAAAACCCCAACAACCTCCAAACTTGCGATGTGAGCGGTGGGGTACCGGGGACGACTCTAAACGGAGGGAACGTGGTGAACGACGGAGCACAGCCAAACCCCGGCAGCTACCTGACGCAGTTTCCGTATCTGGACACGCCCATCCCGGGCGCAACCACGCCGTAAGCCGGAGGGCAACCAATGCGACGTCACAGACTCACATTCGCCACCGCGGGGGCCGGCATCCTCTTACTTGCCGGCTGCGGCGGAGACGACAACAATTTCTTCAACGACAACCCTGACATGATGCAGCCGATGGGCAACAGCGCCTCGGCGATCGTCAATCAGGATCCGGATGATGAATCCCTGCCGGTGACCGACCCGGACGCGCTGCGGGCCGATCTCGCACGAGTCTTCGGTGGGCCGGATGATGAACCGGTTGAAATCGGTAACGGCGACACGCCGCTGCGGGATATCGTCAACTAGCGACGCGACAACAAGCGTGTGTTCAAGCCCACTGTGTGCCGCACACAGTGGGCTTTTTCATGCCCGCCGCCGCGCCAGCAGGAAGGACAGCAACCCGGCGTTGACCGCCAGGCTGCCGATCAGCGCATACAGCAACACACGCGGGGAGACGGCGACGGGCGTGGCGCTCGATTCGCCCTCGGCAACGCCACCGACTTCCACCTCGGCCCGGACCTCGTGGCCAAGCCCGTCATCGGCGACCACCATCCAGTCTCCCGGTCGATCCGGCACGAAGGCGAATTGCCCGTCGCGGTCAGTCTGGCCGCGCTGGTGATCCTGACCGGCCAGGGTGGTCACGACAACGCGGGCCCCGGCCATGGGCTCACCCACGGCGTAGGCGAAGCGAAGTGCCACGGTGTCGACATCCGGCAATCGCTCGAACCCGGCGCCGTGGGCGCCGGCCACGACCGGGACTATCAGGCAGGCCGCAGCCAGCAGTCGTTTCACCACAATCCCTCCAGACGCAGGTTGAACAGCCGCTGCACCAGCCACAGGCCGCCCAGCAGCGCGATGATGACCGAGCCGGGCACCACGATACCGTGGCGGTACCAGTCCTGACGGCGGGCGGCAAAGGCCAACGGCATCACCAGCGCCGCAACCAGAATCTGGCCGCCCTCCACACCCAGATTGAAGCCCAGCAACGCCACGGTCATGGCCCCGGCCGGCAGGCCCAGGCTGCCGAGGACGCTGGCGTATCCGGCGCCGTGGATCAGGCCGAAACCGAAGGCCACCCACCACAGCCGTTCCAGCCGCACCAGCGGCCGCAGATTGTTGACCGCCGCGAACACGATGGTGGCCGCCACCCCCGCCTCCACCCAGCGCGTGGGCGGGCGCAACCAGTCCAGGGTGGCAGCCGTCAGGCTCAGGGCGTGGGCCAGGGTGAACGCGGTGACGATCTTGAGAATGTCGATGAACGCCCGGCGACCGGAAGCCACCGGCACCCACACCCCGTCGATGCGCGTGAGCATGGCCGGCAGCAGCAGGCAGACCAGGAACAGCATGTGATCGATGCCGGCCCAGATATGCCAGGCCCCCTCGCGCAGATAACGCCAGAAAAGACGAACGGCGCCGGCGTTGTCAGGCTCGAACACCACCCGCGGCTGCGCCGGCGAAAGAATGGCACTGCGGGTGCCCGCGAATGTCAGGTTCACCAGGCCACGATGGGTCGGGTCGAGCTCGAACAGGAAATCGTAATCCAGCGTCAGCTCCCGGACCGGCGCCGGACAGGTTCCCGACAGGGAGAGCGCGGCATAGGTGCCGTCGGCGTGGTCGACCACCGCCATCTCTGTCACCCGCAAACCGCAACCGGCTTCCCCGGCACGAATCGACAGGCCGGCCATGGCCGCCTCGGTCACCGCCGGGCGGCGGGTCTGCAACTCCCGCCAGGTGATGGCGCCGTTACCATCACCATCCAGACCGACCAGGGCGTGCAGGTCGCGCAGCGCGATGTCCCAACGCCCCTCGATGGCAGCGCCGTCAACCTGCAGCCGCAGATAGCTGTCACTGGGCTTGTGGGCAAGCGCTGCCCCCGCGGCCAGAACCAGCGTCGTGACGATCAGCCCCCGGATCATGCCGGGTCCGCCATGGCTTCGAGTTGGCCGGCAAGATCCCGCAATCGCGGCGCTTCCACCGAGTGTGCTTTCAGCCACTGGAGCACGGGCCGGGCCTCGGCGGGCGCCTTCGCTGCCAGCGCCGCTTCCAGCAGAATGCGGGCGTCCAGCGGTTCCTTCTGGTCCCGCCAGTTGGCGCGGGCCAGCCACAGGGCCCGTTCCGGCCGCTCGCGCAAATACAGCTCGAACATGGCCTGTTCGCGGCGGTGCACGGTATCGCCGCGGCGTTGTGCGGCCTCGAATCGGGCCGCAAGCGTGTCGCGCTGACTCTCGAATCGGCTTGCGGCTTGTGCATTGCCGATTTCCGCCAGACGCTTGTTGGCCATCGCCAGACGCAGCAGCGCGGCATCGATGGCCTGATGATCCGCCAGCAGCCGGACCACCGCCGCTGGTTCACCGCGTTCCAGGAGAAAGTCCGAGTAGGCATTCAGCAGATAGGGATCATCGCCGTCGGCCGCGGTAATCGCCTGCTCGAAGCGTTCGGCGGCCAGATCGGCGCGGCCGAGTCGATCGGCTATCTCGGCGGCGATGGTCAGGGCCCAGACGCGGGTGCCGGCATTCACCGAGGCGTCGGCTGCCAGCGCGCTCTCCAGCGCATTCAGTGCCGCCGGGGCCGACCCCGACAGGC
Source organism: Spectribacter acetivorans (assembly GCF_031846305.1). Lineage (NCBI taxonomy): Bacteria > Pseudomonadati > Pseudomonadota > Gammaproteobacteria > Salinisphaerales > Salinisphaeraceae > Spectribacter > Spectribacter acetivorans. Next base: position 175,177 of record NZ_JAVRHY010000004.1, read on the forward strand.
TGGCCGGCGGCGCGGCGCAAGCGGCCACGATCAGGGTCCGCACCTGCCCGGTCAGGGCGGCGCAATCCAGCAGCGCCGGCTCGTAGCGTGCCTGCACGGTGTGCAGACTGGCGCGGGTCAGCCGCGCCTGGGCGTGCTGGGGCTGGGCTGCAAGCACGGCATCCAGATCGGCGATGGCGCGGCCGAACTCATGCCGCCGCTGGGCGATGGTCGCGCGGAGCAGGCGGACCGGGTCCGGTGGGTCTGCCCGGCCCCACCAGGGTGCCAGCGCCGACTGCGCATAGCCGAGGTAGCGCGGATCCGCCGTCGCGCGCGCCTGCTCGATGGCCGCACGGGCGTATTCCACCGCCAGACCGACGCGTTCGGGCGACTGATCCAGCGACTTGCGCAGCTGCGACAGGCGGGCCGCCCCGGGATCGGAGGCCGGCGTGACCCGCGCAAGGACGGCGTCCGGCTTGTCTGGGCGGTAGGGTTCGCCGCCGAACACCGATGGCGCCAGCAGCAGAAAAAGACCGGCAAGAAAAATTCGCATCATGGGCGGCTTACGTGCCAACGACCGAGTACGGACGCGCATCCCTCGGTTGCGCGGCAGCGTAGTGGTTTGCAGGGAACAAACAGAAAAAGTGACTCGATGCGATTCATGCCAGCCTTGCTACTGGCGATGGCGCCATTGTCGGCCATCGCCCACGAACCGCTGAGCCTGCCCGAAATCGGCGTCACGGGCGAGGCGGCGGGACCGACATCGCTCGGCGACGCTGTCGACCAGCAACCGGTGGACAGCAGCGTCATCGACCGGGAAGCCATCGAACGTCAGGCCGCCAATAACGTGGTCGATCTGTTCCGCACCACGCCGGGCGTGACAGTGCGCAGCCTCGGGCAGGGAGCGATCGGGGATGATCTTGGCATCCGCGGCTTCACGGGGGGGCACAGTACCGACGTGGCGATCCAGATCGATGGTGTGCCGGTCAATCAGCCGAATGGTCGGGCGCACGGGCTGGGCGACATCGGCTGGCTGGTGCCCGCGATGATCGAGCGCATCGAAGTCATCAAGGGGCCGTTCTCCGCCGCCTACGGCAACTTCGCACAGGCAGGGGTGATCAACATCATCACGCGTACGGACGCCGAGCATGATCGGGTGCGGCTTGCCGGCGGCCGCTTCGCGCGCCTCGAGGGTACGCTGACGCTGGACGGCGGCGGGCCGTTCGGCGTGCTCCATGCGGGAGACTCGGACGGATTCCGGAATAACCAGTTCGAGGAGCATTTCTCCGCATTCGGCAACCACGTTACCCACCTTGGTGAAGGGCATCTGCGGATTCAGGCCCATGCCAGCCGGCGCGACTTCGGCGCGCCCGGCTATCTGCCGCTCGCCGATCTGCAGGCCGGTCGGATCGATCGGGAAGCCGCCTTCAATCCGACCGACGGCGGGCGCAGCGACGTCTACGGCGCATCGCTTCATTTCGATAGCGAGCGCTGGCAGTCATTGCTCTACGTCGGCGGCGACGACCGCAGCCGCTTCGCCAGTTTCAGCCCGACCCAGAACGTGGATTTCACGGATGCCACCTATGCCGGCTGGCGCATCATTCGCCGTTTCCAGGCGGACCCGGCCTGGTTCTGGCGAGTCGGCACCGATGGCCGCTTCGATGACGGCGAGCGCACTCGCTTTGCCACCGATGGACAGCGAGGCCTGATGAATCTTGTGCGCAGCCGCGACAGCGAAAGCCTGAATGCCGGCGTTTTCGCGGAAGCACAGTGGCAGGCACTGCCCAGCGTCAAGCTGACCGCCGGCCTGCGGGCCGACTCCGCGTACACGTCGGTCGATAACCGCTTCAATCCGGCCGCCGACGGCAGCGGCGACACCACCATCGTCACCCCTCGGTTCGGCGCGGCCTGGCAACCACTCTACGGCGTCGAGCTGTTCGCCAATCACGGCACCGGCTTTCGCAGTCCCTCGGCCGAGGAATTATCCCCGGACACCGGCGTCTACCGCCAGCTCGAGCACGTGGAGCTGGAGAGCACCGACATCGGCCTGCGCTGGTTTCGCGGGCCATGGCGCGCATCCGCGAGCGCCTTCATCACGGATGCTGCCGGCGAGATCCGGGAAACCGCGCCGGGCGAATTCGTCAACATCGGCGCCACCGAACGTGACGGCTTCGAGGTGGAACTGCGCTACGACAGCGGTGCCTGGCAGGCCTATCTGACCAGCACTCACCTGGATGCACGACAGCAGGACGGTGGTGGCGACGTCACCGGCGTTCCGGAGAATCAGCAGACCGCCGGCGTCAGCTGGCGTCACAAGCGCTGGACTACCGACATCTACGCACAGCGCTACGGCGAAACGCCGCTGACCGCGGATGCGGCCATTACCCGGGATGCCATCATCACGGTGGGCAGCCGGATCGCCTACGGCCCGCCGCGCTGGCGGGTTTTCGCCCAGGCCTTCTGGCGGCCGGATCCGCTATTGTCGGAATCGGCCTTCGGCTTCGGCGGCGGCGTGGTCGATCCCAAGCCGCGCATCGACGCCCTGGCCGGCGTCGAATTCCGCCTTTGAGAACTCTCTGCCTGATCTCGCGATCCGTGACCGACGCGACCGCCCGTACAAGGAACCCGCCTATGCGTCACCTGCGAATGCTGACCGCCACACTCGCGCTGTGCCTGCCCGTGATGGCCCCAGCCCACGACGTCTGGGTCTCACCGGATTACCGGATCGAGTTCGGGCATCCGGCCGAGGTGCCCGAAGCCTATCCCCTGGAGCGACTGATGACCGTGCGGCTGCTCGATGCGCAGGGCCGGGAGCTGCTCTATGCCCATGATCGGAAGGACGGCATGACCCATCTGATGCCGGCCGGCGAACCGGTCATGGCGCTGTTGCATTACGACAACGGCTACTACACCGAGAACCTGGCCGCGGGCGGTTACGAGCGGGGGCGTCAGGCCGACATCGCCGAACCCGGTAAGACCCGTCGCTTCGTCAAGTTCGGCAAGACACTGTTCGGCTGGAGCGCGATTGCCGACCGGCCGCAGGGCCTTCCGTTGGAAATCGTGCCACTTGCCGATCCCGCGGGGCTGACCGACGGGGCGCCACTGCCGGTGCAGGTATTGCAGGCGGGTCAGGCGCTATCGGGGGTCACCGTGTTGCGGGATGTGCCGGGTCACGAGGCTCAAGCGGAAACCGATGCCGCCGGCAAGGCGACCATTGCTTACGATCCCGCCATGGCACAGCTCTATACCGTTCGCCATGAGGCTGCCGGCATCGAAACCGAGGTGGCGGGAATCGGACTGGCTTCGGCGCTATACCTGCACGCGCGGCCCTGACATTGGAAACGATCCTGCCTGTCGGGCAGTGACGTATAATTCGGGATTCGGTTCGATCCAGCCCGAGTGGGATGGCCAGCAAACAGGGCAAATCCGCGAAGCGTTCCGGCGAATTCAGCATCGACGAGCTGGCGCGCACCTCCGGCATGACGGTGCGCAATATCCGCGCCTACCAGGATCGTGGTCTGCTGCCGCCGCCGATGCGCCGCGGCCGTCGCGGGGTCTACAACGACGATCATCTTTCGCGGCTGCGCATCATCGCCCGGCTGCTGGATCGCGGTTACACCCTGTCCAACATCGACGAGCTGATTGCCAGCTGGGAACAGGGGCGCGACATCGCCGAGATCCTGGGTCTAGAAACCGCGGTCGCCAGTCCCTGGTCGGACGAGGTGCCGGATTACCTGACCATGCCCCAGCTGGTACAGCGGTTCGGCAAGGCGTTCTCCGGCCGCGGCCTCAAGAAGGCGGTGGAACTGGGCATCCTTCAGCCCGAGGGCATGTACTACCGGGTACCCAGCCCACGCATGCTTCACGCCGGCAAGGAACTGGTGGACATCGGCATCCCGCTGACCGACATGCTGGACGTGGTGGCCTACCTGCGCCGCAACGTCGAGGAAGCCGCCGAGGAAATGGTCAAGCTGATTGCCCACCATGTATTCGATCGCTACGGCGAGGACCTGCCCCCCACCAAAGACCTGCCCGAACTCTCCGACATGATCTGGCGCCTGCGCCCGCTGGTGGAGATGGCCGTGCTGCCGGAAGTGGCCCGGGCCATGGAAAAGGCGGCCGACCGCTTCCTGGGGGACCGGCTGGCCCAGGTACTGGATCACCTCCAGGAAATCGATACCGCCCCGCGTTAGTGACGCACCGGCTGAAGCCGGTCTCGCGTCCGTCCGCCGCTGCCCCCTGTGCCTCGCCACGCCGGCCCTGCCCGCAGGCCCGGGCCCGCTTTACCGCTCCGGAATGCGGCAACGCACAATTGTTTATTCAATAAAAAACAAAAACTTATCAGGAAAGTTGACATGTAGAATATTTATGTGACATCGTCCAATGGTACGTTTAATGGTGTCACCGATATGACGACCAGCAACACGAACAGCGACGGCAACACGCAGCGCGTGCCCACCCGTGACGGGGGCTGGCTGGCGGTGGACGTGCGCGGTTCGGCAACGGCCGCCACGGTGGTGCTGGTGCATGGCTATCCCGACAGCCGCCGGGTATGGCGGCACACGGCGGCCAACCTGACGCCGCGCATGCGGGTGGTGACCTTCGATGTGCGCGGCGCCGGCGATTCGTTCCGCCCGACGCGGGACAGCGACTACCGCCTCGACAGACTGGCAGCCGATCTGACCGATGTCATCGATCATGTGTCACCGCGCCAGCCGGTGCATCTGGTCGGCCATGACTGGGGCGCCATCCAGGCCTGGGAGGTCGCCACCGATCCGGCCATGGCCGACCGGCTGCTCTCGTTCACCAGCGTCTCCGGCCCCTGCCTCGACCATATCGGGGACTGGATGCGCCGGCAGGGGCTGCACCCGCGCACGTTCGGACAACTGCTCAAATCCTGGTACGTCGGCGCCTTCCATCTGCCGCTGCTGCCAGGCCTGGTGTGGCGCGCCGGTATGGCACGCGTCTGGCCGCAACTGATGGCGCGGTCGGAGGGGATTCATCCGGAACGCGACCCGAACCAGACCGCCAACGGCGTGCACGGTACTGCCCTGTACCGGGCCAACGTGTTGCCCCGGCTGCGACACCCGCGGCAACGGCTGGCGCAGGTGCCGGTGCAACTGATCATTCCCACCGCGGACCCGTTCGTGACGCCGGCCATGGCCGCCAGCGCCACCCCCTGGTGCGAGCGTCTGCGCCGGGTGGAAATCAATGCCGGCCACTGGCTGCCGCTGTCGCAACCCATGTGGCTGGCCCGCCATATCCATGAATTTTCGGCGCAGTGCGAGGCGGGCGGCGTCCCGACCCGCGCGGCGCGCATCGACCACTGCCGCACCGCGGCGTAAGCCTCAACCGGCTGACAACTCAGGAGTAAGACCATGAGTGAAGCAACCCGCAAGCCCACCAACGGCCAGGCCAAGTCGGCCCCGACGGTGTCGGATTCCGGCCGCCCCGAAGACGGTACCAGCGTGATGCCGGAACGGCGCGACCTGCATTTCCTGCCGCCCGCCGAGCACATCGACAACTGGCACGGACGGGGCGCCCATCTCACCCAGTTCATGAACACGCTGTCGCTGTTCTTCCCGGCCGGCGAGCGCATGTTCATCGACGCGGTGCGCGACTATCGCGATCAGATTCCGGATCCGGACCTGAAGAAGGCGGCCACCGCCTTTATCGGCCAGGAGGCCATGCACTCGCGTGAACACATCGAGTACAACAAACTGATGGAAGACGCCGGCCTGCCGGCCGAGAAGCTGGACGCCTTTGTCTGGTCGCTGCTGGACTGGATCAAGGACAACACGCCGAAGGCCGTGCCGCTGACCGCCACCGTGGCGCTGGAGCATTTCACCGCCCTGATGGGCAGCGCCATCCTCGACGACGAATCGGTGATGGACGGCTCCCAGGACGACTACAAGCGCATGTGGCTGTGGCACGCCCTGGAAGAGGTCGAGCACAAGGCCGTGGCCTATGACGTCTACGAAAAGACCATCGGCCGTGGTCCCGGCGCCTACATCAACCGCGCCGGCGGCATGGTGCTGGCAACCGCCATCTTCTGGCCGCTGGTGGCCGCCTTCTACTTCCAGATGACCCAGGCCAGCCCGGCCTGCAAGAAGGAAGGCTGGCGCGGGCATCTCACCGTGCTCAACACCCTGTTCGGCAAGCCCGGCGTACTGCGTCGCCAGGTGCCGGAGTGGCTGGCCTACTTCAAGTACAGCTTCCATCCCTGGCAGCAGAACAACAGCCATCATCTGGCCCGCATCGACCAGCTGACCGAGGAAGCCGACGCCGCCTACGCCGCGGCCACCCACCACTAGGCCGACTCAGGCCGATCCCCATCGGCGGTCCGGTAGATGCCGGGCCGCCGGTTCCGGGCCTGCCCGGACCAGACAGGAGACCATTCCCATGGCCTCGACCCCCCTGACCACCCGCCCCACCGATGTGGATGTGGCCGTGATCGGCACCGGATTCTCCGGGCTGGGCATGGCCATCAACCTCAAGCAGTCGGGGCGTGATGATTTCGTGGTGCTGGAAGCCGCCGATGATCTGGGCGGCACCTGGCGCGACAACCACTACCCCGGCTGCGGCTGCGACGTTCCGTCGCATCTCTACTCGTTCTCGTTCGAGCCCAACCCCGACTGGTCGCGCCAATTCGCGCCCCAGGCCGAGATCTGGGCCTACCTGCGGCATTGCGCGGAGAAGTACGAGGTCACCGGCCACATCCGCTACAACAACCGGGTGGAGTCGGCCGAGTGGGACGAGGCCGGCGGCTTTTGGCATGTGCGCACCAGCCGTGGCTACTGGCGGGCAAAGTCGCTGGTATCCGGCATCGGCGGCCTGTCCCGGCCCAGCTATCCGACGATCCCGGGGATCGAGAACTTCCGGGGCAGGACCTTCCACTCCCAGCAGTGGGATCACGATTACGATCTTGCCGGCAAGCGGGTGGCAGTCATCGGCACCGGCGCCTCCGCGATCCAGTTCGTACCGCAGATCGCGGCCGACGTCGGCGAGCTGCACCTGTTCCAGCGTACCCCGCCCTGGGTGGTGCCCAAGCCGGATCGCGCAGTCACGCGGCTGGAGCAGGCCCTGTTCAAGCGCCTGCCGTCGGCGCAATTGGCGGTGCGCAACGCACTCTACTGGCAGCTGGAGTCGCGGGCACTGGCCTTCGTGGTCCAGCCGCGGCTGATGAAGTTGATGGAACGCCAGGCCAGACGCCATCTGCGCAAACAGGTGCCGGACCGCGACCTGCGCAAGCGCCTGACGCCCGATTACACCCTGGGCTGCAAGCGGGTGCTGATCTCCGACGACTACTACCCCGCGCTGACGCGCGACAACGTCAATCTGGTGACCGACGGCATCGCAGAGGTGCGCGAGCACAGCATCGTGACCGCCGATGGCAACGAACGCGAAGTGGACGCCATTATCTACGGCACCGGCTTCGCCGCCACCGATCCGATCGGCCCGATGAAGATCACCGGCCGCAATGGCGCCGACCTGCGCGAAACCTTCGCCGAAACCGGCACCGAAGCGTTCCTGGGTACCACGGTGTCGGGCTTTCCCAATCTGTTCCTGCTGACGGGGCCGAATACCGGGCTGGGGCATAATTCGATGGTGTACATGATCGAATCCCAGATCGCGCTGGTCATGGACACGCTCAAGGCCATCGACTACGAGGGCCTGGCCGCAGTCGAAGTCAAACGGGCCTCGCAGGACGCCTATAATCACTGGGTCCACGAGCATACGAAAGAGGCCGTCTGGAACACCGGCGGCTGCAAGAGCTGGTACCTGGACGCCAACGGCAAGAACGTGACCCTCTGGCCCGGCTTTACCTGGGACTTCCGGCGCCGCACCCGGCGATTCCCGGCCCGGCATTTCGAACTGTTGCGGGCCGAGGATCTAGCGCCCGCGGTCGTCAGTGCGGAGATTGAACCGGCCAACGCGGCCTGAGAAAGAAGCCCCTCTCCCGCCTGCGGGAGAGGGGTTGGGGAGAGGGTACGAGCGAATCAGCCGCCTCCGGCGGCACCCCCTCTCCCTGACCCTCTCCCCCGTCGGCGGGGGAGAGGGGACTGAATCAACCGGGAGAGCAGGATGAAGGACTTCAAGAACAAGGTTGCCGCCATTACCGGCGCCGGCTCGGGCATCGGCCGCGCACTGGCGATGGAGCTGGGCGCCCGCGGCTGCCACCTGGCGCTGTCGGACGTCAACCGCGCCAGCCTGACCGAAACCGCGCAACTGGTCGACGAAAGCAGCGCCGTCAAGGTCACCACGCAGGTGGTGGATGTTGCCAAGCGCCAGGCCGTGCACACCTGGGCCGGCAAGGTGGCGGCCGAGCATGGCGCCGTGCATCTGGTATTCAACAACGCCGGGGTGGCGCTGGGCAGCACCATCGAGGGTGCCGATTACGACGATCTGGAATGGATCATGAACATCAACTTCTGGGGCGTGGTCCACGGCACCAAGGCATTCCTGCCCCATCTGCGCGCGGCCGGCGAAGGCCACATCGTCAACATTTCCAGCGTGTTCGGCATCATCGGCGTACCCAGCCAGGGCGCCTACAACGCTACCAAGTTCGCGGTCCGCGGCTTCACCGAGGCCCTGCGGCAGGAACTGGACATGGACGGCGGCGGCATCTCGGCCACCAGCGTGCATCCCGGCGGGATCAAGACCAATATCGCCCAGGCGGCCCGCTTCGCGGACAACATGGACGGCGTGCTCGGGGGCAAGAACGAGGCGGACGGCAAGGCCGCGTTCGAGAAGCTGTTCATCACCACGCCGGAATCAGCCGCCCGAACCATCCTGAAGGGCGTCCGGCGCGATTCGCGGCGCGTGCTCATCGGCCCGGATGCTCATGCGATCGATGCCATGGCCCGCCTGCTGCCCAGTCATTACCAGTGGCTGGTCGGCATGGGCACGAAGTGGGCGATGCGCTGACGTCGGCCGCCTCGGGCGACGTCGGATCGGCTGGTTCAGCGTTCCAGTAGCCAGTCGTTGTCATCGCCCAGCCCCGGCGCCGGGGCCAGCGGGTCGCGACGCGCGCCCGCGAAGTGAAGCGGGCAGCCGAAGGCCGGTCCGCCATCGGCCCGCTCGAGCATGCCGCGCGCCAGGACCTGCGGATCAGCCAGTGCCTCTTCCAGGGTCAGCACCGGGGCGATACAGGCATCGGCATCGGCCAGGGCCTGCATCCAGGCGTCACGCGAACGCAGCCGGAACACGCCCGCCAGGCTCCAGCGCACCGGCATCAGCCAGCGCCGGGCCCGGGCCGGGTCTTCCAGAACATCGTTGAAGCGGTCGCGCAGGCCGGACTTTCTGGCACCCCCGCCGTCTGTGGCTTCCCCCGCGGCCGGCTTGCCCGCACGCCGGCCGGGTGATTTGCCGCCGACCAGATTCCGGAGCGTCTTCGGCAGTGGTACCTGCTCGCCCAGCGCGGTCAGCAGTCGGGCGAAGAACTTGGGTTCCAGCGCGCCCACCGCCAGGTAGCGGCCGTCGCGGCACTTGTAGACCTGGTAATTGGGCAGCGCGCCGGTGAGCATGTCTGCCCCGCGCTTCTGGGTATGGCCGTGGGAACGCAACCCGGCCAGGGCAATTGACTGCAGCGCCAGCGAGCCATCCAGCATGCTCGAATCCACGAACGTCCCCTCGCCGCTAATCTTGGCACCGAGCAGCGCGGCGAGAATGCCGGTAGCGGCGGTCAACGCCCCGCCGGCGAGATCGGCAATCTGCACATTGGACATCGTCGGGGCGCCGCCGGCCGCGCCGGTCTGATCCAGAACGCCGGCGTAGGCGAGATAGTTCAGATCATGCCCGGCCGCATCCCGGTAGGGCCCGACCTGGCCATAGCCGGTAATCGCGGCGTAAACCAATGTCGGGTTGATGGCCTTGAGTGTGTCGTAACCACAGCCGAGACGGTCCATCACGCCCGGCCGAAAAGACTCCACCACCACGTCGGCCGTTTCCACGAGTGCCTTGAAGGCCTCGACATCCTCGGCCTCGCGCAAATCCAGCGTCACCGAGTGCTTGCCGCGATTGACCACCGCGAACAACTCCGGCATCAGATCGCGGGCGTAGTCGCCGCCGGCCGGATCCTCGATCTTGATCACCTCGGCGCCGAGTTGGGCCAGATACTGGGTGCAGAACGGCCCCGGCAGCAGACGGGTCAGATCGAGGATGCGGACACCTTCGAGTAGCGGATTCGACATAAGAAACTTTGGTGGCTTTTCGGTAAGAGGTTTAACCGCAGATTACGCAGATGTGCGCAGATTAGAAGACATCAGAGTTTATTGGGTTAGGGCGGCGTCAGACGCCGTTGCGAAACTCGGCAACTGAAGTGTCTTCCGTGCAGCCAGCAGCAACTTCCCGTCAGGCCACAGCGCCACGCAGGGGCATGGCGCCGCAGCCCGACCCAGAACATCTGCGTAATCTGCGTAATCTGCGGTTCCTGTCTTTCTTCCTATGCAGCCGCCTGGCGCGAAGTCTCAGCCGCACTCGCGGCGTTGGCGAAGAATTCCTCCGCGGAAAACACGTCGACCTCGATCGCCGCCAGGCGGGCCTCGCGGGCGGCGGTGACGCGCGCGGCTTCCTCGTTGCTGAGCACGCCCGCGGTCCGGGCCTCCGCGACCAGCGAGTCGGGCTCGCCGGCCGGCAGCGTGCCGGCCTTCTGGGCCGCCTTGAGCTTGGTGATCAGCGGCTCGGCATCGCACACCAGACGGAAGGCGCGCATCAGGCGGCCGTGCCCGGGCGCATCGGTGTCCGGCAGATGAATATCGGCCAGCAGGCGCTCGGTCTGGGCGTCCCACTTCTGGGCGATGACCGCGGCCTTGTTGCCCAGATCATCCGACGGCAGACGACCCAGGCTGTTCAGGCGCAACAGGGGCAGACCCACCACGCGCAGGACCGCACCCAGCGGGCCGGGGAAGTTGGCGTAAATGCCCTCGAAGCCGGCCTGCATTTTCGCCAGCGCCAGTTGCAGCGAGTAATGCACCAGCGGCAGGTCTTCGGCGCGACGGCCTTCGGCCTCGAACCGGCGCAGGGCGGAAAAGCCCAGCAGCATCCAGGCCAGCACGTCGGCATAGCGTCCGGTCAGGTTTCCCTTCACCTTCAGCTTGCCACCGACGAAGAACATGGCCAGATCCGTGAACAGGCCAAACCGGGCGGCCGCCCAGCCGAGCTTGCGGTAATAGCGACGGGTCGGCCTCGCCGCGCCGTTAGCGCGCACCGTCCAGCCTCGAGTCAGACCATGCCACCAGGTGCGCCCGATGCCGGCGAAGAAATGCCTCATCCAGCCCAACAGATTCTTGCGGAACGACGTGGCGTCGCTGCTTTCCACCGCCTTGACCACGTTCAGGGCATACGGATGGCAGCGAGTGGCACCCTGCCCGAACACCATCAGGGTGCGAGTCATGATGTTGGCGCCTTCCACGGTAATGGCCACCGGGGCGGAACAGTAGCCGCGGCCGATCACGTTGTTCGGCCCTTGCATCACACCGGCCCCGGAAAGCACGTCCATCGCATCGGTGGCAGCCTCGCGGGCCAGCTCGGTGGTGTAGGCCTTCATCACGCCGGAGACCACCGGGGGATGAATGCCGTCGTCGATGGCCGAGCAGCCGAACACCCGGGCCCCCTCAGTCATGTAGGCCAGCGATGCCAGCTTGCCGATGGGCGCAGCCACGCCTTCCATGCGGCCGATCTGCAGGCCGAACTGCTGGCGCACCATGGAATAGGCGCCGGCCGCCGCGGCCGCGCCGCGGATGCCGCCGACCGCGGTGGCCGGCAGCGACACCATGCGCCCGCCGGCGAGCTGCTCCATAAGCATGCGCCAGCCGTCACCCGCACGCTCGACACCGCCGATGATCTGGCTGGCCGGCACTTCCACGTCGGTGCCTTCCAGCGGGCCGTTGGGGAAGGCCTCGCCGATGGGCTCATGACGATCGCCGGTCTTCAGACCGGGCATGCCGGTGTGCAGCAGCACCACGCTGATGCCGGCGTCCTCGCCCTTGCCCAGTAGGTTGCCCGGGTCATGGATGCGGCAGGCCAGCGAAATCAGATTCGCCACTGGCCCGAGCGTGATGTAACGCTTGCGGAAGTTCAGGCGCAGCTTCACCTGGCCGTCATCGCCCTTGAAGGCCACGGCTTCGGCCTTGATCGAGGCCGCGTCGGAGCCGGCGGTGGGCTCGGTCAGGCCGAAGCACGGCAGGTATTCGCCTTTCGCCAGGCGCGGCAGGTAGTGGGCCTTCTGCTCGTCGGTGCCGTAGTCGATCAGCAACTCGGCCGCCCCGAGCGTGTTGGGAATGACCACGTAGGCCGACAGGATGCCGGACACCGGCGTCACCTTGGCCATCACCGCCGAACGCGCCAGCGTCGAGAAATCCTTGCCGCCGAATTCCTTCGGAATCAGCAGGCTGAAGAAACCCTGCTCGGCCATGAAATCCAGGATCGGCTTCGGCAGTTCGCGGGTCTGGGCGATGGCGTAGGCATCCGCCCGGTTGAGCAGCTCCGCCACGGGGCCGTCCATGAACGCCTGTTCCTCATCGGACAGGCGGTGGTAGCTGGCGGCCAGCATGCGATCGAAGTCCGGCTTGCCGCCGAAGAATTCGCCGTCGATCCAGACGTCGCCGGCTTCGAGCGCCTGGCGCTCGGTGTCGGAGATGGCCGGCAGAACCTGATTGGTCTGCATCCAGTGCATGAGCTTGGCGAACATGTTGATCCTCGTTGCAAAAAACGGAAACCGCAGATTTCGCAGATTGCCGCAGACGGTTTTTCAGATTGAAATTTTCTTGCTCTTAATCCGTGAAAATCTGCGCAATCTGCGGTTACTTCCTTCTCTTCAGTTATAAAACCGCTGCTTGCGCCTGGCCCGAGCCCTGGCCATGTCGCGCAGGATGGGCGCGGGCTCGAAGCGGGCGCCGTGCTGATCGGTAAAGGCGTCCAGCCTGGCCACCACTTGCTTGATGCCCAGCCGGTCCGCGAACCGGAACGGCCCGCCGGTGAACGGGGGGAATCCCAAGCCGAAGATGGCGCCGATATCGCCGTGCATCGGCTCGGACAGGATGCCCTCGCCCAGGCAATGGGCGGCTTCGTTCAGGAACATGAAGGTGCAGCGCTCGGCAATCTCGGTGGCATCCATCCCGGCGTCGCCGGATACGCCCATCAGGTCGTAGAGATCGGCGTTGACCGGGCGCTTGCCGTTCTTCTTCTTGGCTTCGTAGTCGTAGAAGCCCTTGCCGGCCTTGCGGCCCAGCCAGCCGGCCTCGATCATCTTGGCCGACTCGCCCGGCACGGCCATGCGCTCGCCGAAGGCCTTCTCCAGGATCGGGCCGACCTTGGTGCCGATGTCGATGCCGACTTCGTCGAGCAGGGTCATGGGCCCGACCGGGAAACCGTAGTTGGTGAGTGCGGCATCGACGGCCTTCACGCTCACGCCCTCGGCGAGGATGCGCGTGGCCTCGTTCAGGAACGGCGCCAGGATGCGGGTGGTGTAGAAACCGGGCCCATCGCCCACCACGATCACAGTCTTGCCCTGCGCCTTGCCGAACGCCGCACTGGCGGCGATGACCTCGGGGGCGGTCTGGTTGGTGGCGATGATTTCCAGCAGCGGCATCTTCTCCACCGGGGAGAAGTAGTGCAGACCGATGACGTTTTCCGGCCGCTTCGCTCGGGCCGCGATATCGCCGATGGGAATCGACGAGGTATTGGAGGCGAAGATGGTGTCTTCGCGCCCGTTTGCCTCGACATCCGCCAGCATTCGATGCTTGAGATCGAGGTCCTCGAAAACCGCCTCCACCACCAGATCGCAGCCGGCGAAACCACGGTAGTTGGTGGTGCCGGTCACACGGTTCAGGGCCACGTCGGCCTCGAAGCGGGACAGCTGCTTGCGCTTGACCTTCTTGTCGTAGTGAGCACGCAGGTGGCCGATGCCGGCGGCGAGCCCGGTGTCGTCCTTGTCCTTCAGCCGCACCGGCAGGCCGGCCTTGTCGATGGTGACCGTGGCGATGCCCGCCCCCATCAGGCCGGCGCCGAGCACGCCGACATTGTCGATGGTCCGGGCCTTGGTGCCTGCCGGGGCGAAGGTTTCCTTCTTGAGGTCCTCGGTGGCGCGGTAGATGTGGCGCAGGGCGCGCGACTCGTCGGTGAACACCAGTTCGCCGAAGAAGCGGGCCTCGGCGGCGAAGCCGGCCTCGGGCCCCTTCTCCGCCCCGGCCTCGACCGCGTCGACGATACGCTCGGGCGCCGGGTAGTTACCCCTGGTCTGGCTCTGCAACTTCTTGCGCGCCTGTGAGAACAGCACGCGGCGGCCGAGACGGTTGTCCTCCAGTGCGAGCTTGGTAGCTCGGGCCTGCAGCCCGGCCACACCGCCCGTCAGCAAACCGGCCTTGGGCGTCTTGCCGGCGGCCAGCACCAGCGCGCGAGCGGCGGCGGCGTCGATCAGCGCTTCGGGCGCCACCACCTGATCCAGGATGCCGACCTTTTTCGCCCGGCCGGGACGCAACTGCTTGCCGGTGAGCAACAGATCCAGCGCCGCGGCAATGCCGATCAGCGCCGGCAGGCGCTGGGTGCCGCCACCGGCGGGCAGCAGACCGAGCATGACCTCCGGCAGACCGAGCACGGTTTTCGGCGTATCCGCGGCGATGCGGGCGTCACAGGCCAGCGCCAGTTCCAGACCGCCACCGAGGCAGGCGCCGTCGATCGCAGCTACCACCGGCACCTTCAGGTCGGCAATCTGGTGAAAGGCGCCCTGGCACTGCTCGGCCAGCGCCACCACCTCGTCCGGGGTCTTGACGTTCTCGAACAGCTTGATGTCGGCCCCGGCCAGGAACGAGCCGGGCTTGTTCGAGGCGAACACCACCGCCTTGATCGCCGAGTCCGTGCGCAGGCGCTGGAACAGCGCCTCGAACTCGTCGGCGAATTCCGCCTTGAGCACGTTGTGCGCCTCGCCGGGCACGTCCATGCGCACCACGGCCACGCCGTCGTCGCGCTGCTCGATGTCGAACGTCGATTGTTTGCTTGCCATATCGATAACCCTGGGACGCTCGCTCTACTCCGAGCGTCAAAGAAAAAGAGTTTGAAACCGCAGATTTCGCAGATGGACGCAGATTTTTACTTGGCTGCCTGGCGGCGTTGACTGAGCAATGGCGTTGCCCCTAACCGTGAGCCGCAAGAGGTCGCGTACACGAATGATCAAGCAAACTTAACCCAACCTCTTTTCCTTCAAATCTGCGAAATCTGCGGTTCCTGCCTTTCTGTCTTCTTTCTTGACTGGTCCGGCCGTCAGGCCGACTCGATCACCATCGCCGCGCCGATGCCGCCGGCTGCGCAGGCAGTGGTCAGGGCCAGGCCGCCGCCGCGGCGCTTGAGTTCGTGGGCGGTCTGGCCGATCACGCGGGCGCCGGTGGCGCCGAACGGATGGCCGTAGGCGATGGAACCGCCGTTGACGTTGAGCTTGCTGGTGTCCACCTCGCCCACCGCCTTGTCGCGGCCGGTCCATTTCCGGATGTAGTCCCTGGACGCCAGCCCGCGCAGGTTGCAGGCGATCTGGGCAGCAAAGGCCTCGTGCATGTCCACCAGGTCCAGGTCCTTGAGCGTGACGCCAGCCTGTTCCAGCGCGGCCGGGGTGGCCAGCACCGGGCCCATCAGCAGATCGGTTTCCGGCGTCTTGGCCGCGAATGAATAGCCGCGGATGTAGGCCAGCGGCTGGTGGCCGAGCGCCTTCGCCCGTTCCTCGCTCATCAGTACCATCGCCGCGCCGCCATCGGTCAGCGGACTGGCATTGGCGGCGGTAACGGTGCCCAGCTTCTTGTCGAACACCGGCCTCAACTTGTCGTAGCCCTCGCGCTGGGAATTGCCGCGAACGAGGTTGTCCTCACGCAATGGCCTGGTGCCGCCTTTGCCGTCGTCAAGGAATGCGCTGATCACAAAGTCGTCCATCCGGCCTTCCGCCCAGGCCCTTGCCGCATTGCTGTGCGAGGCGTGGGCGATGTCATCCTGCTCGGCGCGGGAGACGTTCCAGGACTTGGCCATCTGTTCGGCGGACTCACCCATGAGCAGGCCGGTGGAGAACTCCGTAATCGCCGGGGCGGTGGGCAGCAGATCCTTCGGCCGCAGGCGGGACAGAATCTTCACGCGCTGGCTCATGGTCTTGGCGAAATTGGCGTCCCGGAGTGCCGCGGCCAGCTTCTTGGAGACCGGAATCGGCGCGTCCGACGTGGAATCGGCGCCGCCGGCCACGACGACGTCGGCCCGGCCCAGCAGGATCGACTCGGTCGCATTGGCCGTGGTCTGGAAGCTGGTGGCACAGGCCCGTGTCACTGAATAGGCATCGACATCGGGCATACCGCAGGCCAGCGCCACCTCGCGCCCGATGAACTGGGTGCCGCTGGCCATGATGGTCTGACCGAAGATGATCTGGTCGATATCCGTCGCTGACAGGTTGTTGCGCGCGGCCAGTTCGGCGACCGCCATGGCCCCCAGATCCACCACGTTGTGCTCACGGAAGTGGGTGGCGATGCGGGCGAACGGCGTACGCAGGGCATCGACAATGGCCACGCGGCCGCCGACGCCGGTCAGGGTCGAGGTGGCGGAAGACTTGGATTGAGCCATGGAATGACGCTCCGGGACGGTGAGGCCTCCTTCATCCGTCGGACTGCCCAACGACGAAGGTGTAATGGAATTTACGAAAAAGAAATCGGGAACGATGTCTTTTCTGACCTTACTAGGACTCGATGTGCAATGCAACACGCCTGAACGAACTTTTCCATCTGTCCGGCATGGGAAAAATTCCGTAAACTTGTTTACACATGACATCGCCCCCTATTCATACCGCGCGCTCCCCCACCGCGCTGATCCGCGACCGGCACAGCCTCGATGCGGCCACACGCGACCGTATCGAGGCCGCTGCGCTGCGGGTGTTTGCCTCGCGGGAGTTTCACCAGGTACGGCTGGACGCCGTGGCGGCCGAAGCCCGCTGTTCGCTGCAGACGATCTACCGCTATTACGGCAACAAGCAGGGGCTGCTGGACGCGTGTCTGGACGACTGGCTGGGCCGACTGGCGCGGCGCATGCTCGATCACCTGCAGGGCATCGAAACCTACAAGGACCGGCTGCGGAAGGTTTTCTGGGTGGTACTGGATTTCTTCGAGCACCATCCGGCGGTGGTGGCGATGATGGCCAACTCGATCACCCCGGCAAGCTGGCGCAACGACGCCACCTTTCGTCAGCGGGTGCTGACGCGCCAGCTCATGGAAGTGCTCGCGGACGGCCGCCGGCAGGGGCTGCTGACCGACGAGGTCAGCGAGGCGCTCCTGCTCGACTACTTCTACGGCGTGCTGTTCCGGCTGATCCCGATGAACCTGGCCCGGGGGCGGCCGGAGTCCCTCACCGACCAGGCCAATACCCTGTTCGAGATGCTGTGGCGGGCAATCGCCCGGCCGCAGCGGGATTAACCGATGGTCACGCCGCCTTCCACTTGATATTGCAGCCCTGGCTGGGCACCTGGACGTCGTCCGGGATGATCTCGCCGGCGATGACGGCATCCAGGGCAGCACGCATGTCGGCACCGGTCACGGGCTCGCCGTTCTTCGGCCGTGATTTGTCCAGCTGACCGCGGTAGGCGCACTTGAGGTCGCCGTCGAACAGGAAGAAGTCGGGCGTGCAGACGGCGTCGTAGGCCTTCGCCACTTCCTGGGTCTCGTCATAGAGATAGGGAAACGGGTAGCCGAGCTGCCTGGCTACCTCGGTCATCCTGTCGGGCGCATCATCCGGATAATTGTCGACATCGTTGGACGAGATGGCGACGAATCCCACCCCCTGCGGCTGATAATCGTGCGCCAGGCGTATCAGCTCGTCATTCACGTGGATGACGTACGGGCAGTGATTGCAGATGAACATCACCAGCGTGGCCTTCTCGCCGGCCACGTCCGCCAAGCTCAGCGATCGGCCCGACACGGTGTCCGGCAGGGTGAAATCGGGCGCCGGGGTGCCCAGCGGCATCATCATGGAATCGGTACGCGCCATGGTCGGCTCTCCTCTGATCGAGACACGCAAATGGGTATCGGGATGATGCACGGGGCAAGCAGCGCTGTCACTGCAACGACTCATTGGATTCGTTATACTCATCCGCTTATCCGGATGGGAGGATCATTTAAGCTATGAGCCGAAGCACACTATTTACCTCGGAGTCGGTATCTGCCGGCCACCCCGACAAACTCTGCGATCAGGTGTCCGATGCGATGCTTGACGCCTACCTCGCGCAGGACCCGAACGCCAAGGTCGCCTGCGAGACCGCCACCAAGACCGGCATGGTCATGGTATTCGGCGAGATCAAGGCCGCCGAAGGCACGCACGTGCCGGTGGAGAAGATTGTTCGCGACACCGTTCGCGAGATCGGCTACACCAGTTCCGACATGGGCTTCGACGCCGACACCTGCGCGGTGGTGGACATGCTCGGCCAGCAGTCTTCCAACATCAATCAGGGCGTTGAGCGCCAGGCCCCGGAAGAGCAGGGCGCCGGCGACCAGGGCCTGATGTTCGGCTACGCCTGCGACGAGACCGACGTGCTCATGCCGGCCCCGATCACCTATGCCCACCGCCTGGTCCGCAAGCAGGCGGAGCTGATGAAGAGCGGCAAGCTCGACTGGCTGCGACCGGACGCCAAGTCCCAGGTCACCTTCGAGTACAAGGACGGCAAGCCGAGTCACATCAACGCGGTGGTACTGTCGACGCAGCACGACCCGGCCATTTCCCAGGCCGACCTCAAGGAGGCGGTGCACGAGGAGATCATCAAGCCGGTGATCGGCAACATGCTGACCGACAACCCGACCGTGCACATCAACCCGACCGGCCTGTTCGAGGTTGGCGGCCCGCTGGGTGACGCCGGCCTGACCGGGCGCAAGATCATCGTCGATACCTACGGCGGCATGGCCCGCCACGGCGGTGGCGCCTTCTCGGGCAAGGACCCGTCCAAGGTCGACCGCTCGGCCGCCTACGCCGCGCGCTACGTGGCCAAGAACGTGGTTGCCGCGGGTCTGGCAACCAAGTGCGAGGTGGCCCTGTCCTACGCCATCGGCGTGGCCGAGCCCACCTCGATCTGGGTCGAAACCTTCGGCACCGGCAAGATCGACGACGAGAAGATGACCAAGCTCATTCGTCAGCACTTCGATCTGCGTCCGTACGGCATTCTCACCATGCTGGACCTGCGCCAGGCGATGTATCAGCCCACCGCGGCCTACGGCCATTTCGGCCGCGAGGATCTGGACCTGCCGTGGGAGCGCACCGACAAGGCCCAGGCACTGGCCGACGACGCCGGCCTGCAGGCTGCCTGAGGGCGGGTCGCGTGACCGGAACGGCGTGATCGGCCGGGCCTGTGGCCCGCCGGTCACGCCAACCGCGACGCCCTGCCGGTCGCGTGCCAAGAATTATTAACCAGTGAGCGTCATCACCGACTTCACCGAACCCGAATCACGGAGACACCTATGAGCGCACCTGCCGAACAGTTAGGACAGGATTACGCGATTGCCGACATCAACCTTGCCGCCTGGGGCCGCAAGGAAATCGAGATCGCCGAAACCGAAATGCCGGGCCTGATGGCCCTGCGCGAGGAATTCGGCACCGCCAAGCCGCTGCAAGGCGCCAAGATCGCCGGCTCGCTGCACATGACCATCCAGACCGCCGTGCTGATCGAAACCCTGGTGGAGCTGGGTGCCGAAATCCGCTGGGCCTCCTGCAATGTGTTTTCCACCCAGGATCACGCCGCGGCCGCCATGGTCGACCGGGGTGTGCCGATCTTCGCCTACAAGGGCGAGACCCAGGACGAGTACTGGGAGTACTGCCACAAGATCATGGAATGGTCCGACGGCAGCGTGCCCAACCGCATCCTCGACGACGGCGGCGACGCCACCACGCTGGTGACCCTGGGCGCCGCCGCCGAGGACGATCCCTCGCTGCTGGACAACCCGACCTCGGGTGAGGAAAAGGCGCTGTTCGCCTCCATCCGCAAGCGGCTGGAAAGCGAGCCGGGCTACTACAAGAAGCGCTCGGAAGCCCTGGGCGGCGTGTCCGAGGAAACCACCACGGGTGTGCTGCGCCTGTACCAGATGGAAAAGCAGGGCCAGCTGACCTTCCCCGCCATCAACGTCAACGACTCGGTTACCAAGTCCAAGTTCGACAACCTCTACGGCTGCCGCGAATCCCTGGTGGACGGCATCAAGCGTGCAACCGACGTGATGATCGCCGGCAAGGTCGCGATCGTGGCCGGCTACGGCGACGTCGGCAAGGGCAGCGTGCAGTCCCTCAAGGGGCTGGGCGCCACCATCTGGGTCAGCGAGATCGACCCGATCAACGCCCTGCAGGCGGCGATGGAAGGCTACCGCGTGGTCAACCTGAATGACCCGGGCGTGATCGAGGCTGCCGACATCTTCGTCACTGCCACCGGCAACTACCAGGTGATCACCCACGATCACATGAAGCGGATGCGCAACGAGGCCATCGTCTGCAACATCGGTCACTTCGACAACGAGATCGACGTGGCCGGCCTGCGTGATTACAAGTGGGAAGAGATCAAGCCGCAGGTGGATCACATCACCTTCGCCGACGGCAAGAAGATCATCCTGCTGGCCGAGGGCCGCCTGGTGAATCTGGGCTGCGCCACCGGTCATCCCAGCTTCGTGATGTCCAGCTCCTTCACCAACCAGGTGCTGGCGCAGATCGAGTTGTGGAAGAACCGTGACAAGTACGAGAACAAGGTGTACGTGCTGCCCAAGCATCTCGACGAGAAGGTCGCCCGCCTCCATCTGGAGCGCATCGGCGCCCGGCTCACCGAGCTGACCCCGGAGCAGGCCGAGTACATCGGCGTGCCCCAGGACGGTCCGTACAAGCCGGACCACTACCGCTACTAAGCGGCGCGGACCGACGTGCCGCAGCCGAACCCGGCTGCCGCCCGTCGATCCGGGTTGTTCGCCCCCGGCAACTGCCGGGGCGCGGGCAACGCCAAAGCGTAGTGGTGCGACTGCTGCGCTTTGGCGTTACCCGTTTTCCAGTTTCACGCGGTCGATATCGGATATATGCGAAAGCAACAGGACCTGCCCAGGCACTACAGCTTCGAATTCTTCCCCCCCAAGGGGCCCAAGGGCGAACAGCGCCTGGATACCGCGCGGGCGGAACTCGCCGCGCTCGGCCCGGCGTTCTTCTCGGTGACCTTCGGCGCCGGCGGCACCACCCGCTCCGGCACGTTGAAGACCGTCAAGGCCACCATGGATGCCACCGGCATATCCGCCGCGCCGCATCTGTCCTGCATCGAGGGCACCCGCGAGTCCATCCGCGAACTGCTGCAGACCTACGCGGACAACGGTGTGGACCGGATCGTCGCCCTGCGCGGTGATATCCCCGAGGGCATGGATTCGCCCGGTGAATTCTCCTATGCCAACGAGCTTGTGGGCTTCATCCGCGAGGAATTCGGCGACCGCTTCCATCTGGAAGTCGGCGCCTACCCCGAAGTACACCCGGAAACGCCCGACCCCGCGGCCGACCTGGACAACTTCGTGCGCAAGGTCGAGGCCGGCGCCGATTCGGCCATGACCCAGTACTTCTTCAACGCCGACGCCTATTTCGACTTCGTCGACCGCGCCGAAGCCAAAGGTGTGGACATCCCGATCGTTCCCGGCGTGATGCCGATTCCCAACTGGTCGCAGATCAAGCGCTTTTCGGCCATGTGCGGGGCCGACATCCCGCGCTGGATGGAGCGCCGACTGGAAACCTACGAGCAGGCCGGCGACGAGGCGTCGGTGCAGGCGTTCGCCGCCGACGCGGTCACCCGGATGTGCGAGCGCCTGATCGAGGGCGGCGCCCCCGGCATCCACTTCTACGCGCTCAATCGCAGCGAACCGACCCGCACCATCTGGCGGAACCTGGGACTGCCGGCAGCGGATCACGCCGACGCCATGGCGAGCTGACAATCCGCCTGCCGGCGGCCAGCACCGCCATCCTTACTTTGCGCGCCCATGGATTCCAGATAGCATCGGAACCACAACGGTATCGGCCTGGTCCATGGCACAAACCCACAGCTCGAATACACGTCTAGGCCCGCTGACCGGTCTCGCCCGGCGGTTGGTCGCCGACGAGCTGCTCTCCGAGGCCAGGGCGCTGGAAGCCCAAGACTCTGCCCAGCGCCAGCGCGAGCCCTTCGTAGCGCATGTGGTGGCGCAGAAGCTGGTCTCGGCACGGGCGGTGGCGGAAGCCGCCTCGCGCGAGTTCGGCGTGCCCTGGGTGGACCTGCGGGCAATGAACCTGTCACTGGCGCCGGTCTCCGATGTCGCCGAGAAGCTCATCCGCAAGCACCGGGCGCTGCCGCTGTACAAGCGCGGTAATCGGCTATATCTGGCGCTGTCCGACCCCACCAATCTGCAGGCGCTGGACGAGATCAAGTTCAACACCGGGATGGCGGTGGAATGCATCCTGGTGGAAGAGGACCGGCTGGCCAAGAGCATCGACGATGCCCTGTCGGCGGTGGACTCCTCCAACATGGCGGGGCTGGACGACGCCGACCTGGATGGCCTGGAAGTCACCGGCGGTGATGACGACAGTGATGTCGACGTCACCCAGATGGATGCCGACGAAGCGCCGGTGGTGCGCTTCATCAACAAGGTAATGCTCGACGCCATCCATCGCGGCGCCTCGGACATCCACTTCGAACCCTACGAGAAGAAATACCGCGTGCGGCTACGCCAGGACGGCATCCTGCGCGAACTCGTGTCGCCCCCGGCCGGCCTGGGTATGCGCCTGTCCGCGCGGTTGAAAGTCCTGGCGCGTCTGGATCTGGCCGAGCGCCGGATTCCCCAGGACGGACGCATCAAGCTGAACCTGTCGAAGAGTCGGTCGATCGACTTTCGCGTATCCACCTGCCCCACCCTGCACGGCGAAAAGATCGTGCTGCGCATTCTGGACCCCACTAGCGCGCAGATGGGTATCGAGGCGCTCGGCTACGAGCCGGATCAGAAGCAGATCTACCTGGACACCATCCACCGGCCTTACGGCATGGTCCTTGTCACCGGCCCCACCGGCAGCGGCAAGACAGTGTCGCTGTACACCGCGCTGAATATCCTTAATACCGAGGACCGCAACATCTCGACCGCGGAGGATCCGGCGGAAATCAACCTGCCCGGCATCAACCAGGTAAATGTCCACCCCCGGGTGGGGCTGACCTTCGCCTCGGCCCTGCGCGCCTTCCTGCGCCAGGATCCGGACGTGATCATGGTGGGCGAGATCCGCGACCTGGAGACCGCGGAAATCGCCATCAAGGCGGCGCAGACCGGCCACATGGTGCTGTCCACGCTGCATACCAACGACGCCCCGCAGACCCTGACCCGCCTGCTCAACATGGGCGTACCGGCGTACAACATCGCCGCCTCGGTCAGCCTGATCATCGCCCAGCGCCTGGCGCGACGGCTCTGCGTCCACTGCAAGCGGCGGGTCGAGATTCCCGCCGAGGAGCTGCTCAAGGAAGGCTTCATCGAGGAAGAGCTCAAGCAGCTCAAGATATTCGAGGCCAATCCCGAGGGCTGTGACAGCTGCACGGCCGGCTTCAAGGGGCGGGTCGGGATTTACCAGGTGATGCCGGTGACCGACGCCATCGGCCAGATCATCATGGAGGGGGGCAACTCCACCGACATCGAGGCCCAGGCGGCCGCCGAGGGCGTGCTCAATCTGCGCCAGTCGGGCCTGATCAAGGTCCGCGCGGGCATCTTGAGCCTGGCCGAGGTCAACCGGGTGACGGTGGAGTAAGCAGGGATGCCCGGCGGCGGCTGGGTTAGTATCGGTACACCGGTGTCGTTGCATTACAACGCGGCGCCAACCGGCCGATAACGGCGGGGTACCGGCCAGACAGTTTCAGTGGGGACCGAGCGCGACCGACATGGCGCAGACACTCAGCGAGAAGCACACCTTCCTGTGGGAAGGCACGGATGCCAAGGGCACCCGCATCAAGGGCAAGACCGAAGCCCCGAGCGAGGCGCTGATGCGCGCCATGCTGCGCAAGCAGGGCATCAACCCGGTGCGCATCCGCAAGCAGTCCAACCTGTTCGGCCTCAACACCAAGCGCAAGAAGAAGATCAAGGCGGCCGACATCGCCATTTTCTCGCGTCAGCTGGCCACCATGATGAGCGCCGGCGTGCCGCTGGTGCAGGCGCTGGATATTATCTCCAAGGGGGCCGACAACCCCTCGCTGGCCGAACTGGTGGCCACCATCCGCAACGATATCGAGGGCGGTTCCACGCTGGCCGAAGCCATCAGCAAGCATCCGGACCATTTCGACGATCTATTCGTGAACCTGGTCGAGGCGGGCGAGAAATCCGGCGCGCTGGAAACCCTGCTCGACAAGATCGCCACGTACAAGGAAAAGACCGAGGCGATCAAGGCCAAGGTCCGCAAGGCGATGTTCTACCCCTCCGCGGTGATCGCGGTGGCGATCATCGTCATGGGCATCCTGCTGTATTTCGTGGTGCCCCAGTTCCAGTCGCTGTTCCAGGGCTTCGGGGCCGACCTGCCGGCCTTCACCCTGCTGGTGATTGCCCTGTCCAAGTTCGTGCAGGCCTGGTGGTGGGCCATTCTCGGCGCCATTGGCGCCGCGGCGTTCGTGTTCGCACGCGCCCGCAAGCGATCCCGCCGCTTCCGCCGCCTGCTGGACCGGCTGATCCTGCGCGTACCCGTGGTGGGCGACATCCTCTACAAGGCGGCCGTGGCCCGCTTCGCCCGCACGCTGTCGACCATGTTCGCCGCCGGTGTCCCGCTGGTGGAGGCGATGGAATCGGTGGCCAAGGCCTCCGGCAACATCGTGTTCGAGGAAGCCATCTTCCAGATGCGGGAGCAGGTATCGGCCGGTCAGCAGCTGCAGCTGGCCATGTCCAACACCGGCCTGTTCCCGAGCATGGCGATCCAGATGGTGGCCATCGGCGAGGAATCGGGTTCACTCGACGCCATGTGCGCCAAGGTCGCCGATTTCTACGAGGCCGAGGTCGACAACCAGGTGGATTCCCTGTCCAGCCTGCTGGAGCCGCTGATCATGGCGGTGATCGGCGTGCTGGTGGGCGGGCTGGTGGTGGCCATGTATCTGCCGATCTTCAAGCTGGGTTCGGTGATCTGATCGCCGGCGCCACGCCGACTCCCTTATCGTTTTCAACATGATGCCGACATGCTCGACCTGCTAGCGGCCCAGCCCGGGCTGTATATCGCCGTGCTCTTCGTGCTGGGACTCCTGGTCGGCAGCTTCCTGAACGTGGTGATCCTGCGTCTGCCGGTGATGCTCGACCACGCATGGCGCACCGACGCGGCGATGATCCTCGAGCAGCCCGGCCCGACCGAACAACCCCCGGGGATCGCCGGTCCCGCCTCGGCCTGCCCGGCCTGTGGGCAG
The DNA here is from genome assembly GCF_031846305.1 of Spectribacter acetivorans. Classification (NCBI taxonomy): domain Bacteria; kingdom Pseudomonadati; phylum Pseudomonadota; class Gammaproteobacteria; order Salinisphaerales; family Salinisphaeraceae; genus Spectribacter; species Spectribacter acetivorans. Next base: position 200,543 of record NZ_JAVRHY010000004.1, read on the forward strand.
CGTATTCGTGCCTGGCAGAACGTGCCGGTACTCAGCTATCTGCTGTTGCGGGGACGCTGCGCCAGCTGCCGGGCGCCCATCTCGGTGCAATACCCGCTGGTTGAACTGGCCGCCGGGTTGCTAGCCGCCACCGTGGCCTGGCAGTTCGGCGTCACGCTCCCGGCATTGCTGGCGTTGATCTACACCTGGATGCTGCTGGCGCTGACGGGCATCGACTGGCGTACCCAGTTCCTGCCTGATCTGCTCACCCTACCCCTTCTGTGGCTCGGCCTGCTGGCCAGCCTGGGCGGCGCATTCGCGCAACCGGCCGACGCCATCGTGGGTGCCGCGGCCGGATACGGCGCCCTGTGGCTGGTGTTCCAGGGATTCCGCCTGACCACCGGCAAGGAGGGCATGGGCTACGGCGACTTCAAGTTGCTGGCCGCCATCGGCGCGTGGCTGGGCTGGCAAGCGTTGCCGCTGGTGGTCATTCTGGCCTCGGTGGCGGGTGCGGTGGTCGGACTGGCGATGATGGCCGGTGGACGTCTGCAGCGGGGCAATCCGATGCCCTTCGGGCCATTTCTGGCGATTGCCGGGTGGTTGGCCCTGGTGGCAGGCGATACAATCACCGCCGCTTACTTCCAGCTGGCGGGGCTGGGTTGATCACTCGGGGGCGCCAACGCCATTCGTGGGCCACACGAATGCACAGCAACGGGACTATCGGGGGATAACCGGATGAAGCACGGCAACAAGGCAGGCCGCTGATGACACGGCAATTGGCAGTAGGGTTGACCGGCGGCATTGCCAGCGGCAAGTCCGTGGTTTCCAGCGCGTTCGAACGGCTGGGGATCGAGGTGGTCGACGCGGATCAGGTGGCCCGGGACATCGTCGAACCCGGCCAGCCGGCGCTGGAGGAAATCCGCGCGCGCTTCGGCGATGCCATCATCGACGGCGACGGCCGGCTCGATCGGCGCCAGATGCGGGGCATCGTTTTCGACGATCCGGATGCACGCGTGGCGCTGGAAAAGATCACCCATCCGCGCATCCGTGAAGCCCTGGCGACCCGTCGCGACGCGGTTCGCAGCGAGTACAGCCTGCTCGCGGTACCACTGCTGGTCAAAAGCGGCATGAGCGCTCTGGTCGACCGGATTCTGGTGGTGGATGCCCCCGAATCGGTGCAGATGGCACGCCTGATCGACCGCGACGGCATCGACGAGGAACTGGCCCGCAAGATGATCGCCGCACAGGACACCCGCACCCTGCGGCTGGCCGCGGCCGACGACGTGCTGGTGAATACCGGCCCCCGCAAGGACATCGCCGATCTCGCCGCCGCGCTGCACGCCGGCTACTCGCGGCTGGCCCGGGGGGACATCGACAACCTGCCGCCAATGCACCTGCCCGGCTGACCCGGGTTCCGCAGCCGCGATTCGCGTGCCGGTTTGCCGCACTGCGGCGAGGCGGTTGTACAATCGGGGCTCTGGACTTGCCGCGGAAGGACTCCTTGACCGATAACGGGCTTACCTGCTTCGAGCAGCCGCTGAACGAACGTGTGCGCACCTTCCTGCGGCTGGAACACCTGTTCGAGCAGACCCGCCACTACTGGCAGGACCCCTACCCCTGGGGCCGCCGTGCCACCCTGTCCACGCTGCTGGACATCCTGGCCATCCTGTCGCGGCACGATCTGCGCACCGAGGTGGGCAAGGAGCTGGCCGATCAGTACACCAAGCTGAATCGGCTGCGTAATCATTCCGGCATCGATCATGCGCGTCTGGACGACATCCTGCGCGACATCGACAGCCTCGGGCACGAGATGCAGCGTATTCCGCCGCAGTTCGCCGCCTATCTGATCCGCGACAACGAAATGCTCAACAGCATCAATAACCGCAGCGCCATCCCCGGCGGCACCTGCGGCTTCGATCTGCCGGGCTTCCAGCACTGGCTCAGCCGCGACGCCGATGCCCAGGAGGAAAACCTGCGCCAGTGGTGGCGGCCGCTGGAGCCCTTCTGCACCGCCATCGAGCTGATCCTGCGGCTGATCCGTGACAGCGCCGATCCCCAGCCCCTGACCGCGGCGGGAGGCGTCCTGGTCCACAACACGGAGGGTGGCACCCAGCTCCTACGGGTGCTGGTACCCCGGCGCGAACAGGTCTACCCGGAAATCAGCGCCGGCCGGCACCGCTCCACCATCCGCTTCATGGAACAGACGGGCGGCGACCTGCGGGTAAGCCAGACCGGGCGGGATATCGCCTTCGACATGGCCTGCTGCCGCCTCTAGATCGTCATGGTATCGGAGCTGCCCTGTCCCAACTGCGGTCAGCCGACCGATCTGTCGCCGGACAACCGCTGGCGGCCGTTCTGCTGTCAGCGCTGCAAGCTCATCGATCTGGGGGAATGGTTCGCCGAGGAGCACCGCATTCCGGCAGACGAACAGGACGATGATCTGTCCGACCCGTCCATCGGCGACGACGACCCGCCGCCGCACTGACGGCCACGGCCGTCGTTCAGACCGGCACCGGCCAGAAGGCGCGGATCCCCGACACGCCCTGGGCCCCATGGTGCCAGGCGGTGTCCAGATCGGCCGGGCCCACCCCGCCCAGCGCGTACACTGGCAGCGGCACGTCCGCGCGCGCCTCGGCGAATCCCGGCCAATCCAGCGGCCTGGCGTCGGGGTGAGTGGGGGTGGAACGTACTGGTGAAAGCACGGCGGCATCGGCCCCGCCGCGATGGGCCTGCAACAGTTCGGCCCGATCATGACAGGACACAATCAGCCACAAATCCGACGGCACCAGCCGGCTGTCGGCGGCAGTCAGCCGGCTGGCAGGCCAGTGGAGCCCGGCCGCGCCGACGCGCCGACATAGCGCCGCGTCCCGGTCCACGATCAGGTCGACGCCGGCCGGTCCGGTCACACGCGCAACCTCCGTAGCCAGGGCCTCGTAGGCCGGATCCGCAAGTTCGTTGGCCCGCAGGCGCAGCAATCGCACGTCCGACGCGATCAACGCGGACAACTGAGCCAGAAACGCCGCGTGGTCCGGCCCCGGCTCGGGGCTGATGGCATAAGCCGCCGGCAGGCAGAGCGCGTCCACGATCGGCTTGTTCGCCGACAGCAGATCGTAGTCCGTCAGGCGCTCGGGTTCACACCACGCCACGGGCTGGCCCTCGCGGCCGTGCGGCTCGCCGGTCCAGGCCGTCACGCAGTGAATATCCAGCAGCACGGGGCGGTCGCGATAGGCATGGTGGAAGCGCAACAACGGGCGCGTGTCCTGCAGCGACACGCCCAGCTCCTCGTCGAGTTCGCGCGCCAGCGTCTGCTCGATGCTTTCACCAGGCTCGCGCTTGCCCCCGGGGAACTCCCACTTGCCGCCCCCGGGTTTGTCGGCCGGGCGGCGGGCGATCAGCACGCGGCCGTCGGGATCAACCAGACAACCCACGGCGATGTGCAGAACGTCCGCGTGCATCAGCGGCCGCTCAGCTACGATATTCGGCGTTGATACGAACGTAGTCGTAGCTGAGGTCGCAGGTCCAGACATCCGTGCCGGCACTGCCCCGCCCCAGCTCGATACCGATCACGAACTCCGGCGCCGCCATCACCGCCGCGGCATCGGCCTCGCGATAGTCCGCGGCGGGCTGACCGTCGCGCACGATCACCACCTGATCGAGGCGGACCGACACGCGGCCGATGTCGAAATCGCTCAGGCCCGCTCGACCGACTGCCGCGAGTATGCGGCCCCAGTTGGGGTCGCCGGCGAAGCAGGCGGTCTTGACCAGCGGCGACTCGGCCACCGTGAAGGCGGTACGGCGGGCCTCCTCGTCGTCGCGGGCGCCGCTGACGGCGACCGTGACGAACCTGGTCGCCCCTTCGCCGTCGCGCACGATGGCCTGGGCCAGAGTCCGGCAGACCTCGGTCACGGCCGCGGCAAATCCCGGCCAGTCCGGATCGCCCGGCGCCAGTGCCTCGCCGCGGCCGGTGGCGAACAGCACGCAGGCGTCGTTGGTCGAGGTATCTCCGTCCACGCTGATGCGATTGAACGAGCCTGCTGCGGCGTCGTCCAGCAGGCCCCGGAGGTCCTCCGGTCGCACCGTCGCATCCGTTCCCACGAACGCCAGCATGGTGGCCATGTCGGGCCGGATCATGCCGGAGCCCTTCGCAATCCCGGTAATGTTAACAGTAGTACCGCTGGCCAGCCGGATCTGGCGGCTCACACCCTTGGGCAGCGTATCCGTGGTCATGATCGCGCGCGCCGCGGCCAGCCAGCCATCCTCGTGCAGGGCGTCGACGGCCTCGGGGATGGCCTTGGTCAACCGGTCGACGGGCAGCCGCTCTCCGATCACGCCGGTGGAGAACGGCAGCACCCCGGCTTCCTCGACATCAAGGGCGCGAGCCACGTAGCCGCAAAGCTCGGTGGCATCGGCCAGCCCGGCTGCCCCGGTCCCGGCATTGGCGTTGCCGCTGTTGATCAAAAGCGCGCGGGCCGTGCCACCGGCGCTGCGGGTCCGAGCCAGCTGGACCGGGGCGGCCGCGAAGGCGTTGCGCGTGTAGACGGCGGCCAGCGTGGTGCCCGGGTCAAACGCCAGCAGGGCAACGTCCGGCCGACCGGGTTTCTTGACCGCGGCCTCGGCCGTACCCAGCCGAACGCCGGGGATTGCCGTCAGCGCCTCGGGCGCAACCAGATTCACCGCCATGATGTGTTCAGCGAATCCGACTCAGGTGCGGCCGTGGCAATGCTTGTACTTCTTGCCGGAGCCACAGGGGCAGGGTTCGTTGCGGCCGACCTTGCGGTCATCACGAACAAAGGTTTCCGCGCGGGGCGCCGGCTCGGGTTCCGGCGATGGCGACTGCTGGCGCCGTTGCGGATTCTGCGGCAGACCCGGCAGGCCACCCGCGCCGGCGGGGGTCCGGCCGGGGGCGGGTGCCCCGGCACCGCCGGGAGCTTCCGCGGCGGCAGCCGCCGCCTGGGCGGACGCCTGCTCGGCCGCGCTGGCGGCCTCGTCGTGCTGCAGGCTGAGCTGCCGATCGCGTTTCTGGCTGGCAGCGCGGGCCTCATCGCCGATATCGGCACGAACCTGACCGCGAGCGAGCACCGACACCACTTCATGCTTGAGGCGGTTGAGCATGTCATTGAACATGGTGAAGGCTTCGCGCTTGTATTCGTTCTTTGGGTCCTTCTGCGCGTAACCCCGCAGGTGGATGCCCTTGCGCAGATAGTCCATCGCCGCGAGGTGCTCTCGCCACAGCGAATCCAGCACCTGCAGCATCACCGCCTTCTCGATCTGGGTCATCACCGATTCACCGGCGTCGGCCCGCTTCTGCTGATAGACCTCCCAGAGTCGCGCGCGGATGCGGTCGCGCAGGCCCTCCTCGTCCAGGTTCGTTTCCTCGTCCAGCCACTGCTGAACGGGCAGTTCCTGGCCGAACTCACGCTGCAGCGCTTCGGCGAGCCCGGGTATGTCCCACTGTTCCTCGAGACTCTGCGGCGGCACATGCTGGCTGACGACGTCGTCGACCACGTCGTTCCAGATATTCTCGACCACATCGGAGACGTCATCCGCCTCCATCAGCTCGTTACGCTGCTCGTAGACCACCTGGCGCTGATCATTGGCCACGTTGTCGTACTCGAGCAGCTGCTTGCGGATGTCGAAGTGGTGCGATTCGACCTTGCGCTGGGCGTTCTCGATCGCCCGCGTCACCCAGCGATGTTCGATTGCCTCGCCCTTCTCCAGGCCCAGGCCCTGCAGCATCGAGCGCAGCCGCGGCGGGGTGAAGATGCGCATGAGACTGTCTTCAAGTGACAGGTAGAAACGGCTGGCGCCGGGATCACCCTGGCGGCCGGAGCGGCCGCGCAGCTGATTGTCCACGCGGCGCGATTCGTGACGTTCCGAACCGATCACATAGAGTCCGCCGGCCTCCTTGACCTGCTCGTGGCGCTGGCGCCAGTCGGCCATGATGCGTTCGCGACCCGCGGTGTCATCCTCATCGAGCTCGGCCAGCTCGCCTTCCGGGTTGCCCCCCAGCACGATGTCGGTGCCGCGGCCGGCCATGTTAGTGGCGATGGTAGCGGCCCCGGCACGGCCGGCCTGGGCAATGATGTCGGCCTCGCGCTCGTGCTGCTTGGCGTTGAGCACTTCGTGCGGCACCTTGCGTTCGTGCAGCAGCCGGGACAGATACTCGGACGATTCGATCGACGCGGTACCGATCAGCACCGGTTGACCGCGTTCACGGGCCTCGTTGGTCTCGTCCGCAATCGCCTCGAATTTTTCGGCCACGGTCATGAAGACCTGATCGGCCCGATCGTCGCGGACCATCGGCTTGTTGGTGGGGATGACCACCACTTCCAGCCCGTAGATGGACTGGAACTCGTAGGCCTCGGTATCGGCGGTACCGGTCATGCCGGCCAGCTTGTCGTACAGCCGGAAGAAGTTCTGGAAGGTGATCGAGGCCAGGGTCTGGTTCTCGCGCTGGATCTTGACCCCTTCCTTGGCCTCGATCGCCTGGTGCAGACCATCCGACCAGCGCCGGCCCGGCATCGTGCGGCCGGTGAACTCGTCGACAATCACCACCTGCCCGTTGGCGAGGATGTACTCGACATCCTTCTGATACAGGCTGTGCGCCCGCAACGCCGCGTTGAGGTGGTGCATCAGGATGACGTTGTTGGCGTCGTAGAGGCTTTCGCCCTCCGGCAGCAGGCCCTCCGCCCGCATCATTTCCTCGACCCGCTCGTGGCCGGCCTCGGTCAGCTGAATCTGCTTGGACTTCTCGTCGGTGCGGTAGTCGCCGGGGGGATCCTCGCCGCCTTCCTGCGCGGCCTTGATCTCCTCCTCACTAGCGGTCTGGCGGGTGAGCTTCGGAATCAGCTTGTTGATGCGCCGGTACAGTTCGGGATCGTCATCCGTGGGGCCCGAAATGATCAGCGGCGTGCGAGCCTCATCGATCAGAATGGAGTCCACTTCGTCGATGATGGCGAAATTCAGCGGCCGCTGTACCCGGTCGGCCGCGGCAAACGCCATGTTGTCGCGCAGATAGTCGAAGCCGAATTCGTTGTTGGTGCCGTAGGTAATGTCGGCAGCGTAGGCCTCGCGCTTTTCCTCGTTGGACTGGCCGCTGTAGATCACCCCCACGGTCAACCCGAGAAAACGGTAGATACGGCCCATCCAGTCCGCGTCGCGACGGGCCAGATAATCGTTGACGGTAATGATGTGCACGCCCTGGCCAGGCAACGCGTTGAGGTAAGTGGCCAGGGTGGCCACGAGCGTCTTGCCCTCGCCCGTCTTCATCTCGGCGATCTTGCCCTGGTGCAGCACCATCCCGCCCACCAGCTGGACGTCGAAATGGCGCAATCCCAGTATCCGTCGCCCGGCCTCGCGAACCACCGCGAACGCTTCCGGCAATAGGTCGTCCAGCTTGGCACCGGCTTCCAGACGTTCCCGGAATTCAGGGGTCTTGGCCGCCAGTGCCTCGTCCGACAGCGCGCTGATGGACTCTTCCAGCGGGTTTACCTGAGCGATCTGCCGATGCAACCGCTTGACGACACGCTGATTGCGGCTGCCGAAGACCTTGGACAAGAGTTTGCTCATGGACGCTCAAACCGTCGATGGTGGTGAAGCCGCGCGCTCGCCGGCACATGCCCGTTGCGCGGCCCGGGTCAGCGCCCGATACCACGCGCCGCGGTCGGGTTGCCCGTCAGAAAGGGTATTACTTGAGGCCGCCGATGGCCTCTTTCAACGCCGCGGGCCCGCGATGATAACGCAAGGCCGCGTCGGGCTTAACCGATCAGCGTCCGACGAACGCCAATCTCGTTATCGGGCCGCTTCCATGTAGGCTGCCGGATCCACCACTTTGCCGTTGCGCAGCACCTCGAAATGCAGGTGCGGGCCGGTCGAGCGGCCGGACGAACCCAGCTTGGCAATCACGTTGCCGCGATCCACGCGCTCGCCAACCTCGACGGTGATCTTGCTGTTGTGGCCATAGCGGGTGACATAGCCGTTGCCGTGGTTGACCTCGACCAGCTTCCCATAGCCCGCCTTGCCGCCGGCGTGGGATACCACCCCTGGCGCCACCGACACCACGTCGGTGCCAACGCCCGCGGCGAAGTCGATGCCCTCATGCATGGACCGGCGGCCGGAAAAGGGGTCGGTTCGCCACCCGAACGCGGAAGAAATCCAGCCTTCGTTGACGGGCCGGCCCGCGGGGGTCATTTCCTCACGCAGTTCACTCGCCAGCATCAAATCGCGCAGGACGCGCATCTGACGTTCGCGGGAATCGAGCTCCTGCTCGAATCGATCCAGTGCCGCCTCGAACTGGTCCGCGGTCGGGGCATGTTCATCGGTTTCGGCGACCGGGCCACCCAGCGGCGGTGGACTGGCAAAATCGAATTCCCTGGCATCGATGTTGGCCAGCTTGGTCATTCGCGAGCCGGCCGCGTTCAAGCGGGTGACATGGGCCTGCAGCTGACCCAGCCGCTGGGCAAGCGCATGGATATTGTCATCCATGCGCTGGCGCAGTGACTGGACTTCCTGACGCTGAACCGCCACCTGTTCATCCCAGACCGCGGTAGTGCTGGCCACCTGGGTCACACCGCTGGCATCGGGTGCCATCCGGTAACCGAACACCATGGCCGCGCAGATGGCGACCACCGGCAGCGAGACCAGCGGCGCCCAGAACCAGGGCGAGCGCGGCTGACATCGCAAACGCCAGGTACGGCCACGCGAGTGGCTTATCAGTATGATATCCATAGGCTAACTTTCACCTGAGACGCCAGGAGCAAATACTCGCCGTGCGCAAAGCGCCTCGTCCCCTCGTTGATGTTCTGAGATCGGATCAGAACAAACTCAAGAGTTTACGCAGGCATGCATCATTCCTGCAACAAACCCAGGCGGCGGTCGACGCCGGTCTGCCGGCGGCAGCGCGGGGCCACGTGCGGGTGGCGGACTGCAACGACCAGCGCCTGGTGCTGCTGGTCGACAATGGTGCCTGGGCAACACGGCTGCGCTTCGAGCAGGATGCCATCCGGCGATCGGTGGCCGCCCGGCTAAAGCGCGGCATCCCCGATCTGGAAATCCGGATCCGGCCGTCCGCCGCCGAAGTGATATCGGGCAACCGTCGGCCGCGTCACATGAGTGAGTCGGCTCGGCAGCTGCTGATCACCTGTGCGGATTACGTCGACAACCCGGCGCTGACCCGGGCGCTGAAGCGTCTGGCCCGCGCCGGACGCCGCTAGTAGCGGGGTAGAGGGCCCGGGGTCAGGCCGCCGCCACCGGGCGCGCATTGACGTAGGAGATCGGCGCTTCCTCCATGTCCGGGAAGGTGACCTCCTCCCAGGCGCCGTGGTCGGCCATGAGCGCCCGCAGCAGCTTGTTGTTCAGGCCGTGGCCCGACTTGAAGCCGGTGAAGCTGCCGATCAGACCGCAGCCCAGCAGGTAGAGATCGCCGATCGCGTCGAGAATCTTGTGGCGCACGAATTCGTTGTCGTAGCGCAGGCCGTCGGCGTTGAGTACCCGGTAGTCATCCAGCACCACAGCATTGTCCATGCTGCCGCCGCGCGCCAGGTTGTTGGCCCGCAGGAATTCGATATCGCGCATGAAGCCGAACGTGCGGGCCCGCGACACCTCCTTGACGAACGAGGTCGTCGAGAAATCCACGCTGGCCGACTGCGTGTCGGCATCGAAGGCGGGATGGTCGAACTCGATCCCGAAGCTGACCTTGAACCCCTCGAACGGATCGAAACGAGCCCATTTGTCGTCTTCGGCAACCTGCACCGGCCGCTTGATGCGAATGAAGCGTTTGGCGGCGTCCAGCTCCTGGATGCCGGCGGACTGGATCAGGAACACGAAGGGGCCGGCGCTGCCATCCATGATCGGCACTTCGTCGGCCGATAGTTCGACCACCGCGTTATCGATGCCAAGCCCGGCCATTGCGGACAGCAGGTGTTCCACGGTCGACACGCGCATGCCATTGTCGGTCAGGGTCGTGGCGAGCGTGGTCTCGCCCACCTTGAGCGCGTCGGCCCGCAGTTCGCGGACCGGCGTCAGATCGGTACGGCGGAACACGATGCCGTGATCGGCGGGTGCCGGACGCAGCGTCATGTATACCTTGTGACCGGTGTGAAGCCCCACGCCGGTGGCGCGGATCGGGTTCTTGAGTGTCCGTTGTCTCAGCATCGACGCTGTTCCTCTTTTCCTTGCGGCATTCAGGCTGTCAACCGCTTGTCATGTACAGCGTCGATAATGGACGCTGGAGAATGAACGCTTGCTGAACGCCGGCGCCACGCTGAAAAATGCTGCAGTGAACAATACGCGGCGCCCAACAGGATATCACAGTGACCCAAACACGGGCGGATGCGGGGCACGGCCGCCCGCACCCGCCCGCCGGCAACATCAGTCTGCCTGGTTGCGCAGGAATGCCGGCACATCCAGGTAATCCATATCCACGGCCGCGTTCTGGTCGTGGCGCTGACGCGGGGCCTGACGGATGACCGTCGGGGTATCCAGCTCCTCGTAACGAACCTGACCACCGGTGTCACGCTTGAGTGCCCGGATGGAATCACGGCCGGTCAGCTGAGCCTGTTTGCCGAGCCCGGTCGCCACCACCGTCACGCACAGCTCGTCACCCATGCTGGCATCGACCGCGGTACCCACAATCACTTCCGCGTTCTCCGAGGTCATTTCCATGACCACCTCGTTGACCAGCTGGAACTCGTTGATACTCAGGTTATCGTCACCGGTGACGTTCACCAGCAACCCCTCGGCGCCGTGCAGGTTGAGATCATCCAGCAATGGCGAGGCAAGCGCTGCTTCCGCGGCCTGACGAGCGCGATCATCGCCCACCGCCGTGGCCCGGCCCATCATCGCCATGCCCTGGACCGACATCACCTTGCGCACGTCGGCAAAGTCGACGTTGATCAGACCCGGTCGGGTGATCAGGTCGGAAATGCCCTGGACCGCGTTATGCAGCACATCGTTGGCGGCCTTGAACGCCGAGCGCAGCGTGGTGCCCTTGCCCAGCACCGTGAGGAGCTTCTCGTTGGGAATGACGATCAGCGAATCGACGTACTCCTGCAGCTGCTCGATCCCCTGCCGGGCGATTTCCATGCGCTTGCCCCGCTCGAAGGGAAACGGCTTGGTAACCACCGCCAGCGTGAGGATATCCAGTTCGCGGGCGATTTCCGCCACCACCGGCGCCGCGCCGGTGCCGGTACCGCCGCCCATGCCACAGGTAATGAACAGCATGTCAGCACCCTCGATCGCCTCCCGAATGCGGTCACGATCCTCCTCGGCCGCCTGTCGGCCGATCACCGGGTCCGCACCAGCACCCAGGCCACGGGTCACGTTGACCCCGAGCTGCACCAGGGTATCCGCCTGGCAGGATTCCAGGTGCTGGGCATCGGTATTGGCGCAGATGAAATCCACCCCTTCAATACCGCCGTTGACCATCTGATTGACGGTATTGGAACCGCCGCCTCCGACGCCGATCACCTTGATGATGGCCTTGTCGGTCCTTTCGTCAGCGAATTCGAACACTTCACTCATGATCCATCCTCCAGTTGCCGTGCCGTCCCGTCGCCGGGACGCTTGATCCGGTTGCCCGGACTCAAACCGTTGCGTTACCTAAAAATTTCCCTGGAACCACGCCTTCATGCGTGACCAGGCCTGTTGAAAGCCCTGATTGCCGAAATGACCGCCACTCAGGGGCTGATACCCCGTGACGGGCTTCGTACCGAACTGCAGCAGCCCCACGCCGGTGGCGTGGATGGGGTTCCTGACCACGTCGGTCAGCCCCTTGACCCGCTGCGGCACCCCCAATCGAACCGGCATGTGGAAGACCTCCTCGGCAAGGTCCACCAGGCCCTCCATCTTTGCGGAGCCGCCGGTTATCACCACCCCGCCGGCGATCACGTCGTCGTAACCGCTGCGGGTGAGTTCCTTGTGAATGAGCATGAACAGCTCTTCGTAACGAGGCTTGATTACCTCGGCCAGCGTGTAGCGCGACAGCCGCCGCGGCGGGCGTTCGCCCACGCTGGGCACTTCGATGGCGTCGTCTTCCTCGATCAGTTCGGGTAGCGCACAGCCGTAGCGAATCTTGATCCCCTCGGCGTGCTGCGTCGGGGTGCGCAGGGCCACCGCGATGTCGTTGGTGACTTGGTCGCCGGCGATCGGAATCACTGCCGTGTGACGGATCGCACCGTTGACGAACACCGCGATGTCGGAGGTGCCGCCGCCGATGTCCACCATGCAGACGCCCAGATCCTTTTCATCGTCGTTGAGCACCGCCTCGGCCGAGGCAAGCTGTTCCAGTGACAGCTTCGACACTTCCAGCCCGCAGCGGGCCACGCATTTCTGGATGTTCTGCGCCGAGGTCACCGCCCCGGTGACCATGTGGACCTTGACCTCCAGGCGCACGCCGGACATGCCCACCGGCTCCTGGATGCCCTCGTTGTCATCCACCGCAAATTCCTGGGGCAGCATGTGCAGGATCTTCTGGTCGGCCGGAATGGCCACCGCGCAGGCGGCGTCGATAACGCGCTCGATGTCGGCCTCGGTGACCTCCTTGCTGCGTACCGCCACGATGCCGTGGGAGTTGATCGACTTCACGTGGGCGCCGGAGATGCCGCAGTGCACGGACTGGATCCGGCAGCCGGCCATCAATTCGGCTTCTTCCACCGCGCGGCGAATCGACTGGGTGGTGGCCTCGATGTTGACCACCATGCCCTTCTTCATGCCCTTGGACGGCTGGCTGCCCATGCCGATCAATTCGAGTTCACCGTGCTCGTCGTACTCCGCGACGATGCAGGCAACCTTCGAGGTGCCGATATCCAGCCCGACGACGAGATTCTTCTCAGGCCGCTTGCTCATTATCTGTCTCGCTGTCATTGGCCGGGGCGGCGCGATTGCCGCCCACGGCAAAACCATCCGCGTAACGCAGATCCACATAACCGGCGGTTTCCAGCGCGGCGCCCAGGGCGCTCGGCGCATGCCGGGCAAACCGGGTCAGCCGGTCCCGGACCGCATCCCGGCCCAGGCGCAGTTCCAGGCCGTTGGCCAGCCACGCGGTCCAGCCGCCACGGCGATCCAGCGCCAGCCGGCCGATGCGCATGTCGGTGCCAGCCAGAATCGCCTGCAGTGCAGGCAGTTCGGCCAGCAACTCGCGGGCGCTGCCGTCCGGCCCGTGCACGATCGGCAGACCGGCCGGCACCTGATCCGCCGGCAACTCGAACCGCTGCCCCTCGGCATCGATCAGCTGGTCTTCGCCCCAGCGGGCGACGGGCCGGTACTCGGCCACCCGCACCACCACGCTGTCCGGCCAGCGCCGGTGGACCGTGACCTCGGCGATCCAGGGCAATGCCCGGATGGCATCGCCCAGCGCCGCCGCATCCAGCTCGTAGAAACCGCGGGTCATGTAGGGCGCCGCGGCGTCCACCAGCGCGGCATCCGTGGTGTGCGCCAGATCACCCACCACGATCATGCGGTGCGCCTGGCGCTGATCGGGCGTCAGACCCTGCCAGGTACAGGCCGCGATCGCGGCGCTCGTCGCCAGCATCACCAGCGGCGTGAGCAGGCGCTTGCGTTCAGTTCGCATCGTCATGCTCCTCCAGGCTCAGGGCCAGAATGCGTTCCACCAGACTTTCGAAATCGATGCCGGCGGCCGCCGCACTCATCGGCACCAGGCTGTGCGAGGTCATGCCGGGCACCGTGTTGATCTCCAGAAACCAGGGCTGGCCGTCGTCATCCAGCATGAAATCGACGCGGCCCCAGCCACGGGCACCGGTGGCACGGAAGGCGTCCAGACACAGGGCGGCCAGGCGCTGTTCCTCATCCGGGGCCAGGCCGCAGGGGCAGTGGTAATGGGTGGTATCGGCCTCGTACTTGGCGTGGAAGTCGTAGAACGCGCCCGCCGATTCGATCCGCAGCAGCGGCAACACCCGGTCGCCAAGCACGGCGGCGGTGTATTCGCCGCCGTCCACGAAGCGTTCCGCCAGCACCGATTCGCCATAGCGGGACGCCGCCTGCCAGGCGGCATGCAGCTGATCCGGCGCGTCCACCCGGGACATGCCGATGCTCGATCCCTCGGTGGCCGGTTTGACGAAGATGGGCAGGCCGATATCGGCAATCAGCGTGTCGGCGTCGGTATCCGAGCTCAGCAGACGGTGGGCGGGCGTCGGGATACCACTCGCCGCCCACAACGCCTTGCAGCGGGCCTTGTCCATGGCCAGGGCCGAGGCAAGCACGCCGCTGCCGGTATAGGGCAGCCCCTGCACTTCGAGCACCGCCTGGGCGATACCGTCTTCCCCGCCGGTGCCGTGAAGGGCAATCCAGGCACAGTTGAAACCTTCATCGGCCAGATGCAGCAGCCGGGCCCGGTCCACGTCCACCCCGTGGGCATCGATACCACGCGCCTGCAGCGCGGCCAGCACGGCCCGGCCGGACTGCAGGGAAATCTCCCGCTCGGCGGACCAGCCCCCCATCAGCACCGCCACCTTGCCGAACCGGCCGCTCATGGTGCGTCTCCGATACGGTGGCTGGCCGCCATCCCGGCGGCCACGGCGCCGATGTCGCCGGCACCCAGGGTCAGAATCACGTCGTTATCGGCGACCACCCCGGTCAGCACGTCGGGCAGATCGTGCACATCGGCCACGAATACCGGGTTGACCCGCCCACGGGCCCGCACGCCGCGTGCCAGCGCCCGGCCGTCGGCGTCGGCAATCCGCGCCTCACCGGCGGGATAGACGTCGCACAGCACCAGCACATCCAGGCCGGCCAGCACTTCGCAGAAATCCTCGAACAGATCCCGCGTACGGGTGAACCGATGCGGCTGAAACACCACCACCAACCGGCGCTCCGGCCAGGCGGCGCGTACGGCCTGAAGAATGCTGCTCAGCTCGCGGGGGTGGTGGCCGTAATCGTCGACCAGCAGGCAGCGCTGGCCGGTCAGCGCAATTTCGCCCAGCACCTCGCAGCGGCGACCGATGCCGGCGAAACCGGACAGCGCGCGCTGGATCGCGCTCATGTCCACACCCAGCTCGCGGGCCACCGCGGCGGCTGCCAGGGCGTTGAGCACGTTGTGGCGACCGGGCAGGTTCAGATGCACCGGCCAGCTTTCCTCACGATCGCGCACGCGCAGATCGAAACGGGTACCCGGGCCCTCGGTCACCAGATTGTCGGCCCGCAGATCCGCTTCCTGATCGATGCCGTAGGTCAGCACCGGCCGGCCGACCCGCGGCAGCATCTCGCGAACCACCGGATCGTCGACGCAGACCACTGCCAGCCCGTAGAACGGCAGATGGTGGATGAACTCCACGAAGGTATCGATCAGCTTGGCGAAATCGCCCTCGTAGGCTTCCAGGTGATCGGCGTCGATATTGGTCACCACCGCCAGCATCGGGGTCAGGAACAGGAACGAGGCATCCGACTCGTCCGCCTCGGCCACGATGTAGGGGCTTTCTCCCAGTCGGGCATTGGTGCCCGCGCCCAGCACCTTGCCGCCCACGATGAAGGTCGGATCGAGCCCGCCCTCGGCCAGCACCGACGCCACCAGACTGGTGGTGGTGGTCTTGCCGTGGGTACCGGCCACTGCGATGCCGTAGCGGAACCGCATCAGCTCGGCGAGCATCTCGGCCCGCGGCACTACCGGAATCAACCGGTCGCGGGCTGCGACAACCTCCGGGTTGTCCGCCGACACCGCGGACGAGGTCACCACCACATCGGCGCCGGCCGCGTTGGCGGCATCATGGCCGATGCGGATGGCGGCTCCCCGCTCGGTCAGCCGCCGGGTGGCGGCGCCTTCGCGAATGTCGCTGCCCGACACCGTGTAACCGAGATTGAGCAGCACCTCGGCGATGCCGGCCATGCCCACGCCGCCGATGCCGACGAAATGCACCGTCTGCACCCGGCGCATGGGCCGTTCACTCAGCGGCTGGAAGGTGGTGGGGGCTGCGTTCATCGCCGCACCTCCGCCAGGGACAGACAGGCGGCCGTGATGTCAGCGGTGGCATCGGGCCAGGCCGCGGCATGCGCCGCCTCGGCCATCGCCAGCAGACGGGGCCGGTCGCCGATCAGCTCGCCCAGCAGCTGCGCCAACCGGGCAGGATCGAGGTCCCGCTGCTGCACCAGCACCGCGGCATCACGCCGGGTCAGATAGGTGCCGTTCACGGTCTGGTGATCGTCGACCGCATGGGGATAGGGAATCAGAATGGCGCCCAGACCGGCCGCGGCCAGTTCAGCTACCGTGAGCGCACCGGCGCGGCAGATCACCAGATCCGCCCAGGCATAGGCCTCGGCCATGTCCTCGATGAACGGACTGACCTCCGCCGCCACCGCGTGCTCGGCGTAGGCCGCCTGCGCCCGGTCGACCGTACGACCCGCCTGATGCCGCACCACCGGACGCTGGTCGGCCGGCAGCCGGGCCAGCGCCGCCGGCAGCATTTCGTTAATTGCCAGGGCCCCGCCGCTGCCGCCGAGCGCCAGCAGGCGAACCGCCCCGCTGCGCTGACCAAAACGCTGCGCCGGTGCCGGCAGCGCGAGGATGTCGCCGCGCACCGGATTGCCCACGACGCGGGCACCGGGCAACGCGCCGGGGAAGGCCTGCAGACGGGTCCGCGCCAATCGCGCAAGCACGCGATTGGTCAACCCGGCCGCGGCGTTCTGTTCATGCACCAGTAGCGGCCGGCGCAGCAGCCAGGCGGCCAACCCACCGGGGCCGGACACGAAACCGCCCATACCGACCACCAGTTGCGGCGCCACCCGGCGCACCAGCTGCAGGGCCTGCCACACGGCCCGCATCAGCTGCCACGGCGCGCCCAGCCAGGTGCGCCATCCCTTGCCGCGCAATCCGGACACGCCGATCCACTCCATCCGATACCCGGCGGCCGGCACCACCCGCGACTCCAGCCCCGCCCGGGTGCCCATCCACACCACCTCGGCACCGCGCTCGCGCAGGGCATCGGCCACGGCCAGTGCGGGGAATACATGTCCCCCGGTGCCACCGGCCATCATCAGAACCCGCGGCCCGTTCATCGCGCTGCCGCCCGGCCGGCGGCGCCGGCCTCCAGGTCCACTCTCAGCAGCAGGGCCACCAGCACGCACATCACGACCAGGCTGGAGCCGCCATAGCTCATCAACGGCAGCGTCAGGCCCTTGGTGGGCAGCATGCCCATGTTCACCGCAATATTGATGAACGCCTGCAGGACCATCCAGCTGGACAGCGCAAAGGCCAGGAACGCCCCGAACAGCATGCCCGCGTCCATTGCCCGCCGGCCGATCGCGAACGCCCGCCACACGAACAGCGTGAACAGCGCGATCACTGCCAGCGACCCGATCAGCCCGAACTCCTCGGCGAGGATGGCGAACAGGAAATCGGTATGGGTCTCGGGCAGGTACAACAGCTTCTGGACGCTGTTGCCAAGCCCCACGCCGACCACCTCGCCCCGACCAATGGCAATCAGCGACTGGGTCAGCTGAAAACCGCTGGCATAGGGGTGTGCCCAGGGGTCGGTAAAACTGATCAGCCGCGCCACCCGGTAGGGCGACGACAGCGCCGCCATCACCAGCAGCCCCCCGGCCGTTCCGGCCAGAACCAGCAGATGCGACAGCCGGGCGCCGGCCAGAAACATCAGGATGCCGGTCACCGCGAATAGCACCGCGCAGGCGCCGTAATCCGGTTCGATCAATAGCAGCAGGCAGGCCAGCCCGATCGGCAGCACCGGCCGCAGGAGGCCGGCGAAACTGGTGCGCAGCTCCACCTGCTGCCGCACGGCATAACCGGCCAGGTACAGCAGCAGGCCCAGCCTTGCCGGCTCGGATACCTGGACCGACACCACGCCCAGATCGATCCAGCGACGGGCACCGTTGACCTCGTGGCCGATCCCCGGAATCAGCACCAGCAGAAGCATCCCCATGGACACCGCCAGCAGATTGAAACTGTTGGCCTGCCAGATACGCAGCGGCACATGCAGAACCACGAACCCCAGACCCAGGCCGATCAGCGCGTACACCGCCTGGCGGTAGAAGAAATGCAGCGGTTCATCCGCCAGCCGGTCGGCCACCGCCACCGAGGCCGAGCCCACCATCACCAGACCCAGACCCAGCAGCAACGCGACCGTGGTGGCGAACCAGGCATCCACCGAACCGGCCGGCAGCCGCCATGCGACGTTCGGGCGCAGATTCATGCCGCCAGCCTCCGCACGCCGGCCATGAAGCGCTCGCCGCGGTCCTCGTAGCCCCGGAACTGGTCGAAGCTGGCGCAACCGGGCGACAGCAGGACCGTGTCCCCCGGCTCGGCCACGCCGGCGGCACGATCGATCGCCTCATCCAGCCCCGGCACCTGCTCGATCGCCACGTGGTCGCGCAGCGCGTCGGCAATACGCGCTGCATCGACACCGAACAGGATCGCCAACCGGCCCTTGCGCGACATCACCGGCCCCACCGGCGTGAAATCCCCGCCCTTGGCCTGGCCGCCGGCCAGCAGCAGAATCGGGCCCGGCAGGCCGTCCAGCGAGGCCAGCATGGCGCCCACATTGGTGCCCTTGGAGTCGTTGACCCAGTCCACCCCGTTAACCGAGGCCACGAACTGGCAGCGGTGCGGCAGCCCGGGAAATCGTTGCAGGGCCTCGCGCATGGCAGCGTCGGGCAATCCGACCGCCTCGCCCAGCGCCAGCGCGGCCAGGGCGTTGCACAGGTTGTGGCGGCCGCGCAGCGGCAGGTCGGCCGCGGCCAGGAACGCCTGATCCCCGCGGCAGATGATCGGCGCTGCGGCCGGTCCGTCCAGATGCCAGTCACCGGCCCGGTCACCGATCACCACGCGCCGGCCCGACGTGGCCATGGCGGCAACCCGAGCATCGTCCCCGTTGACCACGGACACCGTCGCCCGCCGGAAG
This sequence comes from Spectribacter acetivorans, assembly GCF_031846305.1. Lineage (NCBI taxonomy): Bacteria > Pseudomonadati > Pseudomonadota > Gammaproteobacteria > Salinisphaerales > Salinisphaeraceae > Spectribacter > Spectribacter acetivorans. The sequence goes on from NZ_JAVRHY010000004.1 coordinate 219,382, forward strand.
ATGCGGGCCTTGATCCCCGCGTAGTCTTCAATGTCGGCATGCCGGTCCATGTGATCGGCGCTGACGTTGAGCACCGTCGCCGCGGCGGGCGCCAGGCTTTCAACCAGCGCCAGCTGGAAGCTCGACAGCTCCAGCACGAATAGTTCGGCGCCCTCGTCGAGCAGGTCCAGAGCGGGCCGGCCGAAATTGCCGCCGACGGCCACCTGCCGACCAGCCGCCTCGGCCATTTCCGCCACCAGCGCGGTGACCGTCGACTTGCCGTTGGAGCCGGTGATGGCGATCACAGACTGAACTCGGGCCTCGGGAGTCGCCGGCTGGAGCGCACGGGCGAACAACTCGATGTCGCCGATGATCGGAATACCGGCGGCCCGGACCTCATGCAGGAAAGGCTCGTCCAGCGACACGCCGGGACTGACCACGACCTCGGCAAGCTGGTCCAGAGGCAGCGGCGACGCAAAGGCGCCGAAGCTGTTCGGGACGTCGGCCAGGCTCTCCAGATCCGGCGCCCTGGGCGGCTGCGAACGGCTGTCGGTCACCGCGAACGGCATGCCCGCTCGCAACAAATATCGCGCCACGGACAGTCCGGTGGCCCCCATGCCCACGATCAGACGCGCCCCATTCGGCGTCCCGAGTTCCGAGTCCCGAGTCGCGCTACTCATCGGATCTTCAACGTGGACAAACCGATCAGGACCAGCACCAGGGTGATGATCCAGAAGCGCACGATGATCTTGGGCTCGGCCCAGCCCTTGAGTTCGAAGTGATGATGCAGCGGCGCCATGCGGAACATGCGCCGGCCGGTCAGCTTGAAACTGGCCACCTGCAGAATCACCGACACGGTTTCGGCGACAAAGATGCCACCCATCACCACCAGCACGATTTCCTGGCGCACGATAACGGCGACGATGCCCAGCGCGGCCCCCAGGGCCAGTGCGCCGACGTCGCCCATGAACACCTGCGCCGGATAGGTGTTGAACCACAGGAATCCGAGGCCCGCGCCACCGATGGCGGTGCAGAAGATGGCCAGTTCCCCGACCCCCTCGATGTAGTGGAAGCCCAGGTAATTCGAGAATTCGGTATGCCCGGTGACGTAAGCGAAGACACCCAGCGCCGAGGCCACCATCACGCAGGGCATGATCGCCAGGCCATCGAGGCCGTCGGTCAGATTCACCGCGTTGCTTGACCCGACCACCACCAGGTAGGTCCACAGGATGTAGCCGGCTCCCAGCGGGATCGCCACATCCTTGAGCATGGGGATCAATACACTTGTCTCGGCCCCGGTTTCCGCGCCGGCATATACCCACAGCGCTGCCGCCAGCCCGATCACGCTCTGCCAGCCGTACTTGGTCAACGCCGACAGGCCCCGGCTGTTTCCCACCTTGAGCTTGAGATAATCGTCGACGAAACCGACCGCCCCGAAAGCCGCGGTCACGAATATCGCCACCCACACCCACTGATTCGACAGATCGGCCCACAGCAGCGTGGCCACCAGCACCGCGAACAGGATCAGCGTGCCCCCCATGGTCGGGGTGCCGGCCTTGATCAGGTGCGACTCGGGTCCGTCCTCGCGAATCTGCTGGCCGATCTGACGCACGGTCAGGTGGCGGATCATCCACGGGCCCGCGACAAAGCTGAACACCATGGCCGTCAGCACCCCGAGAATCCCGCGGAAGGTCAGGAACTGGAATACGCGGAAACCGCTGTAGTACTGCTCCAGAAATTCGGCCAGGTGCATCAGCATCCGACACCTGCCCCGGCCGGCTCAGCCGCGTCGTTGCAGATCAGCGCCTCGACCACCTGTTCCATGCCGGCCGAGCGCGACCCCTTCACCAGCACAGTCACGTCGGCTGACAGCCCATCGGCGACATCCCGCACCAGGGCCTCGCGCTCCTCGTAATGTCGGGCACCATCACCGAACGTCCCGGCCGCCAGGGCGCTGTGGCGGCCGATGGTGAACAAACGCCGCACCCCGGCCTTGCGGGCCAGGCGTCCGGCTTCGGCATGGCGTTTGTCGGTGGCATCGCCGAGTTCGGCCATGTCGCCAAGCACCAGCCAGGCCTGCCCGGTGCCCGCGGTCAACACCTCGATGGCAGCGGCCAGCGAATCCGGATTGGCGTTGTAGCTATCGTCGATCAGGGTGGCGCCGCCGGTGGCGGAACGAGCACGGAGTCGTCCCGCCACCGGCGGCACCGCGGCCAGACCGGCCGCAATCGCTGCCACGGGCGTACCCACCGCGGCGGCGGCCGCGGCGGCTGCCAACGCGTTGGCAACGTTGTGCCGGCCGGCCAGCGGCAGGGTCACCGCCGCCTCCCCATCGGGCGCGGTCAGCACGAAGCGCATACCGTTGGCCTCGGTGGCCACGTCATGCGCGCGCACCTCGGTCTTCCCCCGAAGACCGAAGCGCAGCTGCCGGCGATCGCCGGCCAGCTCCCCCCACAAATCGGCATAGGCATCATCGGCGTTGATCACCGCGATGCCGTCGGCTGCCAGGTCGGCGAACAGTTCGCCCTTGGCGCGGGCCACCCCCTCGCGGGAGCCGAAGCCCTCCAAGTGCGCATCCCCGGCGTTGGTAATCAGCCCGACGTTCGGGCGGGCCAGCCGGGTCAGCAATGCGATCTCGCCGGGATGGTTGGCCCCCATCTCGACCACCGCGAAGTCGTGCTCGGCACCCAGCTCGAGCAGCGTCAACGGCACACCGATGTGATTGTTCAAATTGCCCCGGGTCGCCAGCACCCGGCCGCTCTGGCCCAGAATCGCCGCCAGCATGGTCTTGACGGTGGTCTTGCCATTGCTGCCGGTCACGGCCAGCACCGGCGCGTTGCTGCGCAACCGCCAGGCCGCGGCCAGACGCTGCAGTGCCGCCAGGGTATCCCCGACCACGATCTGGGCCGGGCCGCCGTCGACCTCGCGCGCCACCAGCGCCGCGCCGGCCGCCAGGGTAGCGGCGCGCCGCACGAACTCGTGGCCATCGTGATGCTCACCGCGCAGGGCGACGAACAGACACCGGGGCGCCAGCCGCCGGGTGTCGGTGGAAACCCCCTCTACCCAGGCGTCCTCCCCGACCAGACGGCCGTTGACCAGGGTGGCGACTTCGCTGAGCCGGAGCTTCATGCCGCCTCCAGCACGCGACGGGCGGCCAGACGGTCATCGAAAGGCCGCCGTTCATCGCCGATCTGCTGATCGGTTTCATGGCCCTTGCCGGCGATCAGCACGGCATCATTCGGTCCAGCCGCGGCAATCGCCTCGGCGATGGCCAGCGCGCGGTCACGCTGTACGGTCACCGCGGCATCCCCGGGCATCCCCGAGACGATGGCCCGCACGATGGCGTCGCCATCTTCATGGCGGGGGTTGTCGTCGGTCACCCAGACCCAGTCCGCAAGCCGGGCCGCGGCCGCTCCCATCAACGGGCGCTTGCCCGCATCACGATTGCCGCCGCAGCCGAACACGCAGTGCAGCCGGCCATCAACATGCTCACCCAGGGCGCGAAGCGCGTGCTCAAGCGCCGCCGCGGTGTGGGCATAGTCAACCACCACCAACGGGCCCTGGCCCGGGGCGTCGACCACTTCCATGCGGCCGGGCACGGTCTGCAGCGCGGCCAGCGCCGACACCGCCCGCTCGGGGGCAACGCCGTCGACCAGCAGCACCGACAGCACCGCCAGCAGGTTGTAGGCGTTGAAACGACCGAGCAGCCCGCTTTCCACCCGCAGGCGACCCCAGCTGCTGTCTACTTCCACCACCAGGCCGCCCGGTCGGGTCAGCACGTCGGTGGCAAAAACATGCAGCCCGGTGATCGGCGGGGTATGCGGCATCAGGCCGTATGCCACCGAGCCACCGCGTTCAGCCATGTCGGCGAACCAGGCCGCGCCGGTGGCATCGTCGATATTCAGAATGACGTGATCGAGCCCGGCAAACTCGAACAGCCGCCGCTTGGCGGCGACGTAGGCCTCCACGCTGCCGTGATAGTCGAGGTGATCGCGGCCCAGGTTGGTAAGCACGGCGATGTCGATGTCGGTGCCATCGACCCGGCACTGGTCCAGCGCATGCGATGACACTTCCAGCGCCACAGCCTCCGCCCGCGCGGCCGCCAGCCGGGCCAGCCAACCCTGCAGCGATACCGCATCCGGCGTGGTGTGAGTGGGCGCCGCCAGCGCATCCAGCCAGCCGTAACCAAGCGTGCCCAGATAGCCGCTGATGCGACCAAGATGCATCAACGCCTGCGTGAGCAGATGGGTGCCCGAGGTCTTGCCGTCGGTGCCGGTGACGCCGACCACCAGCATGCTGGCCGACGGATTGCCGTGGAAGCGCGACGCGATCTCGCCCACATGCCGATGCAGATCGGTCACCCGGATGGCCGGCACCGTCACGGTCGGTGGCTGATCGCCATCCCAGAGTACGGCAACCGCACCGCGGGCCAGCGCATCATCGATGTATGCCATCCCGTGCCGCTTGCCCCCGCCACAGGCCAGGAACAGGTCACCGGGAGACACCTGCCGGCTGTCCGTGGCCAGACCGGTCACCGCCAGTTCGTCAACCGGGGGCTCACCCAGCCCGGCCAGCAGCCGGTCCAGCCGCATCGGTGCCGGCTGCAGCGCGACCAGGCTCATGACTTGGACTCCGGTTCGGCCGCGGCGTCGGCAGTCAGGGTCGCCGGGTTGTCCGGCGGCACGCGCAGAATGCGCAGCGCCTCCCGCATGATGTTGGAAAAGGCCGGCGCGGCCACCAGCCCACCGTAGTAGTCCCCGCTGCCGGGCTCATCGACCATTATCAGCGTGACCAGCGCCGGGTCATCGGCCGGCGCCATGCCCACGAACAGGGACTGGTGACTGGCGGCGTCGTAGCCCGCGCCTTCGACCTTGCGCACCGTGCCGGTCTTGCCGACCACGCGGTAGCCGGGCACCGCGGCCCGCCCGGCCGTGCCTTCCGCGGACACGACGTCGCCGAGCAGATCGCGCACCTTGGCGGCGGCGTCAGCCGAAATCACCTGCCTGGGCGCGGCCTGCCAGTCATCCTCGCCGGCCAGGGTCAGCCGCAGATCCCGAAGCCGGCCATCGTCCGCCAGTGCCGCATAGGCCCGGATCAGCTGCAGCGCCGTGACCGACACCCCGTAGCCATAGGCCGCGGTGGCGGTGGTGACATCATCCCAGCGGGCGAAATTGCGGAGCACACCATAGCGCTCGCCCGGGAAGCGAACGCCGCTGATGGTGCCGAAACCGTAGTCGTTGTAGACCTGCCAGAGCCGTTCCGGCCCCAACTTCAATCCCACCTTGGCCGCGCCCACGTTGCTGGACTTGGTCAGCAGCCGACGCAGATCGACATCGCCGTAGTCGCGGAAGTCACGAACCGTCAGGCGACCCACGCGAAAGCGCCCGCCCTCGGTATCGATCACGCTGTCGCGCGTGAACGCGCCGGCATCCAGCGCTCGCGAGATCAACAGCGGCTTGAAGGTGGAACCGGGCTCGAACGTGTCGGTGACGGCCCGATGCCGCAACGTCCCGGTCGGGATCGATTCGCGGCTGTTCGGATTGAAACTGGGAAAGGACACCATGGCCAGGATTTCGCCCGTTTCCGGGTCGGCCATCACCGCCACGCCGGCACTGGCCTGGTGTTCCAGCACTGCCGCCTTGAGCTCGCGGTAGGCCAGCGCCTGCAGACGCAGATCCACGGTCAGCCGCACATCGCCACCGGGATCGGGCGGGGTGAACTCGGCCAGATCCTCCACCACCCGACCGACACGGTCCTTGATCACGCGGCGGCTGCCGGGCGCGCCATCGAGTTCATCGTCCAGCGCCAGCTCGATGCCCTCCTGGCCGCGACCGTCGATGTCGGTCAGCCCCACCAGCTGGGCGGTGGATTCACCGCCCGGGTAGTACCGCCGGTACTCGCGCTGCAGGAACACGCCCGGGGCACCCACCGCCATCACCCGCTGGGCATGGGCCGGACTCAGCTGGCGCTGCAGATACAGGAACTGACGTTCGCGATAATTTTCCAGACGGTCACGAAGTTCCGCCGTGCTGTAGTCCAGTTCGCCCGCCAGCGCGGACAGTCGCCCGGGATCCTCCAGTAGCGCCGCCGGCACCGCCCAGACGGATTCCGTGGGTGCTGAAAGGGCCAGCGGCGCACCGCGGCGGTCGCGGATGGCGCCGCGGACCGCCGGCACTTCCATCGTCCGCAGATGCCGCTTGGCGCCCTCCTCGTTGAGGAATTCCTGATCCAGCACCTGCAGCTCGAACGCCCGGGCCCCCAGCATCACGGCAAACACGCCGAACAGCCCGAGCATCGCGCGGGCCCGCCAGGCCGGCGGCGGCTCCAGCTTGTGATTGCGGCGCCGCGACCGGTTCACGGCTGTGCCTCGATCAGTTCGAAGTGACGCGGCACTTGCATGTCCAACTGTTCCCGCGCCATGCGAGCGACCCGGTCCGGATTGGCCCAGGCGCTTTCCTCCAGCTGCAGCTGTGACCATTCCGTGCGCAGGCGATCACGCTCCACCCGCAGCACCTGCAACTCCGACTGCAGCTCCCGCGACTGGTGCTTGGCCTCGATCACGGCCACCGAGCTGGCCAGCGCAACACCGCCCAGCACTGTCAGTAGTACGGCCCGCCGCCCGGTCATGAGCGCCGCCGTTCCGCGATCCGCAACACGGCGCTGCGGGCACGGGGGTTGGCCGCCACTTCCGCGGCGTCCGGTCGCCGGGGCTTGCCCACCAGCGCGAAGCCGGGCTCGGGCTCGGCCGCCATGGGTACCGGTGGTGGCGGCGGATGCGCCTCGGCCCGCATGAACCGCTTGACGATGCGGTCCTCCAGCGAATGAAAGCTGATCACCGCCAGCCGACCGCCATCGGCAAGCGCGGCCGGGCAGGCGTCCAGGGCCGCCTGAAGCGCGCCCAGCTCGTCGTTGACCTGGATACGCAGCGCCTGAAACGTGCGCGTGGCGGGATGAATCCGGCTGCCGGCGGCAATCCGGGCCGGGGTGGCATCGGCCACGATCGCGGCCAGCCGGTCGGTTGTGTCAATGGGGGCATGCTCGCGGGCGGTCACGATGGCCCGGGCGATGCGCCCGGCCAGCTTCTCCTCCCCGTAGCGACGCAGAACACCCGCGATGTCACCCAGATCCGCCCGCGCCAGCCACTCGGCCGCGCTTTCACCCGTGTCGGGATCCATGCGCATGTCCAGCGGGCCACCGTGGCGGAAGGAAAACCCGCGGCTGGCGTCGTCCACCTGCGGCGAGGACAGCCCCAGATCGAACAGAATGCCGTCGACCCGGCCGGTCAGACCGGCGTCCGCGATCACCGCGCCGAGGCGGTCGAAGCCCGTGCGGCGAAACTGAAAAAGGGGCTCGCGCCCCCAGCTGCGTTCGGCGTGGGCCTGGGCATCCGGGTCGCGATCCACCGCCAGCAACCGGCCCTGACCGCCCAGACGCTCGAGAATGGCACCGGTGTGGCCACCGCGCCCGTAGGTGGCATCCACGTAGACGCCGCCCGGCCGCACGAACAACGCGTCGACCGCGGCGTCCAGCAACACCGAGGCGTGAGGCCGGTCATTCATCGCCCATGCTCGCGCCATCTCCCTGTTCCCGATGGCCCCGTGGCCACACCCGGTCAAAGCGGTAGATCCTGCAGCGCATCGGGCAGCGCGCCCGCCGCCGCCTGCGCAGCCAGCTCGTCGCAACTGGCGTCGTTTCGCGCCTGCCAATCGTCTTCTGCCCAGAGTTCGAAAAGATTGCCCACGCCCATCAGCACGGCGCGGGAGTCGATGCCGGCAAACCCGCGCAACGGGCTCGGCAACAGCAGTCGTCCCTGCTTGTCCATTTCCAGGTCACGCGCATTGCCCAGCAGGAATCGCTGGATGTCGCGCACCTTGGGATTGAGTCCACCGCGGCTGAGCAGCTCGCTTTCGAAGGCCTGGAACTGCGGCTGCGGGTAGATCAGAAGACAACGATCCCAGTGCTGGGTGACCACAATCCGACCGCCGCAAGCATCCCGAATCGGCTGACGGTAAGCCGATGGAATGGCGAAGCGTCCCTTCGCGTCGACGGTGACTGGACTGGAACCCCTGAACACGGTGCTGGCTCCCTGAAGCGGCGTTCCACTTCAAACCACTTTTTGCCCTTAATCGCCACTATAGGCACCTCCGAATTCCCGTGTCAAGGAAAAGTGACACCTGCTTCAGGGTAAAAACGTCGGTGAAACAGATGCTTAGAAGACAAGCCCGAGAGTGGCATGATGTGGGGCGAAAAATCGTCACATGGACAGCCGTTTAAGGCCGATTGATGACCGACGACATCAATCGCTACCGTCGGCAAGCGTCCGCATGACGGGGCGGCGTTCGATAGTCGCCAACGGGGTGGCGGGAACGCCGGGTAACAGGCTTGCGCGCCTGACATACGGTTTATCCTCGCCAGAAACAGACTGGCTGCGGCGTGGGCCCATCGCTCGGAAGGGCGGACCGCTTGCGGCTTCTACCGTTTGCCCCAGAAGCGATGAGGTGTGGTGGCGCGGGGCGAATTCGGGCGTCGGCGGATTGCTACCTTCCCGGCGACCCTCTTTCGGTTTCTCCCGCTTGCGGGAGAAAGGACGGGGTGCGGTGCGAGACGAATTCCGGCGTCGGCGGGTTGCTCCCTTCCCGGCTTCCCTCTTTCGATTTCTCCCGCTCGCGGGAGAAAAGACGGGGTGCGGTGCCGCTTGCGCGGCACCGCCATTCGTTATGGGAGTCGGCCTGTAAGCCGGGTTCTGTCTGGGACAGTCATTCGTCTGGGACGGATGTCGCCATCCGCCTCTAGCGACCTACCCGGGAGCCGTACGGGCCGCACGATGCTCCCCTATTCGGTCTTGCTCCGGGTGGGGTTTACCCTGCCACGAACCGTTGCCGGCCGCGCGGTGCGCTCTTACCGCACCTTTTCACCCTTGCCTGATCCCGCTTGCGCGGGCCATCGGCGGTATGTTTTCTGTGGCACTTTCCGTAGGCTCGCGCCCCCCAGGCGTTACCTGGCACCCTGCCCTATGGAGCCCGGACTTTCCTCCGTCGCCGTTGCCGGCGACCGCGACTGTCCAGCCGACTCCACCGCCATGTTAGCCGATCGCGCCGTCACTCGGGGGTATCGCGCAGCGCCAGCGCCAGGTCGTAGAGCTGATTGCGGGGCATACCGGTCAGACGCGCCGTGCTGCGGGCCGCCTGCGTCACCGGCATCGACCGCAGCAGTTCACGCAGGATGCGCTCCGGGGTCAACCCCGCGGTCTCGGCCGGCGGCGGCGCGTCCGACCCGCCGATGACCAGCACGAACTCCCCACGCCGACGCTGATCATCCGCCTGCAGCCAGTCCACCAGCTCGCCGGCCGGCAGGGTCACGGTCTGTTCATGCAGCTTGGTGAGCTCCCGGGCGAGCGTGACCGGTCGTTCGCTGCCCAGCTCGGTGACGATATCGGCCACGGTGGCGGCCACCCGATGACTGGACTCGTAGCAGATCAGCGTGCGCGGCTCGCCCGCCAGCTCCCCGAGCCGACGCCGCCGGGCGGTGGCTCGGGACGGCAGAAAGCCCTCGAACACGAAGCGGTCGGTGGGCAGACCGCTCACCGAGAGCGCCGCGATGGCCGCACAGGGCCCCGGCAGCGCTTCCACCCGGTGACCAGCGTCGCGCACCGCCCGAACCAGCACGAAACCGGGGTCGCTGATCAGCGGCGTGCCGGCATCGCAGATCAGGGCGATTCTCGCCCCCGCCTCGAGGCGCCCCAGTAGCTGCGTCACCCGCTGTGACTCGTTGTGCTCATGCAGCGAGAGCATGGGCACGTCGGCCGAGATCGAATCCATCAGGCGGCGGCTGTGGCGGGTATCCTCCGCCGCCACCAGATCCACCGTGCGCAGCACCTCGGCCGCCCGCGTCGACAGGTCCCCGAGATTCCCGATCGGGGTGGCGACGATGTAGAGGCAGGCGGTCTGGGTCACGGAACGGGCAGCCGGTGGCATGGATTCTTGCGGAAAACGCTACTATGGTAGCGCCCGGCATCGACCACTGCCCGCTTGCGGGCCGACCTGGCATCGATGTGACCCGCCGCCATCGCAGGAACAGGCCCCGATGATCGCAATCCCGACTTTCTTCACGCGCTGGCTGCCGCTGATACCGGCCGCATTCATCCTCGCCGGCTGCGCCGCTCTACCGACCGGCGGTGATCGCGGCGGCCCGGTGGACCGTGCCGCGGCAGCCGCTTCCCGCGGCGAGCCGTCACAGGCCTCGGTTCTGTATGAACAGGCGGCACAGGCGGCCAGTGAGCCCCGGCGGAGTCCGCTGTACCTGCGGGCCGCCGAGGCCGCGGTGGAAGCGGGCGACGGCGCGCGGGCGCAGCAGATGCTGAATCAGGTCAACGCCAACAGCCTCGGGGCCGACGACGAGGCCCGCCTGGTTTCGGTGGAACTGCGCGCCGAAGTGGCCGGCCTGTCCCCGGCCGAAGCACTGGACCGCATTTCGCCCCCCTCCGCCGGCGCGTCACCACTGGTGGCGGCCCGCACCTGGTCATTGCGCGCGGAGCTGTTGTTCGAGGCGGGGCGTACTATCGACGGCGTCCACGCCCTGGTTCAGCGCAGCGTGTGGCTGCTGGAGCCACGCGCGATACGCCGCAACGATGAACGCATCTGGGAGCGTCTGCGGGCGGCGCAATCGCCGGCACAGGACCGTGCCGCCCTGGCCGCGGCCGACGCCATCACCCGTGGCTGGGTGGAACTGGCCGGCATCGCCGGTCAGGTCACGCCCGATCGCGACACGCTCACCCGCGACCTGCAGGCCTGGGAACAGCGTCACCCCGGGCATCCGGCCACCCGCCACATCCTGCCCGAGCAGCTGGGCTATCAGCCGATGTCGCCGGACATGCCCGGCGCCGGCGGACGCGGCGCCCGGGTAGTGGGCCTGGCGCTGCCGCTTTCCGGGCAGTTCGAAGGCGCCGCCGGCGCCGTGCGGGACGGCTTTCTCGCCGGTTATTACGAGGAGTCCGCGCCGCGGGCGGATGTCCGCATCTACGACACCAATCGGCAACGCAATGTGGCCGCGACGATTGACCAGGCCCGCGCCGACGGTGTCGGCATCCTGGTCGGACCGCTGGGCAAGGCGCAGGTTGCCGATCTCACCGGCGTGCCGCAGCTGCCGATGCCGGTGCTGGCGCTGAATTACCAGGACAACGCCGATCAGTTCCCCGGCTTCTATCAGTTCGGTCTCGCGCCCGAGGACGAAGCCCGGGCGGTTGCCGACCGCGCCGCCGCCGAGGGCTGGCGCCGCGCCATCGCGCTGGTGCCGGACGGCGACTGGGGCCAGCGGGTGCTGGGTGCCTTCGAGGAGGCGTTCTATTACGCGGGTGGTGATCTGGTGGATTACGCCACCTACGACACCTCGCAGAACGACCACGCCGAGCCGATCAAGCGGGTGCTCAGGTATACCGGTGTGCGCGAGGGACAGGCCCGCGAGGTTGCTACCAATGCTGATGGCGAACCGGTTGAGCAGGGCCGGCGCCAGGACGTGGACTTCGTGTTTCTGGCCGCCCAGCCCAACCACGCGCGGCTGATCCGCACTCAGCTGCGCTTCTACCGGGCCACGAGCCTGCCGGTGCTGGCCACCTCCCACGCCTATACCGGCCAGGTCGACCCGGACCGCGATATCGATCTGAACGGCCTGATGTTCGCCGACATGCCCTGGGTGCTGGCACGCGACGATGTCCCCCGGCTGAGCGCAATCGCCGAACGCTGGCCGGATGATGCCGACCGCTATCCGCGCCTGTTCGCCATGGGGCTGGATGCCTGGCGACTGGCGGCTCGCATCCGGGCCGGGGAAATGCGGGCGGGCGACCTGTTTGAGGGTGCGACCGGCGCGTTGTATCTGGAGCCCGACGGTCAGATCCGTCGCCGCCTGAACTGGGGCGAATTCAGCCGCGGCAAGCCCACGCCGATCGAGCCGGCACGGCCGGAAAACGGGTTCATCCCGCTGGACGCCGGGCAGAGCGGCAGCTGATTCGCCCATGCCCGCGACCACCCGGCAGGCCCGCGGCGCGGCCGCCGAGTCGGCGGTGCTGGAACGCGCCCGTCAGCAGGGCCTGCGCTGTCTGACCCGCAATTTTCGCCGCCCCGGCGGCGAACTCGACCTCGTCCTGGACGACGGCGAGACCGTTATCGTGGTGGAAGTGCGCCAGCGCAGTCGATCGGATTACGGGCGGGCGGTGGAAACCGTCACCGCCCGCAAACAGCAGCGGCTCATCCATGCCGCCCGCTGTCTGCTGCAGGCCCGCCCGGCACTGGCGGCGCGGCCGCTGCGGTTCGACGTGGTGGGCGTGGGCCCCGATGGCGCTCTCGAATGGATCGAGGACGCCTTTCAACTGGACTGACGAGCATGAGCACGACCCATCGGATCACCCAATTCTTCGAAGACAGCATCGCCGCCAAGCGCGATACGCTGACACGCACCCTGCCCCAGATCAGCGCCGCCGGCACCATGCTGGCCCACCAGCTGGCCGCCGGCCGCAAGATTCTTTCCTGCGGCAACGGCGGCTCGTCGGGCGACGCCCAGCATTTCTCCTCGGAATTGATCAACCGTTTCGAGCGGGAACGGCGGGCGCTGCCGGCGGTGGCGCTGACCACGGAAAGCTCGACGCTGACCGCAATCGCCAACGACTACAGCTACGAGCGGCTGTTCTCCCGGCAGGTCGAGGCCTTGGGCCAGCCCGGTGACGTGCTGCTGGCAATCAGCACCAGCGGCAACTCGCCCAACGTGGTAGCGGCCATCGACAGCGCCCACGCGGCGTCGATGCGGGTACTGGCGCTGACCGGCCGGGACGGGGGAGCGATGGCCACCCGGCTGGGCGCGGAGGACATGGAACTGCGCGCCGCCTCCGACGTCACCGCCCGCATCCAGGAAGTGCACCTGCTGTTCATCCACTGCCTGTGCGACACCATCGACGAAGCCCTGTTCGGGACGCCCTGAGTCCGACGGCTACTTGACCACCTTGAGGTGACTGCCGCGCGGCTTGCCGCCGGTGTCGCTGTCATCATCACCGCCGGTGTCGGGCGGTGGCGGTTCGGGCGGGTCCTCGGCCTCGCCGAAGAGCATGCCCTCGCCGTTCTCGCGAGCGTAGAGCGCCAGCACCGCGCCGGGGGGCACATTCACCTGGAACGGCCGGCCGGAAAAGCGGGCCGAGAAGTGAATCCAGTCGTTGCCCAGCTCGAGATTGCGCACCGCGGTGGGGCTGACGTTGATGGTGATCCGGCTGTCCTCGGTGACGAACTCCCCCGGCACCTCGACGCCGACAGCATCGGCCGCCACCAGCAGATGCGGCGTCAGGCCGTTGTCCAGCACCCAGTCATAGATGGCCCGGATCAGATAAGGGCGGCGGGAAGTCACATCGGCCATGGTAACGCGTGTCGTCGGGGGCCCGTCATCCCGCCCGCATGGCGGCTTCCTGCTCGGTCAGGCTGGCCCGGAAGGCAGCGCGCCCGAACAGGCGACGGGCGTATTCGCCTAGGCGCTTGCCCTGCTTGGGCGGCAGTTCCACGCCGTAATGGTCCAGCCGCCAGAGGATCGGCGCGAAGGTGCAGTCCACCAATGAGAACTCCTCGCCCATGAAGGGACGGGCGGAGAAATCGGCGGCCAGGGTGGTGAGAATCTCGCGCAGGCGGGTGCGGGCCTTGCGGACCTGCGCCGGGGTGCCGTGCAGATCGTCGATCAGACCGTACAGGTCCTGTTCCATGCGGAAGATGGCCAGACGGTAGCGGGCCCGCATCACCGGATCCACCGGCATCAGCGGCGGATGGGGGAAGCGCTCGTCGAGGTATTCCATGATGATGCGCGGGTCGTACATCACCAGATCACGGTCCACCAGCGTGGGCACCGTGTTGTAGGGATTGAGGTCGATCAGGTCTTCGCTGGTCTCGCCCGGCCGGACCTCGACCGTATCCAGGCTGTCGATCCCCTTTTCGGCGATCACCATCCGGATGCGATGACTGTGCGGACAGTCGGCGCCCGCGAACAGTGTCATCAGGGATCGCCGGCTGGCCGCGCTTACCATGAGCCGACCGCCTCAGACTTCATTGCCGATATCCAGCGATGGCGGATCAATGCACGTCACGCCAGAATTCACGCTTGAGCAACCATGCCAGAAGCGTGAAAACCGCCAGGAAGAGAATCACCTTGAACCCCATGCCGTAACGCACCATTTTTGCGGGCTCGCCGGCGTACACCAGAAAATTGGTGATGTCGGCAACCGCCTGTTCGTACTGGTCCTCGCTCATGCTGCCGGCCTGAACCAGTTCGAACTCGGGCGCGCCACCGTGGCCACCGCCTCCGTCGTCGTGAGCCGGCTCGGCCTGATAGCCCTGCAGGGGGGCCAGCACGTGGGGCATCGCGGTGTTCGAGAACACCACGTTGTTGACGCCGGTCGGCCGGCTGTCATCGATGTAATAGGTCCGCAGGAAGCTGTACAGCCAGTCCGCCCCGCGTGAACGCGCGACCAGCGTCAGATCCGGCGGCGCCTTGCCGAACCATGTCGACGACTTCTCGGGCAGCCCGGTGTGGATGCGCTCGTGATTCGGCACATCCGAGAAGATCAGGTTTTCCTGCACCATCTCCTCGGGAATGCCGAGATCATCGGTCATCCGCTGATAGCGCAGATACTGCAGCGAGTGGCAGCCCGAACAGTAGTTCATGAACAGGCCGGCGCCTCGCTGCAGCGAGGCTTCGTTGCCCAGGTCCGGGCTGAAATCGTAGGGCACCGCATGGCCACCGGCCGCCCACACACCCGGCGCCATCAGCGCTGCCGACAATATGAGTACCGCCCGCCGCATCATTGGGTCACCCTTTCCGGAACCGGCTTGGTCTTGTCGAGCCTGCTGTAGATGGGCATCAGCAGGAAGAATGCAAAGTACACAATGGTGCCGATCAGCGCCGCCGGACCACGCCAGCCGCCGGGCGGCTGGGTACCCAGATAGCCGAGCAGCAGGAACGACGCCACGAAGACCGCCAGGATCACCTTGAACAGCAAGCCCTTGTAGCGGATCGACTTGACCGGGCTGCGATCCAGCCACGGCAGGAAGAACAGGATGGCCACCGCGCCGAACATCAGGATCACGCCCCACAGTTTGGCCGGCACCCACAGCATGTCGAACGTGATCGCCCGCAGGATCGAGTAGAACGGCGTGAAATACCACACCGGCGCGATGTGATCCGGGGTGGCCAGCGGGTCGGCCGGCGTGAAGTTAGGCGGCTCCAGGAACAGGCCGCCGAACGTTGGCACGAAGAAGATCACGCCCGCGAACAGCATCAGGAACACCCCGACGCCGAACAGATCCTTGACCGTGTAGTACGGGTGGAAGGGGATACCGTCCTTGGGAATGCCGCGCTCATCCTTGTTCTTCTTGATATCCACGCCATCGGGGTTGTTCGACCCCACGTGGTGCAGCGCCATGATATGGGCGACCACCAGGCCCAGCAGCACGATCGGCAGCGCGACCACATGCAGAGCGAAGAAGCGGTTGAGGGTGGCGTCACCCAGGACGAAATCGCCCTTGACCCACGTCACCAGCGTATCGCCGATCACCGGAATGGCGCCGAACAGGGAAATGATCACCTGCGCGCCCCAGTAGGACATGTTGCCCCAGGGCAGCACGTAGCCCATGAAGGCTTCGGCCATCAGCACCAGGAAGATCAGGCAGCCGAATATCCAGATCAGCTCGCGCGGCTTCTGGTAGGAGCCGTAGAGCAGCGCCCGCATCATGTGCAGGTACACCACGATGAAGAAGAACGAGGCGCCGGTGGAGTGCATGTAGCGAATCAGCCAGCCCCACTCCACGTCGCGCATGATGTATTCCACCGACGCGAAGGCTTCCGCCGCCGACGGGGTGTAGAACATCGTCAGCCAGATGCCGGTGAGCAGCTGGTTGACCAGTACCAGCATCGCCAGCGAGCCGAAGTAGTACCAGAAGTTGAAATTCTTGGGCGCGTAGTACTCGGAGATGTGTTCGCGCCACAGTTGCGAGGCCGGGAAGCGCTCGTCGATCCAGGTCATCAGACTCATTACGCCGCCTCCGTCTCGCTGTCGGGATCTTCACCCACCACGATCACGCTGTCGTCGGCATAGCGATGGGGCGGCACCTGCATGTTCAGCGGCGCCGGCACACCCCGATAGACGCGTCCGGCAATGTCATAGGCCGAGCCGTGGCAGGCGCAGAAGAAGCCCGGATAGTCGAGCTGCCCCTGGGCGTTGTCCGGGCGATAGTCCGGCAGGCAGCCCAGATGCGTGCACAGCCCCACCATCACCAGATACTCCGGCTTGATCGAGCGCTGGGCGTTCTGGCAGTAGGACGGCTGCTGGGGCTTTTCACTGTCGGGATCGCGCAATTCGCCGGATACCGGCTCCAGCGATGCCAGCATCTCGTCGGTACGCCGAACGATCCACACCGGCTTGCCCCGCCACACCACGGTCAGCCGCGCGCCCGGTTCGAGTTCGCCGACATTCACTTCCACCGGCGCCCCCGCCGCCCGCGCTCGCGCGCTGGGCTGCCAGGAACTGATAAACGGAACGGCCACGAATGCGGCGCCCACACCACCAACGGCCGAGGTGGCAGTGGTCAAGAATCGGCGCTTGCCGACATCGACCCCCTCGTTGCTCATGAGACCTGTCCTCTGACGATACGCTCAAGGGATGCGGCTGCGAGGCGTAATACCGCGCGCCGATGACGGCACGAAACGGTCGGGATCGCCCACTGCTGCGGTGACTCAGTATACCACAGCGGTCAGCCGCGATCGGCGGCAGTAACCACCTCCAGCGCCCGGATCAGGGCGTCGATTTCCGCCGGCGTTCCCACCGTTGCCCGCAGACAATCCGCCACCCGCGGATGGCTGCCGTGAAGATTCTTGATCAGGACACCCTGCTCGCGCAGCGCCGCGTGCCAGGCCGGCGCGCGACCCGGCGGCACCCGCATCAGCAGAAAATTGGCCTGACTGGGAAACACCTCGACCCCGTCCAGGCCTGCCAGCGCCGACGCCAGGCGCGGCCGCTCCCTGCGGATCGCCTCGGCCTGCGCCTGAAACGCGGGATAGTGCGCGAGTGCCAGGGCCGCGGCGGCCTGGGTCAGGCTGTTCACGTTGTAGGGCAGTCGCAGAGGTTCCAGCGCCTCGATCCAGGCCGGGGCGCCGGCCAGCAACCCCAGCCGCAGCCCGGCCAGCCCGAGTTTGGACACCGTGCGCATGATCAGCAGCTGCGGGTAATCGTCCAGCCACGCGAGGCAGTCATCATCCGCGAACGGAAAATAGGCCTCGTCGATCACCATGGCGCCGGGCGCCGCCTCCACAACGCGGCGCAGCGCCGCGGCATCAAAGGCATTGCCGGTCGGATTGTTCGGCTGGGCCACGATCACCAGTGCCGGCTGCTCTCGCTCGATGGCCGAGACCATGGCATCGGCGTCCAGCGAAAAATCATCCGCCAGCGGCACCGACACGCAGCGCAGCCCCACGGTGCGCGCGATCAGGCCGAACATGGCGAAACCCGGCGCCGGGGTCACCAGACAAGCGTCGGGCGCAGCCACCGCCAGCATCAGTATCTGCAGGATTTCATCGGAGCCGTTGCCCAGCATCAGCGATGCCGACGCGGGAATGCCCATCGCCTGCCGCAGCGCCTGCTTGACCTCGCGCGCCGCGGCATCGGGGTAGCGATTGACCGGCAGGCCACTCAGCGCCTCGCCCCACTGCCCGGCCACCTCGGCCGGCAGATCGAAGGGGTTCTCCATCGCGTCGAGCTTGATCAGGCCGTCGGCCTCGGCCACCTGGTAGGCCTGCAGCCCGCGCAGTTCCGGGCGCAGCCAGTCGTCGGGCCGGCTCATCGCGCGTTGGTAAAAGGTAACCGGCGGCAACCCGGGCGGCGTGTTTCAGGCATCGCTGCCGCCCGCCCGGGCCTCGGCCGATTGCGCGTGGGCCTCCAGCCCTTCGCCGCGCGCCAGCGTCGCGGCAATCGGGGCCAGCCGGGCTGCACCGGCGGGCGAGGCCTGGATCACGGACAACCGCTTCTGGAAGTCATAAACCCCCAGCGGGGACGAGAAGCGGGCCGTGCGGCCGGTGGGCAGCACGTGGTTGGGCCCGGCGCAGTAGTCACCGAACGCTTCCGGCGAATAATGACCCATGAACACCGCGCCGGCATGGCGGATGTCGTCGATGATCACGTCCGGCCGGTCCAGCGCCAGCTCCAGATGCTCGGGCGCGATGCGGTTGCTCAGATCGACGGCCTCGTCCAGATCGCGGGTGTGGATCAGCGCACCGTGGGCGGCCAGCGACGCCCGGATGATCGCCGCCCGCGGCTGCTCGTCCAGCCGTCGTTCAACCGCGGCGGCCACCGCATCCAGGTAATCGGCATCCGGGCTGATCACGATCGCCCGGGCCTCCTCGTCATGCTCGGCCTGGGCAAACATGTCGAGCGCCGCCCATTCGGGATTGCCGCTGCCATCGGCAAGAATCAGCACTTCCGAGGGGCCGGCGATCATGTCGATGCCGACCTGACCGAAGACTTCCCGCTTGGCCGCAGCCACATAGGCATTGCCGGGGCCGACGATCTTGTCCACCGCCGGCACCGTCTCGGTACCGTAGGCAAGCGCGGCCACCGCCTGGGCGCCGCCGATCGTAAACATGCGATCCACCCCCGCCAGCGCCGCCGCGGCCAGAACCAGCGGATTGGTTTCGCCCGCCCGCTGGGGCGATACCAGAATGATTTCCCCCACGCCTGCCACCTGCGCCGGGATCGCGTTCATCAGCACGGTCGAGGGGTAGGCTGCCTTGCCGCCCGGGGCGTAGACGCCCACCCGTTCCAGCGGCCGTACCAGCTGACCCAGGGTGTTGCCGTCGTCGTCCTCGAACTGCCAGGCGTCGATGCGCTGGCACTCGGCGTAATCGCGCAGGCGGTCGGCGGCGTGGCGCAGCGCGTCGCGCTCCCGCCCGGGGATGTCCAGCAGCGCCTGCTCGAGTCGCTCGCGGCTGATTTCCAGCCCGGCCACCGAGTCGGCCTGCACGCCGTCGAGCTCGCGGCTGTAAGCCAGCAACGCGGCATCGCCACGGGTGCGGACCTCGTGGATGATCCGTCCCACCCGGTCGGCCACTTCGGTCTCGCGTTCGTCCTCGCGCCGGATGAACGCGGTGAACTCGGCGTCGAAACCGGGCTGCGAGCTAGCCAGCCGCCGCATCACCGCCTCCGGTGGCTGTGGCGAACGTCGCCAGCAGGCGCTGGATCGCCGCGTGCTTCATCTTCATGGATGCCTTGTTCACTACCAGTCGCGAACTGATGGTGTCGATCTCGGTGAAGGCCTCAAGCCCGTTGGCGCGCAGCGTGTTGCCGGTGTCCACCAGGTCCACGATGACATCGGCCAGACCCACGATCGGCGCCAGCTCCATCGAGCCGTAGAGCTTGATGATCTCCACCTGACGCCCCACCCGGGCGAAGTGCGCGCGGGCGGTTTCCACGTACTTGGTCGCCACCCGCAGCGGGCGCGAAGCCGGCCCGTCCAGGGCTCCGGGCAGGCCGGCCACCATCATCCGGCAGCGGGCGATGCCCAGATCGAGCGGCTCGTACAGGTCACGGCCGCCGTGCTCGACCAGCACGTCCTTGCCGGCCACGCCGACGTCCGCGGCCCCGTAGGCAACAAAGGTCGGCACGTCCGAGGCCCGGATCACCAGCAGCCGCAGCCCGGGATCGTTGGTGGCGAAGACCAGCTTGCGGCTGGTCAGCGGGTCTTCCTCAGGCGTCACGCCGGCGGCGGACAACATGGGCAGCGTGTCCTCCAGAATCCGCCCCTTGGAAAGCGCCAGCGTCAGGCCGCTCACGAGACCGCCTCCATGGGCGCGCGGTCCGGCAGCCGCTGAATGCGGGCGCCGAGCTGGGCCAGCTTCTCCTCGATGCATTCGTACCCACGATCGATGTGATAGATGCGCCGGACCTCGGTGGCGCCATCCGCCACCAGTCCGGCCAGCACCAGCGAGGCCGAGGCCCGCAGGTCGGTGGCCATCACCGGCGCGCCGGTCAGTTCGGCCTGGCCACGCACGATCACGGTGTTGCCTTCCTGGCGGATGTCCGCACCCATGCGCTGGAGTTCCGACACGTGCATGAAACGGTTCTCGAACACGGTTTCGGTAATCGTGCCCACGCCCTCGGCCACCGCGTTGAGGGTGCAGAACTGGGCCTGCATATCGGTCGGGAAGCCCGGGTATGGCGATGTCCGCAGGTTCACCGACCGGGGGCGCCGGCCCTCCATGTCCACCGCCACCCAGTCCGGTCCGGTGGTAATGCGGCCGCCGGCCTCTTCCAGTTTGAGTGTGATCGCCTCGACCAGGGCCGGATCGGTGTTGTTCACCCGCACCCGGCCGCGGGTGGCCGCGCCGGCCACCAGGAAGGTACCGGTCTCGATGCGATCCGGCAGTACCCGGTAGCGGGCACCGTGCAGCGCGCGCACCCCTTCAATGGTGATCACCGACGAGCCGGCCCCGGACACGCGCGCGCCCATGGCGTTGAGGCAGTCGGCCAGATCCACCACTTCCGGCTCGCGGGCGGCGTTTTCCAGCACCGTGGTGCCCTCGGCGAGCGTGGCCGCCATCATCAGATTCTCGGTGCCGGTCACGGTCACCGTGTCCATCGCGATGCGCGCGCCCTTCAACCGGCCGGCCCGGGCGCGGATGTAGCCGGCCTCGACCGTAATCTCGGCCCCCATCGCGGTAAGCCCGCGCAGGTGGATGTCCACCGGCCGCGCGCCGATGGCACAGCCGCCCGGCAGGGAGACCTCCGCTTCGCCGTGGCGGGCCAGCAGCGGGCCGAGCACCAGGATCGAGGCGCGCATGGTCTTGACCAGCTCGTAGGGTGCGACCTTCGAGGTAATAGTGGAGGCATCGGCTTCCACCACCATATGGTCGCCGATGGTCACGCTCACCCCCATCTGCGCCAGCAGCATGTTGGTGGTGGTCACGTCCTCCAGATGCGGCACGTTTTCCACGATCAGCGGCTCGTCGATCAGCAGTGCGGCCGACATGATGGGTAGCGTGGCGTTTTTCGCCCCGGAAGCGCGAACCTCACCCTCGAGCGGCCGCCCGCCAGCTATGCGCAGCAGGTCCATCAATCAAATGCCCTCTGTTTCATTCCCCGCGACCCGCGGAACGGCGGTCACTGGCCGCCGGCCTGATCCGGGGTCAGAGTGCTCAGCGACAGGGCGTGGATTTCCCCGCCCATGCGCTCGCCGAGGGTGGCGTAGACCATCCGGTGCTGCGCCAGCTTGCCCTGCCCGGCAAAGCTGGGCGACACCACCCGGGCGGCGAAGTGGGTGCCATCGTCGCCCACCACTTCCACCGTGGCGTCGGGCAGACCGGCTTCGATCAGCGACTTGATTTGCTCGGGTGTCACCATGCGCGAAAGGCCTGATTCCGGGGCTGGAACGTCGATTATTGCGGGCGGCGAAGTTTATCACGCCCGTCAGGGGACTCTCTGATCCATTCCTCGCCGGCGTCAGCTGCGGATGCGCGTCCCCCGCGCCAGCATGACGATGGCTAGCCCCGACACCGCCACGAAGAACACCGACACCACCCCCAGCGTCTGCCAGGGGCCGACGTCGCCGACGCCGAAAAAGCCGTAACGGAAGCCGTCGATCATGTAGAAGAACGGGTTGTAGTGCGATGCCGCACGCCAGAAATCCGGCAGCGAGTGAATCGAATAGAACACCCCGGACAGGAATGACAGCGGCATGATGAAGAAATTCTGGAACGCCGCCAGATGCTCGAACTTGTCGGCCAGAATGCCGGCAATCAGCCCCAGCACTGCCAGTGTGCCGCCGGCCAGGAACAGCATCGCCAGCACCATCATGGGATGCGCCAGGGGCGTGCGCACGAAGAACTGGGCCATCAGGAACAGGCCGCCCGCCACCAGCGTCGCCCGCACCAGCGCGGCGCCGATATAGGCCATGTAGAGCTCGAATGCCGACAACGGCGTCATTAGCACGAACACCAGGTTGCCCATCACCTTGGACTGGGTGATGGATGACGAGGTGTTGGCGAAGGCATTCTGGATGATGCTCATCATGATCAGGCCGGGAATCAGGAACGCGGTATAGGCCACGCCGTCATAAACCTGCACCCGATCCTCGAGCACCTGCCGGAATACCAGCAGATAGAGCATGGCGGTGATGACCGGCGCGGCCACGGTCTGGCCGATCACGCTCCGGAAGCGGCGGATTTCCTTCTTGAACAGCGTGTAGCAGCCAAACCAGTTCATGCCGGCATCCCCTGGTCTGCCGTGAGCTCGACGAAGATATCCTCCAGCGAAGGTTCGCGGGTGCGTACGTCCTGCACCCGGAAACCGGCGGCGCGGATCGATTCGATCACGTCGGAGATGTTGTGGCGCCCCTGTTCCAGCCGCAGTTCGATCTCCTTGCCGTTGATATTCTCGGCCAGCGCCCGGACGTCGTCGGGCAGCCGCCCGCGGCCTTCCAGGCGCAGCTTGAGAAAGCGGAACGGATGCCGGTCCAGCAGCGCCCGTTTGTCCTCCAGCACCCGCAGTTCCCCGTGATTCAGGATGGCAATGCGGTCGCACAACTCTTCGGCTTCCTCGAGGTAGTGCGTGGTCAGCACGATGGTGTGGCCGTCCTCGTACAGCCGGCGGGTGAACCGCCAGAGGGTCCGCCGCAGCTCCACGTCCACCCCGGCCGTGGGCTCGTCGAGAATCACCACGTCGGGTTTGTGCACCAGCGCCTGGGCGATCAGCACCCGGCGCTTCATGCCACCGGACAGCTGGCGCATGCTGGCATCACGCTTGTCGTCCAGCTCCAGCGCCTCGAGCAGTTCGTCGATCCACGGCCAGTAGTCCCGGCCGCAGCCGTAATAGCCGGCCTGCAGGCGTAGCAGGTCCTCCACCGGGAAGAACGGGTCGTAGACCAGTTCCTGGGGCACCACCCCTAGGCTACGGCGGGCCGCACGGTAATCGCTGACCACGTCATGGCCGAGCACCGCGATGTTGCCGCTGGTGGCGCGACACAGGCCCGCGATGATGCTGATCAGGGTGGACTTGCCGGCGCCGTTCGGGCCCAGCAGGCCGAAGAATTCCCCTCGCTGGATGTCGAACGACACACCTTTCAGCGCCTCGAAATCGCCGAATCGCTTGTAGATGTCGCGGATGGAAACGGCGGGCTGGGTCATGCGATTGGCGCGGCTCGGACAGACGCAACAGTATACGCCCCGGGGTCAAGCGTCCGCAGCCGCAAGGATTGCCGGTAGCCCTGCGTTATCATCCGCGTTTTCGCGCCGAGCGCCAAGGATCCTTCCCGAATGATGCTGGCCGATTTCCTGGCCGTTGCCGGCGGCCTGGTCGTTCTCGCCCTGTCCGCCGATCGCTTCATCAATGCGGCCGCCACCACGGCGCGCCTGCTGGGCGTTCCCCCGCTGCTGGTCGGCCTGACGGTGGTGGGGTTCGGCACCTCGGCGCCGGAAATGGTGGTGTCGGTGATCGCGTCGATCCAGGGGCGCGAGGGCATTGCCATCGGCAACGTGATCGGCTCCAACGTGGCCAACATGACGCTGGTGCTGGGCAGCGCGGCGGTGATCACGCCGCTGGTGGTACAGCCCATGCTGGTGCGGCGCGAAATGCCGCTGGTGATCGGCATCAGCGTACTGACGGTGGGACTGGCGCTGGACAACCAGCTCTCGGCCATCGACGGCATCATCCTGCTGATCGGGCTGGCGGGCTTCCTCGGCTTTCTGGTGATGCTGGGCCGGCGCGGCGAATCCGATCCGCTGGCCCCGGACCTGGCATCCGACCCTGCGGAAAGCATGTCCCCACGCGCGGCCGTGCTGTGGCTGCTGCTCGGGCTGGCGCTGCTGCCGGCCAGTTCCCAGGCACTGGTATGGGGTGCGGGCAACATCGCCGCCGCCATCGGGGTCAGCGAACTGGTGATCGGATTGACCGTCGTGGCAGTGGGCACCTCGCTGCCCGAGCTGGCCACTGCCATCTCCGCGGTGCGCCAGAAGCAGCCGGACCTGGTGATCGGCAACGTGCTGGGCTCCAATCTGTTCAACATTCTCGCGGTCCTGCCCTTCCCCGCGCTGCTGGCGCCCGGGTTCATTCCGGCCGGCGCGCTGGTGCGGGACATGCCCGCCATGCTGGCCGCGATCCTGGCCGTATATCTGTTATCCCGCTTCGGCGCGAACCGCATCGGCCGCGGCGGCGGGCTGCTGTTGCTGGGCGGCTTCGTGGGCTACGGGGTGCTGCTGTTCATGCAGCGTTTCCAATGAGCGCGGTGGCGCTGGATAATGAGGCCATGAGGAACAGCGAACAGCTCATTGCCATGGGGCGCCGGGTGATCGACATCGAAGCCGATGCCGTCACCGCGCTGCGCGAGCGTATCGACGAGCACTTCGCCGCCGCCTGCCGGCTGTTCTACGAATGCCGCGGCCGCGTGATCGTGACCGGCATGGGCAAATCCGGCCACATCGGCGGCAAGATCGCCGCCACCCTGGCCTCCACTGGCACCCCCGCCTTCTTCGTGCATCCCGGCGAGGCCAGCCACGGCGACCTGGGCATGGTCACCGGCACCGACGTGGTGCTGGCCCTGTCGAACTCCGGGGAAACCGCCGAGATCCTGACCATCCTGCCGCTGATCAAGCGCCTCGGCGTGCCGCTGGTGGCGATGACCGGCAAGGCCGATTCCACGCTGGCCGTGCGCGCGGATGTGCACATCAACGTGGCAGTGGCACTCGAGGCCTGCCCCCTGGACCTGGCCCCGAGTTCGTCCACCACCGCAGCGCTGGCCATGGGCGATGCGCTGGCCATCGCCCTGCTCGAGGCGCGCGAGTTCACCGCCGAGGATTTCGCGCGCTCGCATCCCGGCGGGTCGCTGGGCAAGCGACTGCTGGTGCGGCTGGCGGATGTGATGCACCAGGGCGCCGATGTGCCGGCCGTTACCGACACCACGCCCCTGCGCGAGGCCCTGCTGGAAATGACCCGCAAGCGCCTGGGCATGACTGCGGTGACCGACGCCGATGGCCGGCTGGCCGGCCTGTTCACCGACGGCGATCTGCGCCGGGCGCTGGACGCCGACGTCGACGTGCGCACCACGCCCATCCGCGCGGTGATGACACCGGACCCGCGCACCGCCCCGGCCGACATGCTGGCCGCCGAGGCCCTGCGGATGATGGAAACCGAACAGATCAACGGCCTGCTGGTCGTGGATGACGAGCGGCGCCCGATCGGGGCGCTGAACATGCGCGACCTGCTACTGGCGAGGGTGTTATGAGCGATTGGCAGACCCGGGCGGCTGCGGTGGAACTGGCCGTATTCGATGTCGACGGCGTACTCACCGACGGCCGCCTGTGGCTGGGGCCCGACGGCATGGAGCTCAAGACCATGCATGTGCGCGACGGGCTGGGCCTGAAACGCCTGCAGGCGGCCGGGATTACCCCGGCGGTGATCAGCGGCCGGCCCTCGCGGGCGGTGGAAGACCGCCTGCTGGACCTGGGCCTGCAGTACATCACCCTCGATTGCGACGACAAGCTCGCCGCCTTCCAGGGCCTGCTCGAGGAACGCGGTATCGACGCCGCCCGGGCCGCGGTGATGGGCGACGACCTGCCCGACCTGCCGCTGATGGAACAGGCCGGCGTGGCGCTGGCGGTGGCCGACGCCGTACCCGAGGTACGCGCCGCGGCCGACTGGATCAGCCGCGCGGCCGGCGGCCACGGCGCCGTCCGCGAAGCCTGCGACCTGCTTGTCGCGGCCCGCGAAGGCTAGCCGGTGCGCCCGCTGGTGCTGATAGCGGCGCTGGCCGCCGCGGTGGTGATCCTGCTGCTGACCCGGGGCGGTTCACAGGCCCCGGATACGCCGGTTGCCACCACCCCCGAGGGCAGCAACTATTATCTGCTCGACGCCCAGGTCCGGCAGTTCAATGCCGCCGGCGATCCGGCGTATCGAATCCGGGCGGCCTCGTCGCTGCACTTCCCCGACGAATCCGCCCGGCTGACCGACATCCGGGTCGACTACCCCCGCGATATTGACCGGGCCTGGACCCTGGCGGCCGACGAGGGGCGCATCCCGGCGGGCAGCCGCGACGTGCGCCTGAGCGGTGACGTCACCGCGGACTACAACGGCGCGGGCCGCCGCGACTGGACCATCACCACGCCGTGGCTGTGGATTCGCGCCGAACAGGAACAGGCCGAAACGGATGCCGCCATCGTGGGTAACGCGCCCGGCCAGCGGGTCAGTGCTCGGGGCATGCGCTTGCGCTTCGGCGAGGAAAGTCTGACATTGCGGAACGATGTGGAAGTTCGTTATCAACCCTGAACCCCGGCGCGCAACCCGCTGGCTGGCGCCCCTGCTACTGGCGCTGGTGAGCCCGACCGTGTGCGCCCAGGGGTTCCCGATCGATATCGAGGCAGATCGCGCCGAGGTATCGCAGAAGACCGGCGTGAGCACCTATACCGGCAACGTGGTGCTCACCCGTGGTCCGCTGCGCCTGTCGGGCAGTCGTCTGACCGTCAGCCGCAGCGACGACGGCGAAATCCGGGCGGAACTCGAGGGCGAGCCGGTGCAGATCCGGCGCGACCCCGACGATGACGAGGACGGCGCCGCCATCACCGGCCGCGCCAACCGCCTGACCTATCGCGCCGCCGAGGCGGTGCTCGAACTCAACGGCAGCGCGGTGCTCAACCGCGATGGTGACGCGGTACGCGGTGACCGCATCCGCCACTTCCTGGACGGCGGCCGCACCGAGGCCATGCGCGGCGACGACGAACGCGTACGCATCACCATCCAGCCGGAAACGGCCGCCGGCGCCGGCGTCGAAGGCGAAGATACGAGCGAGCCACCCGCCGACGACGCCGACGGCACTGACACCCCCGATGGTGGCTGAGGCCCGCCGGCTCGAAGCCGAGCGGCTGAGCAAGCGCTTCCGCGGCCGGCCGGTGGTGCGGGACGTGTCGCTGCAGGTCGCCAGCGGCGAGGTCGTGGGGCTGCTCGGCCCCAATGGCGCCGGCAAGACCACCTCGTTCTACATGATCGTGGGCCTGATCAACGCCGATACCGGGCGCATCCGGCTGGGCGACGAGGACCTCACCCGGGCGCCGATGCATATCCGCGCACGGGCCGGGGTCGGCTACCTGCCCCAGGAGGCCTCCATATTCCGCAAGCTATCGGTGGCCGATAACATCATGGCCATCCTGGAGACCCGCCGGGATCTGGGCCGGACCGGCCGCCGGGCGCGGCTGGACAACCTGCTGGAGGAACTCAGCATCGGCCACATCCGCGACGCCATCGGCCTGTCCCTGTCCGGGGGCGAACGCCGCCGGGTGGAGATTGCCCGGGCTCTGGCCGCCGAACCCGCGTTCATGCTGCTGGACGAGCCGTTTGCCGGCATCGATCCGATTTCCATCGGCGACATCCGGGCGATCGTGCGCCACCTGCAGGCGCGGGGAATCGGTATCCTGATCACCGATCACAACGTGCGCGAAACGCTGGGCATCTGCGACCGCGCCTACATCATGAGCGACGGCGAAGTCATCGCCGCCGGCGACGCCGACACGGTACTGGCCAACGAACAGGTGCGGCGTGTGTATCTGGGAGACGAATTCCGGTTATGAGCCTCAAGCAGTCGGTTTCACTCAAGCTCGGGCAATCGCTGACCATGACCCCGGCGCTGCAGCAGGCCATCCGCATGCTGCAGCTGTCTACGCTCGATCTGAGCATGGAAATCCAGCAGGCGCTGGACTCCAACGTCATGCTCGAGACCGAGGAGCCGGAGGAAACTGCCGCCGAACCCGCCGACCAGGCCGAGGAAAACCGCCCCGCCGCAGAGGACATTCCCGAGAATCTGCCGGTGGACGCCGACTGGGATGATATCTACCAGTCCGCCCCCGCCCGCCAGGCCAGCGCCGAGGACGAGGCCCTGTGGGAATACCGTCAGGCCAACCTGCATACCCCGCCGGACCTGCACGAACATCTGACCTGGCAGGCCGAGCTGGCCGGCTTCGGCGACAGCGACGCCCTGGCCGCAGCGTACATCATCGATGCCGTCGACAACCACGGCTATCTGCAGGACTGGCCGGAGCTGGCCGAACGCCTGATCGCCGATACCGGCGCCGACGAAACCCGGCTGACCGCGGTGCTGACCACCATCCAGGCCTTCGATCCGCCCGGCGTGGCCGCCCGCTCGCTGCAGGAATGCCTGCTGATCCAGCTCGACCAGGTGGAACCGGATGCCCCCGGACTGGCCGCGGCGCGGGCGATCATCGAAAACGACGGCCTGGAGGCCCTGGGCGCCCGGGATCATCCCGCCCTGGC
This sequence comes from Spectribacter acetivorans, assembly GCF_031846305.1. Classification (NCBI taxonomy): domain Bacteria; kingdom Pseudomonadati; phylum Pseudomonadota; class Gammaproteobacteria; order Salinisphaerales; family Salinisphaeraceae; genus Spectribacter; species Spectribacter acetivorans. The sequence continues at coordinate 247,676 of NZ_JAVRHY010000004.1, forward strand.
ACGACTGAGCGGCATCGACGACGCCGATCAACTGGCCACCGGCATGGCACTGATCCAGACCCTCCAGCCGCATCCGGGCGAGGCCTACGGCGGCCAGGAGGCACAGTACATCGTGCCGGAGGTATTCGTGGTCCGGCGCGAGGGGCGCTGGCAGGTTCAGCTCAACCCCGACATCGCCCCGCGGCTGCGGATCAATCCGCAGTACATGGCCATGGTCAAGCGCGCCGACAAGAGCGCCGACCAGACCACGCTGAAGGAACATCTGCAGGAAGCCCGCTTCTTTCTCAACAGCTTGCGCAGCCGCAACGAGACCCTGCTAAGGGTGGCCCAGTGCATAGTTGAAGCCCAGCGCGCTTTTCTGGAATATGGAGAGGAAGCGATGAAGCCGCTGGTACTGCGCGACGTCGCGGACGCGCTGGACATCCACGAATCCACGGTCTCCCGTGCCACGGCGCACAAGTACATGCAGACACCGCGCGGACTATTCGAACTGAAGTATTTCTTCTCCAGCCATGTCGCCACCACCGATGGCGGCACCTGCTCGGCCACCGCCATCCAGGCCATGATCCGTCGGCTGGTGGCCGGAGAAACGCATGGCAAGCCGCTGTCCGACAGCCGGCTGGCCGATCTGCTGCTCGACGAAGGCATCCAGGTAGCCCGGCGCACCGTTGCCAAGTACCGTGAAGCCATGTCCATCCCGCCTTCCCATCAGCGTCGGCGCCAGCATGCCTGAGGCACGCGCCACGCCGATACCCGCCGGCCCCGGCCGGCCGAATGCCGTCTGCCTGCGTATCCCGGTTGAAAACAGCCATGGAGCGGCGACCGGGAACGGTTTTCAGCGGCCTCGCAAGCCGCAAGTTACCAAGGAGTGCACCATGAACCTGAATATATCTGGGCATCACATGGACCTGACCGACGCGCTGCGCGATTATGTCAACGCCAAGCTGGCGCGCGTGGAACGACATTTCGATCACGTGATCGAGGCCGAAGTCGTTCTGGAAGTGGAAAAGGAACGCCACAAGGCCGAGGCCACGCTGAAGCTGTCCGGCACCACGCTGCACGCCGAAGCCACCGAAACCGACATGTATGCGGCGATCGACCTGATGGCCGACAAGCTCGACCGCCAGACCCGGAAGTTCAAGGAAAAGATCACCGATCATCACAATCGCGAAGCACAGCGCCTGCAGACTGGCGCGGTTTGACATGACCCCGGCCCGCGGCGATGCCGGCAACGGCGCGCCGCGGGCTTTCCATTTGCCACCACGGGTTGCGACATGAACCTAGCCGACATCATTGCCGCCGAACGAATCCGCGTGATCGACGACGCGCAGAGCAAGAAACGTTCGCTGGAGCGTCTTTCCGAGATTCTGGCGGAGGGCACGCCCTATCTTTCGGCAACCGAGATATTCACCGCCCTGGTGGCCCGGGAAAAGCTGGGCAGCACCGCGCTGGGCGACGGCGTGGCCATCCCGCACGGCCGTCTCAAGGGCCTGGACGAATGCGTCGGCGCCATGATCCGCCTGCCCGAGGGGGTGGACTTCGAGGCGCCCGACGGCAAGCCGGTGGACATCCTGTTCGGTCTGCTGGTCCCGCAGGATTCCACCGATGTGCATCTCAACATCCTGCGCGGGCTAGCCGAGTTGTTCACCGAGGAAGACACGCTGCGCGCCATGCGCACCGCCGACACCGACAAGGCGCTGCACGAAATCCTGATCGAACGCGACCCGATGGCCCAGGCCGGCTGACGCCACCGGTGATGGACAGCCACGCCGTCACCGTCCGGACCGTGGTCGATGCGCTGGCCCCCGCCCTGGCATTGCGCTGGCACGGGGCGCCGACCGGCGGCGACAATCGCCTGGACCAGCCTGCCGGCGGCGAGACCGTGCCCAAGGTCGGTTATCTGAACTTCATCCATCCGCCGCGGGTACAGATCATCGGCGCGGCGGAAGCCACCTATCTGCGTCAGGCCTCGCCGGCACTGCGCGACCACATCATCGACCGCGTGCGCACCAGCGACACCGCGATGATCGTGATCGCCGACGGCATGAGCCTGGAAGAACCCCACGCCCGGGCGCTGCAGGGCGCCGGCATCGCCCTGCTGGCCACGGACACCCCGGCGCACAAGGTCAGCTACCGGATGCGCCATTACCTGAGTTCGGCGCTGGCCCGACGCACTACGGTACACGGGGTATTCCTGGAGATTCTCAGCATCGGCCTGCTGCTTACCGGGCGGCCGGCCGTGGGCAAGAGCGAACTCGCGCTGGAGCTGATCACCCGCGGCCATCGACTGGTGGCCGACGATGCCCCCGAATTCGCCCTGCTGGGCCCGGACGATCTCAACGGCGGCTGTCCGCCGGTGCTGCAGGACTTTCTCGAAGTCCGCGGCCTGGGCGTGCTCAACATCCGGGCCATGTTCGGCGAAGCCGCGATCAAGCGCCGCAAGCAACTGGGGCTGATCATCAACCTGCTGCGGCCGGACGATCCCGACCTGCCCGTCACCGACCGGCTCTCGGGAAGCCGCCGGGAACGCGACATCCTGGAAGTGGCGATTCCCGAGATCACCCTGCCGGTGGCCCCCGGCCACAACCTGGCGGTGCTGGTGGAGGCCGCCTGCCGCGATCACCTGCTGCGCCAGCAGGGCCATCGCAGCGACGAAATCTTCGCTGCGCGGCAGGCCGCGCACATGCAGGACGGGGCGGCCTGATGCGGCTGGTGATCGTCAGCGGACTGGCCGGATCGGGCAAGTCGGTGGCCCTGGGCATGCTCGAGGATCTGGGCTACTACTGCATCGACAACCTGCCGATCACGCTGCTGCGCGACGTCACCGCCGACAGCCTGCGGCGCGAGGAGCTCGATATCGAGCGGCTGGCCGTGGGCGTCGACGCCCGGGCCCGGTCACGCCAGATTGCCGCCTTCCCCGAGGGCGTGGCCACCCTGCGCGCGGGCGGGCTCGACGTGCAGGTGCTGTACCTGGAAGCCGACGACGAGGTGATCCTGCGCCGCTACGGGGAAACCCGCCGCAAGCATCCGCTTACCGACGCCGAGACCCCACTGGTGGAGGCGGTGCGCGCCGACCGCGAGCTGATGCGGCCGATCGCCGATCAGGCCGATCTGACCATCGATACCAGCCGCACCAACATCCACCAGTTGCGCGAACTCATCCGCACCCGCGTGGAAGCCGCCAGCGACGGCGGGCTGTCGATCCTGCTGCAGTCATTCGGCTTCAAGTACGGGGTGCCGGACGCGGTGGACTTCGTGTTCGACGTGCGCTGCCTACCCAATCCCCACTGGCAGGACGGGCTGCGCGAAGCCACCGGACGCGATCCGGCGGTGGCCGAGTTTCTGGAAAAGTCGCACGAGACCGTGAAGATGCGCGACGATATCGCTGGTTTCATCGAAGCCTGGCTGCCGGCGTTCGAGCGCGAGAACCGCGCCTACATCACGGTTGCCATCGGCTGCACCGGGGGGCGGCACCGGTCCGTCTACCTGGTGGAACGGATTCACGAACGGTTGCGCGAGCATTACCCGCGCACCCAGATCAAACACACGGAGCTGCCATGACGCCTGTCGGTATCCCGGTACGGGACAACCCCTCATGATCGGTGTCGTGCTCATCACTCACGGTCAACTGGGCCAGCAGCTGGTCGACACCGTGACCGGCATGCTTGGCGGCCTGAGCCTGGCCACCGAGGTGGTGGCCGTCCACCGCCATGACGACCCGGATGAACGGGCCGAACAGGCCGCCGCCGCGATGGCCCGGCTGGGCGACTGCAGCGAACTGCTGCTGCTCACCGACGCCTTCGGCTCCACCCCGAGCAACATCGCCAACCGTCTGGCCGGACCGGGTCGGCGGGTGGTGGCCGGCGTCAACCTGCCGATGCTGGTACGTATCTACAACTATCCCGATCTCGAGCTGGGCCGGATGATCGAAAGCGCGGTGGAAGCCGGGCGTAACGGCATCATGCCCTGCGGGGATACCAGCGGAGACAACGCCCGTGGTTGAACGCGAGCTGTCCATCGTCAATCGTCTGGGCCTGCATGCCCGGGCGGCATCCAAGTTCGTGCAGACCGCGGCCGGCTTCGACGCCGATCTCAAGGTCAGCAAGGACGGCCGTGAGGTCTCGGGCAAGTCGATCATGGGCATCATGATGCTGGCCGCCGCCCGCGGCAGCCGCATTCTGGTACGCGCCGAAGGCCCCGACGCCGAGGCCGCCGTGGATGCGCTGGAAGAACTGGTGCGCGACCGCTTCGGCGAGGGCGAATAGCCATGCTGACGGCGTCATTCCTCCCGACCATGCAGGCCACGCCATGAGCCTGTGGCTGTCCGGCATCGGCGTGTCGCGCGGCATCGCCATCGGGCGCGTGCACCGCATCCACGCCACCGATCTCGATATTCCCGAGTACGAGATCGCCGCGGACGCGCTGGACGCCGAAGTCCAGCGCTTCGAGGAAGGCCTGGCCCGGACCCGGGAACAGCTCGAAACCATCCGCGACCAGGTTCCGGCCAACGCGCCGCCGGAAATCGCGGCGTTCATCGAGACCCATCTGCTGATGCTCGAGGACAGCGCTCTGTCCGACACCGTGGCCAAGCTGATCCGCGAGCATCACTGCAATGCGGAGTGGGCCCTGAAGCTGCAACAGGACCATCTGGTATCCGTGTTCGATCAGATGGACGACGCCTACCTGCGCACCCGGCGCGACGACGTGGTGCACGTCACCGCCCGCCTGCAGCGAGTGCTGCTCAAGGAGGAGCGCCACATCGAGGCGCGGCGCGAGGCCAATCGCGAACCACCGGTAATCGTCGCCGACGACCTGACGCCGGCGGATATCATCATCCTGCATCAGCAGGGGGTGGGCGCGTTCATTTCCGAGCACGGCGGCCCGCTGTCGCACAGCGCGATTCTCGCCCGCAGCCTGCGCATTCCCGCCGTGGTGGGCATGCATGCGGCGCGGCGGCTGCTGCTGGACGACGAGACCGTAGTAGTGGACGGCGAGGCCGGTCACGTCCTGGCCGCGCCGGATGCCGAGGCCATCGAGTTCTACCGCCACCGTCAGAAACGGGATCAGCGCTACCGGCGCATGCTCGGCAAGCTCAAGGGCGAGCCGGCGGTTACCGCCGACGGCGTGCCCATCCGCCTGCTGGCCAACGTGGAACTACCCGATGACAGCGCCGATGCCGCCGAAGTAGGCGCCGACGGTATCGGCCTGTACCGCACCGAATTCCTGTACATGAACCGCGAGGACATGCCCACCGAGGAGGAGCAACTGGCCGCCTACCGGCGGGTACTGCGCTCGGTGGACGGCCCGGTGACCATCCGCACCCTGGATCTTGGCGCGGACAAGACCCTCGGTCAGGGGCGCGACCCGGCGCAGTCCACCAACCCGGCCCTGGGCCTGCGCGCAATCCGGCTGTGCCTCAAGGAAACGGACATGTTCAGGGTCCAGCTGCGGGCCCTGCTGCGCGCCTCGGCCGAAGGCGACGTGCGGGTGATGCTGCCGATGATTTCCAACACCCAGGAACTCAAGCAGACCCGCCACCTGATCGGCGAGACCATGAACCAGTTGCGCGCGGAGGGGCATGCATTCAACAGCGCCCTGCCGGTGGGGGCGATGATCGAGGTGCCGGCGGCGGCCCTGTCCGCCCCGTTGCTGGCCCGACATGCCGACTTCTTTTCCCTGGGCACCAATGACCTGATCCAGTACACCCTGGCCATGGACCGGGTGGATGACGAGATCAACTATCTGTACGACCCGCTGCACCCGGCCGTCCTGCGCCTGATCAAGCTGACCATCGAGGCCGGGGAACAGGCCCCGATACCGGTATCCATGTGCGGCGAGATGGCCTCCGACCGGCGCTACACGCGCCTGCTTCTGGGGCTGGGGCTGACCGAGTTCTCCATGCACCCGGCCAGCATTCTCGAGGTCAAGCAGCTGATCATGCAGTCGAACGTGGCCGCCCTGCGCGAACAGGTGGACGCCATGCTCGCCTGCAGCGATGCCGACGAGTTCCGCGAGCATCTGGACGCACTCGACGAACCGGCGCCCGCCTGACTACAGGCGCGTTTCGCGCTCGGTGTCGCCGGTGGCCACAACTGCACGTGGTCGCGCCTTTCTTCTTCTCGAAACTTGAAACCCGAAACCTGAAGCGGGCGGCAGGCGGCAATAGACGCCTGCCGTCATTACCGGTACCTTCACGCAGTCCCCACGCGTCCCGCGACCGAGCCCGACAGGCATGACCGAAGCCGCGCAACTCGACGAGTCCACGGCCTCCGAGGCCCGCCTGCAATACCTGCATGAGGTGCTGGAATCCGGCCGCATGCGCCGGCTCAAGCCCCTGCTGCATTCGTTGCATCCCGCCGAGACCGCGCTGCTGCTCGAGGGCGTGCCGCGCACCAAGCGCATGCTCGTGTGGGGCCTGGTGCCCGACGACGATCACGGCGAGGTGCTGCTGCACGTCAACGACGAGGTCCGCAGCCAGCTGATCGAGGGCCTGGACGACGACGTCCTGCTGGCCGCCGCCGACGGCCTGGAAATGGACGACCTGGCGGACCTGCTCGAGGACCTGCCGGAGACGGTCACCCAGCAGGTTCTGCGGTCCATGGACCAGCAGAACCGCGAGCGCCTGGAATCGGTGCTGTCCTACCCGGCCGACTCCGCCGGCGGTCTGATGAATACCGACACGGTCACGGTGCGCCCGGACGTGTCGCTGGACGTGGTGGCCCGCTACCTGCGCCAGCGCGCCCAGCTACCGGACCAGACCGACACTCTGTTCGTGGTCAGCCGCTACGGCCGTTACCTAGGCATGCTGTCGCTGGCCCGCCTGGTGACGCTCGACCCGGAACGCGACGTCTCCGAAGTCATGGACACCTCGGTGGAAGGCCTGCTCGTCGACATGCCGGCCAGCCAGGTGGCCAAGCGCTTCCAGGATCTCGACCTGATCTCCGCCCCGGTGGTGGACGATAACGAGCGGCTGGTCGGCCGCATCACCATCGACGACGTGGTCGATGTGATCCGCGACGAGGCCGAGCACAGCATCATGAGCATGGCCGGCCTCGACGAGGAGGAGGACGTGTTCGCCCCCATCGCCCGCAGTGCCCGTCGGCGCGCGGTATGGCTGGGCATCAACCTGTTCACGGCATTTCTCGCCGCCCAGGTCGTGGGCCTGTTCGAGGCCACCCTCTCCGAAGTGGTCGCGCTGGCGGTGCTGATGCCCATCGTCGCCTCCATGGGCGGCATCGGCGGCAGTCAGACGCTGACCATCATGATCCGCGGTCTGGCCATGGGACAGATCGCGTTCTCCAATGCCCGCACGTTGTTCTTCAAGGAACTGGCGGTGGCGATGATCAACGGCGTCACCTGGGGCCTGGTCGTGGGCGTGGTGGCCTATATCTGGTTCGGCAATATCACCCTGGGCGTAGTGATCGGCACCGCTCTGATATTCAATCAGATCGGCGCAGCCGTGGCCGGCGTGGGCCTGCCGCTGCTGATGCGCAAGATGGGCATCGATCCGGCTCTGGCCGGTACCGTGGTGTTGACCACGATTACCGATATTGTGGGTTTCGGGTTGTTTCTGGGGATGGGGACGTTGTTGCTGCTCTGACTAAAACTCAGACTGCCCCGCAGACCGGAATAAGCGGAAACTTTTCGGCGATTCAGAAATCCCGAATCGTCGTAGGCGAAAGAAGATTCCGCCCCGCTGAAGCGGGCCGGGTGACTTTCTTGTGCGACAAGAAAGTCACCAAAGAAACGCTCCCGGCGGGCGAGTCCTGCCTCGAACGGGGTTCGAGGCAGGATGCCCTGTGCGCTTCGGTCAGCGAGGGGGTGTTTCGACGGATCATCCATGACCCGGCGAAAACCGCGCGCCCGTCCTGGGCGCGCCCCTTCGGGCCGGGAACCTCGCCGCCCTGCAGTGCTCGGCTCGTCCCGACGGGAATGAAGAAAAGGTGCCACAGCCGGGTGAGATCGCTTCTTCCCTCCCGTTAGCGCTTGCCGCCTGGCCGGCGGGCCATAGGGTAAGCCGGACAGGACGTCCGGCTTAGCGCCGCCGGCACACGGAGGTGCCGTCGGCGCGACCCGGCCATGGCCCGGCGGCCAGGCGGGCACCCCTCGGTCAGCCTTCGCTGACCGAGGGGCAAGCGGTCCGGGTCGCCTTTCTTTTCGTGTCTTTTCTTTGGCGACGCAAAGAAAAGAGACTCGCCCTTCAGGGCGAAATTCTTATATTTTCGGGCAAGCATTCAGGCCGGGCGATCACCGCCATAATGGCCGGCATTAGTTGCCACGCCCCCGCTCGGCCCGACAAGCCTCCCCCATGGAAGGCGGCCGCCCGAGCCGCCGAAAACTGCCATCCGCCTGCCGCTTCTCGACCGTGATTCGGCAGCGCCCGGCTTCCAGGTCCACGTTGTTGATCAAGCGGTACTCGGCCCCCGGATCCGCCAGGAATGCCAGATCGTCGATCAGGCACTTGCGGTCTTCGGTTCCCTGCCAGAACAGTTCCACGGCAAGCGGCTGATTGGCCGGCAGCGTTACCCTGCTCTCCGGCTGCTCATAATCAACCTGGCGGATATCGCCGAGCGGCCGACGCTGCCGACTGCAGAAACTCGGTTTGGCGAACAGGTACAAGCCGCTCACGCCCACGGCCCGCCCCATGAAACCCTCGCCCAATCGATTGCTGGTATAGGTCAGCGTGGCCTGCGGCCCGACAATCGGCTCGTCATAGGTCGGCGCGCGCTGCATACAACCGGCGGCAAGCAGCGCGGCGGCACCCGCCAGCGCAAGTCTCGCGGCGTCGTTCAGGCGTAGGTTTCCTTCCACCGCTGTACCCGTACCTGCTCCTTGAGCAGCTCCACCACCTCGACAATCGCCTCGTTGATATCGGGGCTGACGCTGGCCTGTGTTTCCAGCAGCTGGGCCAGGACGCTGTCGGCAATGTGCTGGACCATGTCGTCGAACTCGTCCGACTCCAGGCCGGTGACGGCTTCGTCGAGCACGCTGTTGACGGCATCACGGATGGCCCATTCCAGGCTGCGTGTCACTGCCGCGCCCAGCATCGGCACGCGCTCCACGCCGGCGATGGCGACGTTGTCCGACACCGCGCGATTGACCAGCTTGCTGACGTAGCCCTGGATCTCGTCGCGATTGTCGCCGTAGGCCTTGGTCACGGCCGCCTCGATGCGCTGGCTGATCACGTTGACCAGCTGCTGCCGGCGGGGCTGGATGATCTCCTGGAGCACGCGGGTGGTCAGATCCTTGCCGCCGCTACGCACCTCCTCCTGGATGCCATCGAGCACGTTCACCACCACCCGGTCGGAGACCTCTTCCACCAGGATGTCGTAGTACTTCTTGGCGAACGCATAGGCCCGCCACTGACGGACGTCGATCAGCCCCAGCCGCTGCAGACGGATGCCCAGAGCCAGCACGCGCAGCACGCGCAACCAGCGGAAACCGGCCAGCGGAATGCAGCCGAGCACGTCGTACCAGTGCACGAAGGGATAGAAGAACCAGCGGTGGTAGCGCTGATACCAGATGGCCAGGCCCCAGCCGATCAGCACGTCGGCAATGAAGATGGCCACGAAGTAGAGATCGATGGTGGCGAAATGCTCGTGCACGGTGGCGGCATACCAGTCATGCACCGCCGGCGAGAGCCAGGCGACACCAGCGGCGAAGGTCTCGATCACGAACAGGCTGTCGAAGAGGATCAGCCCGAGATTGATCGCTACCAGGGCGAGCACGGTCAGGTCCCAGGCCAGCCCGGCCCAGGCGAGCGTGCCCCGGCCACTCGGCCGAATGACCGGCGCCCGGCTCACGAAACCGCCTCGGCGCTCACGGCGGGCCGGCCCGCCGCTTCCCAGGTCGCCGGCTGGAGCATGGCCGTCACCTCGGGCAGCCGGGCGTCCATCTGATCCCAGCCCCACTGGAAGGCCTGGTCCAGCGACGCAGCCGCCGGCACCAGGTTGATCGGCGACAGGGTGGGGGAAAAGCGCACCATGGAGTCAGCGTAAACCCGATTGGACCGCATCTGCATCTGGACCGCCTGCGAGATCGGCCATAGCCACAGGTGCTTGGGTTCCCATTTCGGCTGAAAGCAGTCGAAGGCCAGATAGTAGGCGTTGCGGGTGCCGATGCGGCCGGATTCCACGCCTTCCCAGGCGGCCCGGGCCGGCACGTTGTCCGCCACCCCGCCATCGACCAGCGCGCTGAGATCGTGGCGATTCATCAGCTCCGCGAATATCTCGCGGCTGGTGCCCGCGCGACCGCGCAGCTCGTACTGCAGGATCGTCGGCACCGCCGCGGAAAAGCCCACCACGTCCACCGCGTGCAGCGAGCGGGTGTCCTGGTCGCGGCCGAATACCAGCGGCTTGACCAGCGTCGGACTGAAGAAACTGGCCAGCCGCCACAGCCGCGAGGCCAGCTTCATGGAGAAGGGCAGCAGCCGCGAGGCCCCGGACTCCGGCTCACGCACGTCGTCCGGCATGCGCTCGAGCGAGCGCCGGCGCACCCCGGCCACGATCAGGTCCAGCGGAATCTCCATCTCGTCCAGCCGCAGGGGCCGGCGGTGATCGCCGGTAACAAAGCGCGAATGCAGCACCTTGAGATGCAGTTGCAGCAGCCCCGGCAGGCACAGATCCGCCCGGCGGCGGCCGGCGGTGAACACGTCGGCGCGGCTCAGCGATTTGGCGAATGCCAGATATTCGTCCACCTCGATACGGCGCCGGGCGGCCCGGAACAACCCCATCACCGCGCCGATCGAGTTGCCCACCATGTAATCCGGCGTCAGGTCGGCCGCCATCAGGCGGGCGTAGGCGCCCAGATAGACGTAACCCGCACCGCCCCCGCCGCCGGCCACGCTCACGAACGCCCGGTGGCCGGCCTCGCGGTCGAGCGCGGCGGCGTCGAAATCATCCGGGTGGCTGGCCAGCAGCGCCTCGCGGGCCCGGGCGGTGAGTTCGCGCACCCGGGGCATGGCCTGCACACAGGTGGCCAGTCGCTCGCTGTCGCTGGCAGCACTGCGCAGCGGCGCATACAGATGTGCCAGCAGCCAGTCCGCCAGCGTAGCGTTGGCGCCGAGATTGATGCGCACGTCGCGCTTGCTGCCCCGGGGCGTGAATCGGTGAATTCGCGCCAGCCCCATGGCGTAGCGCAGGCACTGGTAATCGGTCTCGGACAGGTCCTGCGGTCGGGCCAGGCGCGCCCGGACCAGGGCGCGTTCCATGCGCTGCAGCTGCAGTCGCTGGCTATCCCGGTCGGTGGATAACTCGGCGGCGGACAACGTCTTCCCCCCAGACAAAAGTCGTGCGAAAGCACGCATAGCAGGCGAATCCGGCCCCGAAGTCAACCCCGGCGGGTGGTCAACGCCACCCAACTGCGGTAAAAACGCCGCCGTTATTACGCACCGTTCAGGAGAACCCACCATGCAGATTGCCGACCGCTGTTTCATCGTCACCGGGGGCGGCTCCGGCCTCGGCGAGGCCACGGTTCGCGCCATCGTCGAACAGGGCGGGCGGGCCGTGATTGCGGACGTGAACGCCGAGGCCGGTCAGGCCCTGGCCGACGCGCTGGGCAATGCCGTTCGGTTCGCGCGCTGCGATGTCACGCAGGAGGAAGACGGTCGCGCGGCAGTCGAGCTGGCCGTCAGCGAATTCGGCGGTCTGCACGGCCTGGTCAACTGCGCCGGCATCGGCATCCCGGCCAAGGTGCTGGGCAAGGACGGCCCGATGGATCTGAAAAAGTTTTCCAAGGTGATCGAGATCAACCTGATCGGCAGTTTCAACATGATCCGGCTGGCCGCGGAAGCCATGGCCAGAGGCGAAGCGGACGCCGGCGGCGAGAAGGGCGTGATCATCAACACCGCGTCGGTTGCCGCGTTCGAGGGCCAGATCGGCCAGGCCTCCTATTCCGCCTCCAAGGGCGGCGTGGTGGGCATGACCCTGCCCATCGCCCGGGAACTGGCCCGCGACGGCATCCGCGTTATGACCATCGCCCCGGGCCTGTTCGACACGCCCATGATGGCCGGCCTGCCAGAGGACGTGCGCGAGTCGCTGGGCAAGCAGGTGCCGTTCCCGCCGCGGCTGGGTCTGCCTTCCGAGTACGCCCGCATGGCCCGCGACATCATCGAGAACCCGGTGCTCAACGGCACCACCATCCGTCTGGACGGGGCGATCCGGATGCAGCCCAAGTAGGATTGTGCGCCTACCCGATTCAACACCATCCAATCTGACAGGACGATCATGACCCAACCTGCAACCAACGATCCCGTCGTCATCGCCGGCATGGCGCGCACCCCCATGGGTGGCCTCATGGGCAGCCTGAGCACGCTGTCGGCCGGTGAACTCGGTGCCGCCGCCATTCGCGCCGCGGTCGAGCGCGCGGGCCTGGACGCCGCGCAGGTACAGGAAGTGATCATGGGCAACGTCCTGTCGGCCGGACAGGGCCAGGCCCCGGCGCGCCAGGCCAGCCTGGGCGCCGGACTGCCGCAGGGTGCGGGCTGCACCACCGTCAACAAGATGTGCGGCTCCGGCATGAAGGCGATGATGCTGGCGCACGATCTGCTGCTGGCGGGCAGCGCCGACGTGATGGTGGCCGGGGGCATGGAAAGCATGTCCAACGCCCCCTATCTGCTCGCGAAGGCCCGCGGCGGCTACCGCCTGGGCCACGGCGAGATCAAGGACCACATGTTCCTGGACGGGTTGGAGGACGCCTACGACCGGGGCCGGCTGATGGGCAGCTTCGCCGAGAACTGTGCCGACAAGTACGCGTTCTCGCGCGAGGCGCAGGACGCCTTCGCGGTGTCGTCACTCGAGCGGGCCCGCCGGGCCAGCGAAAGCGGCGATTTCGACGCCGAGCTGATACCGGTGGAGATCACCACCCGCAAGGGCAGCCACACCGTCGACCGTGACGAGCAGCCCTTCGCCACCAACACCGACAAGATTCCAGGCCTCAAGCCCGCCTTCAAGCCGGACGGCACCATCACCGCCGCCAACGCCAGCTCCATTTCCGATGGCGCCGCGGCGGTGGTAATGGTCCGCGAAAGCCGGGCCCGGGCGCTGGGCCTGACGCCGCTGGCGCGCATCGTGGGCCACACCAGCCATGCCCATGAGCCCGGCTGGTTCACTACCGCCCCGGTGGGTGCCATGCACAAGCTGTTCGACGCCACCGGCTGGTCGGCCGGCGACGTGGGGCTCTACGAGATCAACGAGGCGTTCGCGGTGGTCACCATGGCCGCGATGCAGGAGTTTGATCTGCCCGCGGACCGGGTCAACGTCAACGGCGGCGCCTGCGCGCTGGGCCATCCGATCGGCGCCTCGGGCACCCGCATCGTGGTGACGCTGCTGGCGGCGATGGCAGCGCGGGGCGTGGATCGCGGCATGGCGTCGCTGTGCATCGGCGGCGGTGAGGCCACGGCCCTGGCGGTGGAACGGCTGTAAACCGGCGGCGCCGGCCTCAGGGCAGGCGGAATCCCGGCCAGAACAGGTCGTCCGGCAGCGTATCGAGTTCGCCGGCCAGTTCCTCGCCGGCTTCGGCGGCGAGAATATCGAACACCTGCTCGGCGGCTTCAATCTGCGCCGGCCCGTACTCGCGCGGAATGCCTTCGCGATAACCCTCCCGGATGGCGGCAAAGACGGCACGGGTTTCCGGTTTCACCAGCTCCCGGATGCCCTGCCATGGTGTATCGGACGCCGCCAGGATCGACTTGGCCTCGAAACTGGCGGCCAGGAAGTCTTGCAATAACGGCGCGTTGGCGTCCGCCCAGTCCTGCTTGAACACCCAGCCGAGCACCGGTGGCGACATGGCCACGCCGAGCTCGGAAAACAGCTCGCCCAGGGTGATCAGCGGCGACATGCCCAGGGCCTGTAGCCGGGCGTTGTAGTGCCAGTAGTTGATGGCGGCCGGCAGCTCGCCATCCAGCATCATCTGGTTGACCGTCGGCGGCGATTCGAAACGCGGCCGCACCCGCGTTTCAAGATCCATCGAGGCCTGACGGTCGGCATAGGCCCGCAGCAACAGCCAAGTCTTGTCCAGACGGCCGCCGGCGATACCGAGATCCCGGTCCACCAGGTCCGCCAGTTCGTCGATGTCGGCCCCGGGGTTGACCATGACCGCGCCTACCGCAAGTGAGTAGGGCGCGAACTGGTAGCGCTGGCCGCTGGCCCGCTGGCGCGCGGCCCACAGCCAGTCGGACACGATCAGGTCCACCCGGTCATCGGCCAGCGCCTCGGTCATGGCGGATTCCGAGGCCATGGGCAGCAGTTCCAGACGGATGCCCCGCTCGCGGGCCAATCCCCGGTCGCGGATCACCGTGAGTTCCCAGTTGACCGTGCCGTATTCGAGCACGCCCACGCGCAGGGTCTGAAGGGATGCGTCGTCGCTACAGGCGATGAGCAGCGGCAGCAGGCAACCGGTCACCAGCAGCCGGCGCAGCCAATGCCCCAACGCCACCAAGAGACCGGCCGGCCGACGGGAGTACTGACTCGTCGGGCCGGCCGGAACGCCGCGATTTGGCGGGAGAGGAGTGAAGTGCACGGAGGCGCCGGCCCGAACGGGGCCGACGTTCCGATACTCACTCCGCCAACGATTGAGCAAACTCCCTGCCAAACCGGAAATGCCTCGATGATTGCGGAAAACGAACCCGGTACGGGTCTGCCTGCGCCAATGCCATGACAGGTCGACGGCGCAGTGGTGCGTTCCCGCAACAGATCACGGACCCTCAGTCCGATTCCTCGTCCCGCGAGCTACGCCCGGCGCGATCCTGCCAGGGCGACCACCATGCCATATTCCGCCGACCCAGTTCGGCCATGGCGCCCCAGGGGCCGCGCTCGATCATGTCGCCCACGCGGCTGTGCACATCGTCGATCTGATCGATGAACAGCGCCACGCTCTGCTCCAGATAGGCAGTCATGTAGTCCTGCAGGGCATGGCCGCGGAAGCGGATCAGATTCTGCAGCAGCGTCTGGCTGAGAATGGGCCGGCCCTGATCCTCGGCGTCGACGATGATCTGCAGCATGAGCGCGCGCGTGATGTCGTCGCCGGTGGCCTTGTCACGGACTTCCAGCGCCACCCCCTGTTCCACCATCTCGCGCAACTGGCCAAGATTGATGAACTGGCCGGTTTCGGTGTCGTAGAGGCGGCGATTGGGATATTTTCGGATCACGCGCATGACCGGATTATCCGCCCCGCCCGACGGGGGTGCAAAACCGCCCGGCCACGGCGGCGGCAGTCCGGCAGAACTGCCGCCGCATCGCCGGTCAGTGGATGAAGTGACCGCCGTTGACCGTGAAGTCGGCCCCGGTGATCCAGGCCGCCTGCTCCGAGGCCGCGAACGTCACCATGCTGGCGATGTCCTCGGGCTGGCCGAAGCGGCCGACGGGGATTTCGGCCTCGATACCGGCGCGGATGTCATCGGGTACTGCCCGGATCATGGGGCTGTCGATGTAGCCCGGCGAGATGGTGTTCACGGTCACGCCCTTGCGCGCCACTTCCCGGGCCACGGCCATGGTGAAGCCGTGTACGCCGGCCTTGGCGGCCGAGTAGTTGGCCTGGCCGAACTGCCCCTTCTGGCCGTTGATCGAGCTGATGTTGATCACCCGGCCCCAGCCGCGGTCGCTCATCCCCTCGATCACGTTGCGGGTGCAGTTGTAGATGCCGCCGAGATTGATGTCGATGACCTTCTGCCAGGTCTCCGGGTCCATCTTCTTGAGCGGCTTGTCCTTGGTGATGCCGGCCACATTGACCAGTATATCCACCGGCCCGAACTCCGCCTCGCCCTCGGCGATGGCGGCCCTCGTGGCCTCGAAATCGGACACGTCGAACTCCAGCAGCTTGATCTGGCAGCCCTCCTTCTTCTCGTCGGCCACCAGCTGCTCGGCCACGTCCTTGTGGAAACCGGCGTGGCCGGCCAGCAGCTTGCAGCCGGCGTTGCCCAGGTAGTGGCAGATCATGCGGCCGATGGCCCCGTTCGCGCCGGTGACCAACGCCACCCTGTCCTTGAGATTGATCTTCATGTCTCGCCCCTCTCCTCCTTTATTGATGGCTCGGTTGCTAGCGCTCCAGCGCCACCGCTACACCCTGGCCGCCACCGATGCACAGCGTGGCCAGGCCCTTGTGCACATCGCGCTTGATCATTTCGTGGATCAGCGTCACCAGAATGCGGCAGCCCGAGGCGCCGATCGGGTGCCCCAGGGCAATGGCCCCGCCGTTGACGTTGACCCGGTCGAGGTCCCATTCCAGTTCTCGGGTGACCGCCAGGGCCTGGGCGGCGAAGGCCTCGTTGGCCTCGACCAGTTCCAGGTCCTGCACCTGCCAGCCGGCCCGTGACAGACAGCGTTTGGTGGCCGGAACCGGCCCGATGCCCATGATCGCCGGATCCACCCCGGCGTTGCCGTAGGCAGCGATGCGCGCCAGCGGGGTCAGACCCAGTGCATTGGCGCGGGTCTCGCTCATCACCATCACCACCGCGGCCCCGTCATTCAGGCCCGAGGCATTGGCGGCGGTGACCGTGCCGTCCTTCTGGAAGGCGGGCTTCATGCCGGCCAGGCCCTCGGCGGTCACGCCCGCGCGCGGGAATTCATCGCGGTCGAAGGGCACCGGATCGCCCTTGCGCTGGGGCACATCCACCGGGATCACCTCATCCTCGAAGCGGCCGTGCTTGAGCGCCTCCTCGGCCCGCTGCTGGGAGGTGGCGGCAAAGGCATCCTGTTCCTCGCGGGAAATGTTGTATTTCTTCGCCAGATTCTCGGCGGTCACGCCCATGTGGAAGCTGTTGAACGCATCCCACAGGCCGTCGGAGATCATCGAATCCACCAGCTTGGCGTCGCCCATCTTGGTGCCGTTACGCGAGCCGGGCAGCACGTGCGGGGCCGCGCTCATGTTCTCCTGCCCACCGGCGATCACGATGTCGGCATCGCCCAGGGCGATGGACTGGGCCGCCAGCATTACCGAGCGCAGGCCGCTGCCGCAGACCTTGTTGATGGTCATGGCCGGCACGCTGTCGGGCAGGCCGGCGTTGATCGACGCCTGCCGGGCCGGGTTCTGACCAACGCCGGCGGTGAGTACCTGGCCGAGCACCACCTCGTCCACCTGCTTGCCTTCCACGCCGGTGTCAGCGAGCAGGCCGCGAATGACATGGCTGCCCAGCTCGGTCGCGGGGATGCCGGCCAGGGTGCCGCCGAAGCTGCCGATGGCGGTGCGCTTCGCGGCGACGATGACTGCCTGTTGGGTCATGGTTTCACTCTCCTTGCAAATCGGTTAGCGGTTAGCGCTGGTGAACGTAGGTGCCGGGGGCGTCCGCCAGGGAATCGCCCAGGGCCGGCGGCGCCACCTTGTTGCCGGAATGCCCCGCCAGCCAGGCCTGCCAGGCCGGCCACCAGGAGCCTTGCTCGGGCTCGGCCCGCTCGCAGAATTCGTCCGGGGACAGATAACGGTCATCCGGGCCCCAGCGGTACTGGCGATAGCGCCGGCGCGGGTGGCCCGGCGGGGTGATGATGCCGGCGTTGTGGCCACCGCTGGTCAGCAGGAAGGTCAGGTCGTCGGTCTGCGACAGCAGACAGATCTTGTAGGCCGAGTGCCAGGGGGCGATGTGGTCGGTTTCGGTGCCCACGGCGAAGATCGGCACGCGGATGTCCCTGATCGCGATCGGACGGCCGTCCACCAGATACCGCCCCTGGGCCAGCTCGTTGTGCAGATAAAGCCGGCGCAGGTATTCCGTGTGCATGCGGTAGGGCATGCGGGTGGCGTCGGCATTCCAGGCCATCAGGGGGATGCCGCGGCCGTCGGCGCCGAGCAGGTAGTTGTCCACGAACGGCTGCCAGACCATGTCGCTGGCCCGCAGCAGCTTGAAGGCGCCGGCCATCTGATCCTTCTCGAGCACGCCCTTGCGGTTCATCAGATGATCCAGCCAGGTCAGCTGCGCCTCGTTGATGAACAGCTTGAGCTCGCCGGCCAGGGTGAAGTCGGATTGCGCAGCCAGCAGAGTGAGCGATGCCAGGCGATCGTCCCCGTCGCGGGCCATGGTGGCAGCGGTTATCGACATCAGCGTGCCGCCCACGCAGTAGCCCATGGCGTGTACCGACCGTGCGGGCAGCAGGTCGCCGATGGCATCCAGCGCGGCCATCGGTCCCAGGCTGCGGTAGTCGTCCATGCCCAGGTCGCGGTCGCCGGCATCCGGATTCTTCCAGGACACGATGAACACCGTGTGGCCCTGGTCGAGCAGGTAGCGGACCATCGACTGGCCCTCGGCCAGGTCCAGGATGTAGAACTTCATGATCCAGGCCGGCACGATCAGCACCGGTTCCGGGTGCACCCGCTTGGTGGTGGGTTCGTACTGGATCAGTTCGATCAACCGGTTGCGGTACACCACCCGGCCCGGCGTGGTCGCCAGATTCTCGCCCACCCTGAAATCGGCCAGCGCCGCCGGCGGCTGGCCGGTCTTGTCACGGTAGACATCGCGCACCAGATTGCGCGCCCCCCGCAGCAGGTTGGCGCCCTTCTCCTGCCAGGTGGTGCGCAGCACCTGCGGGTTGGTCAGCGGGAAGTTGCCGGGCGCGATGCTGTCCAGCAGACGATCGGTGAAGAAACGCACCAGCGCCGCGTCCTGGTCGGAGACCCCGCGCACGCCGGTGGTGGCCTCGCGCCACCACTCCTGGCGCAGCAGAAAGGCCTGTTCCAGCAGCGCGAACGGCGGATTGCGCCAGCCCTCATCAGCAAAGCGACGGTCGCCGGCCTCCGGCTCCACTTCGCGGGGAGCCGACGGGCCCCGAATCATGGTGTTGAGGGTGAATCGGCCCATGCGGCGATACTGACGCGCCCAGGCCTCGACCAGTTGCCCCACCTTGCCGGGCGACAGGCCCAGATGCATCGCCCAGTCGGCATACGCCAGCAGGATCCGCGGCAACGGCAGACCCGCGCTGGCACGCGCCACCGCCGCGCCGGCGGCGCGATCGATGCGCTCGGCAATGCGGTCGCTCAGCCAGCGGCTACTGACCAGATCGGTCATGGCGCCGGCCGTGGCCATGTCGGCAGGTTGGTCGGTCATCCTCGCACCCTGATCGTGTGCCGCCTGATGGCGGTCTGCCTGTATTGATTGTCACCGGCACCATCGGCGCCGGCCGGCCCTCTCCGGGGCCGCGGGTCGCGAAGGCCGACGGCGTCAACCGCCGGCCTTCGCGGCCTTTCGAGCCGGTCAGACGCCGGCTTGAGCGTCCGCCCGGAAGTCGTCGAACCGCTGCCACCAGCCCGCCATCGTTTCCCGGCCCAGCGCCTGCAGCGCATTGCCGGTATCGGTCGTGGTGGTACGCAGGGTTTCGACATAACCGGTGCCGGCCTCACTCAGCGCGGTCATGGCGCTGTCGTCCTGCCAGTCGCCGTCGGCCACTGCCTTGCACCGCGCAGCGCCGGCGCTGACCCAGGCATCCGCCAGGCGCAGCTGGGCTTCCACCAGCGTGCCCATGGCATCCACGCCGATATCGGCGGCACGAACCGCAGGCTCGAACACTTGCTTGCCGGCATTCATCACGTCATCGAATCCGTTGATCATGGCATCACCCGTTTGGTTTAAACACGCTCGTATTTTGCGATGCAAAATACTCACGCTTTCTTTATAGGTATTTTTGACTACCATTTCAACCCATCGGGACAATATTTTTTGCGATGCGGAAATCATGCGAGTTGATGGCCGGCATCCCGCCAGGCCTCGAACCCGCCGGCGATATGCGCCGCATCGTCACGACCCATCCGATACGCGGTGTGTGCCGCCAGGGCCGAACGCCAGCCACTGCGGCAGAAGAACAGCAGCTGTGGCGCGGCCGCGAGATCGGGCTTGTGATACGGCGAAGCCGGGTCCAGCCAGAACTCCAACATGCCGCGCGGGCAGTGATAGGCGCCGGGAATGCGCCCGTCACGGTCCAGCTCGCGGATGTCGCGCACGTCCACGAACAGGACATCCTCGCGCCCGAGCCAGTCGGCGGCTTCGTCCACGCTCAGCGTCCGGATATCACGCTCGGCGGCTTCCACCATCGCGGCAGCGGTGACGGCCTCGCTCATGCGGTATCTCCCATGTGGTGCTGCAGAAAGGCATCGAGTTGCTGCCGGCGCTGGAACCCGTTCTTGACGCCGACACGCTGGCCGCCCTGAAACAGCATCAGGGTCGGTGCGCCACGCAACTCATGGGTCTGCACCAGCGAGGGGTCGTCCGCCAGGTCGACCAGGACGAGGTCCACCCGGTCCGCCCACTGCGTGGCCAGTTCCTCCAGCTGGGGCAACTGCCGCTCGCACCAGGGGCAGTCCGGCTTGACGAAGGTGACCAGCAGCGGCCGGCCGCCATCGGCCAGCCGCTGCTCGAGTGCCTGCGGCGTCAACCGCGTCGTCCCCGTCATCGCCTACCCCCGCAACTGATCGAGAATCGCCGGGTTCTCGAGCGTGGAGGTGTCCTGGGTGATGTCCTCGCCCTTGGCGATGGACTTGAGCAGACGCCGCATGATCTTGCCCGAGCGGGTCTTGGGCAGACCTTCGGCAATGCGCACCTCCTCCGGCCGGGCCAGCGCGCCCAACTGCTCGGTGACATGCTTGCGCAGTTCCTGATCCAGGCCCTCCTCGTCGGCATAGCCGGACTTGAGGACCACGAAAGCCATGATCGCCTCGCCCTTGACCTCGTGCGGGAAACCCACCACCGCGGCTTCCGCCACCGCCTTGTGGGCCACCAGGGCGGACTCCACCTCCATGGTGCCCAGCCGATGGCCGGACACGTTCACCACGTCGTCGATGCGGCCCAGAATCCAGAAGTACTCATCATCGTCGCGCTGGGCGGAGTCGCCGGCGATGTAGACGTGATTCCCGAACTTGAAGAAGTAGGCGTCCCTGAACCGCTGATCATCGCCCCAGACAGTGCGCAGCATCGACGGCCAGGGCTTGGTGACCACCAGATAACCGCCGACGTTGGGTTGGGTAACCTCGTTGCCCTCCTCGTCGTAGATGGTGGCGGCGATGCCCGGCAGCGGCCGGGTGCAGGAGCCGGGCTTGAGCGTGGTCTGGCCGGGTAGCGGCGAGATCATGATGCTGCCGGTCTCGGTCTGCCACCAGGTATCCACGATCGGGCAGTTGTTCTTGCCGATGGTCTCGCGGTACCACATCCAGGCTTCCGGGTTGATCGGCTCGCCCACCGTGCCCAGCAGCCGCAGCGAGGACAGGTCGTAATCCTTCGGAATGTCGTCGCCGGCCTTCATCAGCGCGCGGATGGCGGTGGGCGCGGTGTAGAAGATCGTGACGTTGTGATCCTGCACCATGCGCCAGAAGCGCCCGGCGTCGGGATAGGTGGGCACGCCCTCAAACATGATCTGGGTGACCCCCACCGCGGTGGGGCCGTAGCAGATATAGGTGTGACCGGTGATCCAGCCGACATCGGCGGTGCACCAGTAGATGTCGTCCGCGTGCAGGTCGAACACCCACTTGTTGGTCATGATCGCGCCCAGCAGATAGCCGCCGGTGGAATGCTGAACACCCTTGGGTTTGCCGGTGGACCCGGAGGTGTAGAGGATGAACAGCGGATGCTCGGCATCCACCCATTCGGGTTCGCACTCGGTGGACTGGCCGGCGACCACGTCGGCCCAGCTGATGTCACGGTCCGGGTTCATGCCGACGTCGAGACCCGCGTGCAGCAGCACCACGGATTTCTCGATCGACGGGCAGCCCGCGTCCAGGGCCTTGTCGGTCATGGACTTGAGCGGCACTTCCTTGCCGCCGCGCAGGTTGCCGTCCGCGGTGATCAGCAGCTTGGCCTCGGCGTCGTTGATGCGATCGCGCAGGGCCTCGGAAGAAAACCCGCCGAACACCACCGAGTGGATGGCGCCGATGCGGGCGCAGGCCTGCATGGCGTACACCGCTTCCGGCACCATCGGCATGTAGATGACCACCCGGTCGCCCTTGCCCACGCCGAGCGCCTTGAGCCCGTTGGCGAAGCGGCAGACCTCGTCGTGGAATTCCTGGAAGGTGATGCGGCGGACTTCGTCACCGGCGTCGTTCTCCCAAATGAAGGCCAGCTTGTCGGCCTTGTCGGCCAGATGGCGGTCGATGCAGTTGTGCGACACGTTGAGCTTGCCGCCCACGAACCACTTGAAGAACGGCGCGTCGCTGTCATCCAGCGCCTGGCCGAAGTCCTGCTGCCAGTCGATTTCGGCGCGGGCGAGTTCGCCCCAGAAGCCGGCGTGATCTTCCTCCGCCCGGGCGTTCAGCGCATCGAAATCCGCCTGACTGAGCACGCTGTTGTCGATGAACTTCTGCGGCGGGGCAAAGGTGCGGTTTTCCTTGAGGACCGATTCAATCTGATTGCTCGCCATGTCTGTCTTTCGCCTCCGATTCCGTTTGCGTCTCGCGTATGTCTTGTTTGATCCGGGCGGTTGTATGCGCCATACCGCCGGCTGACGTGCCTTTTGCACGTTGCGTGCCATGACCCGCCCGGTACCGGGGCACGCCTGCTCGCGGCAACTGTCAAACCCGTTCGAGTGTGACACAGTGTCACGCTGGGCTCACGACCGTACGCGCGGTGCAACATAAGACTTTGGTCGCAACGAACAACCAGACCGACGGTGGCTTCAAGGGGATCGGAAACCGACCATGCACACGCCCACCCATCTGCTACGCGTGATGCTGCTGGCGGCGGCCGCCACCGGCTGCAGCGAGCGGCCGAACGCCGTGCCGCCAGCGCCGCCTCAGGCACTGGCCTGTTTCGGCTGCCACGGACCGGCCGGCCGCTCCGATGGTGATATCCCCGATCTGGCCGGCATGCCGCGTGACCGTTTTCTGGCCCGCATGGCGGCATTCTCGGGGGACGACGAAACCGGCGGCGTCATGAGCCGGATCGCCCCGGCCTATAGCGAGCGCGAGCTGGCCCGCCTGGCCGATTACTTCGCCGACCTGGAACCGGCACCCTGATGCGGCTGTCCCGACGCGAACTCCTGCGTGCCGCGGCCGGCCTGACCGGCCTGGGCCTGATCGGGCCCGGCTGGTCGGCGGATCGCGCCCGGGGCCGGGTGGTGATCGTGGGCGGCGGCTTCGGCGGCGCCACCTGTGCCCGTTACCTGCGGGCAATCGCCCCGGGCGTGTCGGTCACGCTGATCGAGCGCCGGGCCCGGCTGGCGACCGGCCCCTTCTGCAACACGGTGGTCGCCGGTATCAATCCGATCGAGGCCATCACGGTCGATCACCGGGCCCTGGCGGCGGCCGGCGTGAACGTCATCCACGCCGACATCCGCGAACTCGATCCGGTCGCCCGGCGCGTACGCCTGCCTGATGGCGGGAAACTGGAGGCCGATCATCTGGTGGTGGCCCCGGGCATCGATTTCGACTGGTTCCCGATCGAGGGCTACGGACCCAAGGTGACCGATGCCCTGCCCCACGCCTGGACCGCGGATCGCGACCAGATCACCAATCTGCGTCAGCAGCTGCAGGCGATGCCGGACGACGGGGTGGTCGCCATCGCCATCCCGCCCAACCCCTATCGCTGCCCGCC
This sequence comes from Spectribacter acetivorans, assembly GCF_031846305.1. Taxonomy (NCBI): domain Bacteria; kingdom Pseudomonadati; phylum Pseudomonadota; class Gammaproteobacteria; order Salinisphaerales; family Salinisphaeraceae; genus Spectribacter; species Spectribacter acetivorans. Next base: position 271,167 of record NZ_JAVRHY010000004.1, read on the forward strand.
CGGGCCCTACGAACGGGCCAGCCTGATCGGCCACTTTCTGACACAGCACAAGCCCCGGGCCAAGCTGCTGCTGCTCGACGCCAAGGATCATTTTTCCAAGGAGGCCCTGTTCCGGGCCGGCTGGGCCGAGCACTACGGCGAGCGCATCGAATGGATCGGCCGGCCGCAGGGCGGCGCGGTGGTGGCGGTGGACGCCGGCAAGCGCACGCTGATCACCGCCGGCGGCGAGCGTATCCGTGCCGACGTGATCAACGTGATCCCGCCTCAGGTCGCCGGGGCGCTTGCCCGCGACAACGACCTGACCGACATCAGCGACTGGGCGCCGGTGGATCACCGCAGTTTCGAGTCCACCCGCCATCCCCGGGTGCACGTGCTCGGCGATGCCTGCCAGGGCGGGCCGATGCCCAAGTCCGGCTATGCCGCCAACGTGCAGGGCAAGATCTGCGCGCATGCCATTGCCGCCGGCCTGGCCGGCGACACCTTCGCCGGTACCCGACTGATCAACGCCTGCTACAGCCTGGTGACCCCCGATCACGGCATCAGCGTGTCGCAGGTCTACGACCTTAACGGCCCGCATTTCGCGGCGATCCCGGATACCGGCGGCACGTCGCCGCTGGCCGCGTCGCCGCAGGATCGGGCCCGGGTGGCCGGCTATGCCCGCAGCTGGTATCGCAACATCGTGCGCGATACCTTCGGCAATCCGGCGACGCCGTAACCGTCGCGCCGGCGGGTCACTGCGTGACGCCACGCACCAGTTCCGGGGCATTCATGCGGCCGCGTCAGCGCTCAGCCGGCTCTCATACCGCGGCACGGACATTGCTGTAATGTTGCGAAAATGTTGCGAACGATCATGACCACCACGCCAGCCATCAATCGCGCCTTCGCCCTGCCACCCGCCTACGGCCTGCTGCAGGCCTGGCTGATCGTGATGGGCGCAGTTGGCTTTGCCGCCTATCTCGGCCGGGAGTTCGGCATCATCGGCGAGCTGCTCAGCCAGGACGCGACCCGGCTTTGCTTGCTGATCATGCTGGCGTTCATCGGGGCCAGCCTGCACTGCGGTGCCCGCAGCCTGCGACTTTCGCGCGAGATCCGGCGTTTCGACGAGATCGAAGCCGCGCATTCCGAGCATGCCGGCCTGCGCCTCGACGACGACGGCGAACTCGCCAGCGGCGACCGGCGGCTGCCGGATTCGCTGTGCGCCGACTACCTTGCCGGTCTGCTGGCACGCCGGCAGCGCGACGGCCTGTCGTCGCCCGAGTACAGCCAGCTCACCGACGTCCTCAACGAACGCATCCGCGGCTCGCATGAATTCGGCTGGTTCGTCACCGGCATGCTGATCAAGCTCGGGCTGCTGGGCACGGTGATCGGCTTCATCATCATGCTGGGGGCGGTGGACAGCGCCGGTTCCTTCGACGTCGCGGCGGTGCAGCAGCTCCTGGGCAGCATGAGCGAGGGCATGAGCGTGGCCCTCTACACCACCCTGACCGGCCTGAGCGCCAGCATGGTGCTGGGTTTCCAGTACCTGATGCTCGATCGCGCTGCCGACAGCCTGCTGGCGCGCGTGGTGCATTTCGCCGAACGCCGGCTGGCGGTCTGACCGGCCCGGCACGCGACGCATCATGGCGTTCCGACGCAAGCACCGGGACTTCGACCAGGACCCGTTCACCGACCTGCTGTTCAACGCGCTGCTGGGTTTCACCTTCATGTTCCTGGTGGCGATCATGTTCCTGAACCCGCCAACCAAGACCGGCATCGTCGATCCCAAGGCGGAATACATCATCACCGCCACCTGGGAGGAAGGCCGCCCGGATGATCTGGACCTATGGGTTCAGGGCCCCGGCAACGAGGTGGTGTGGTTCCGCAATCAGGAAGCCGACCTGATGCACCTGGATCGCGACGACCGGGGCACGGTGAACGATCAGCTGGTGGTCGACGGCAAAGAGGTGAGAAACCCGCTGAATCAGGAAGTGGTCACCATCCGCGGGCAGGCCCCGGGTGAGTACATCGTCAACCTGCACTACTACAATACCCAGACCAAGCGCCCTCTGGACGCCGAGGTGGAAATCGTCAAGGTCAACCCGCGGCTGGAGGTGGTGTTCCACGGGACGGTGCGGCTGGAACGCCTGGGCCAGGAGAAGACTGCCGCCCGCTTTACCGTGGCACGGGACGGTCGCGTCACCGACGTGAACACCCTGCCCGCATCGCTGGTCAGCGTGGACCGCTGACCGACCAGCCGGGCCGGCGCAGCCCGCAAAACGACAAACGGCCCCGGCGCCGACGCGACCGGCCGACAGGAGGATAACGGATGACCGAAGCGGTACTTTACCTGGCGCTGGGCTATGCGGCCCTTGGCGTGGTGGTTCTGGGCCTGAACGTCTACAGCCGCTGGCCGCTGTGGGTAAAGCTGGGCAGCATTGCCGTGGTAACCGGCTTCTACTTCGTCACCTGGCAGTCGCTGCAGGGGGTGCTGGGCTGGCCGGCCCGGGTGGACCTGCCCGACCGCTTCATCCTGCTGTCGACCTCGATCCATGAACCCAACAAGTCCACCGGAGAGCCCGGCCGGGTGCATCTGTGGGTGACGCCGGTAGGGGCCGACGACCGGCCCATGGATCAGCCCCGCGCCTTCGAGCTGCCCTACGACGACACGCTGCACTCCCGCCTCGAGGAGGCCAAGAAGGAGATGCGCAACGGCGTGATGCAGATCGGCAAGGCCGAACCCAGCACCGGCGAGCAGGAAGACGCCACCGACACCACCCGCTTCTCCCGTCGCGAACAGGACGTCAGCTTCGAGAAGATGCCCGACCCCGCGCTGCCCGAGAAGTGAGCCGCCGCAAGCTTTGTCTCGCGCTGTGCCTGGCGCCCCTTGCCTTGCTGACCGGCTGCGGGCAGGACATCGAACACACCTGGTTCCCGCTGGCCGACGGGCTGCACTGGGAATATCGCGTCACCCGCACCGACGCCCGGGGTCAACGCGAGGTGGAATCCTTTTCGCAGACCAACCTCGGCTCCACCACCCTGCAGGGCACCGCAGTGTTCGAACGCCGCAACAGCCACGGCACGCACTACTTCATCGAGGCGCGCGAGGACGGCCTCTACCGGCTGGCGTCACAGAACATCGGCGATTTCCATCCGCAGATGGACCGTCCGCCACGGCTGATCCTGCCGGAGCCGCCGGACGGGATTGCCGAGTGGCGCGCCCCCACCGTGACCTATCTGCTCAAACGCATCTTTCCGTTCGAGCGGCACTACCGCCACCGCGCCTCGATCAAGCTGGAATTCCGGCTGGCGGCGACCGGCGTATCGGTGAGCGTGCCGGCCGGTCGCTTCGAGAATTGCCTGCGAGTGGATGCCGAGGCCGAAATCCAGGTGTCGTCGGATCCCCGCTACGGCCCCGCGCCGGTACCGATCACCCAGAGCGAGTGGTACTGCCCGGACACCGGACTGGTCAAGCTCACACGCCGCGAGGAACTCGATTCCGACCAGGCCGCCATTATCGGCGGCGACCTGCACATGGAGTTGACCCGGTTCGACGACTGAGCGCCGCGGGTTATTTCTGACCGGCCACCGGTTCCAGGACATCGGCCTCGATGTCCGGATACAGGTGGGACACCGAGCGGCGGAACTCCGGCACGATCACGGCCAGACCGCGCCACCGGTAGGGCAGCGCCTGCATCATGACTTCCGGCATGTCCAGACCGTGGCCGGCGGCGGCGTTGAGATTGCGCCACAGCCAGCTCAGATAGGCCTGCGTCTGGGCGATGGCCTCGGCGTCGTCACGCACCGGCCCGTGGCCCGGCACCAGGGTGGTGAACTCGCGCTGGCTCAGCGTGTGAAGCGTCTCGACCCAGGTGGTCATATCGGCGTTCGGGGTGGTCGGTGTGCGGTTCAGAAAGGCCAGGTCACCGGCAAAAAGGACTCCGGTGGTGTGGTCCAGAATCGCCAGGTCGGCCCCGGTATGCCCCTGCATGCCGATCAGTTCCAGCTCGTGGCCGCCGACAGTGACCCGACTGCCGGCCGTGACCTCCTGCGTGGGCGGCAGGGACTCGGTGCCGCGCATGGCACCGCCCACCAGGTTGTACATGTTGGTGGTCAGGTCCGCCCCGATGGCGCGAATCTGCTCGATGGTGCCGGACAGCGCGCCGATATCGACATCGGCGAATGCCTGATTGCCCAGGTAGTGGTCGGGGTGATGGTGGGTGATGTAGACCTGCACCACGGGCTTATCGGTGACCCCGGCGATGGCCTCGCGCATGGCTTCGCCGTAGAGCCGAGAGGGGCCGGTGTCGATCACCACCACGCCATCGTCGGTGACGATGAATCCCGTGTTGACGATGTTGCCGAGGTTGTCGTAACTGAAATGCTCGAGCGCCCCGACGAACACGTAGGTGTTGTCAGCCACCTGCTTCGGTGTCAGCTCATAGGGATTATCCGCAGCAGCCGTCAGCGGCCACACCAGCGCCGCCAGCAGCAGAAACCAGCGCGTCATGGCGAGTCCGGCGCCGGCAGGGTCGCCGCGAAACGGTTGCCGTTGTTGTCACGGCCGGACAATGCGACCGGTCCGCGGTAACGCAGATCGACGCTGATCACCGGGTTCTCGGACACCGGCTCGAACGGCTTGAGCCGCGCCAGCGTCTCGCCGTCCGGCGTGGCCAGCGTGACGTCGGTGATGTGGAACACCGGAATTCCGGCCGCCAGGCCGGTATCCATGGGATGCACCACCCGGAACCGCAGCCGCTCGCGCTCGGGGCCTCGCGCCCAGGCGTTGCCGGAAATCTCGCCCAGTCGCGATTCCCAGATCGGCGAACCGGCCGCCACGCTGGGGGCCGTGCAGCCGCCGCCGGCCGCCTCGATCCACATGCCGCCCACGTGCCAGACGCCATCGGCCGTGCGCATGGCCGCGCGTACCGGCGTGGCCTGCTGAATCTTGAAACGAAAGGCCAGGGTCGGGGACGCCCGCTCGGGGTAGTACTCCAGAATCTTGGTGATCGGGTTGAGGTCGGCGAACACCACCACCGACTCCACATCCGGCAGATCCGGGGCCTCGACCATCACCGGGGTTTCCATCGCGTCCTCGGCATAGCCGGCCGCCAGCACCCGCACCCGGTCGTCGAACACGATCTCGGCATCCTCGCCCAGGTGCTTGGTCACCATACTGTCCCACTGCGGGGAGTCCAGCGGATCGTCGGGAACCGTTGCCACGGCCACGGTGCATACCAGCCACAGGCTCGCCGCCGTCATCCGGGTGAGGTATCGCATGCTCAGTCTCCTGCGGCCGCCTGGCATCCAGTATGCAAAGCGGTTATCGCTAACGTCGGGCCGACGTCGAGTGCGGCTGCCGGTGGCGTGCGGCGACCGGCAGCCCGCCGACGCCTGCGCGCTGCATCAACGGCCGGCCGTGCTCTGAGCCGACTCCGGGCCGGTGGGCGACCGGTACGGCACGCCGTAGTCGTTGAAGATTTCCTCCAGACGTCCGGAATCCCGCAGCTCGGTCATCGCCTCGCCCAGCGCTTGGGCCAGTTCCGGATTGCCGGCCTTGATCGCCAGGCCCACATCCCAGTCGTTCTGGTACAGCCCGGTGAGCTGTACCTGACGGATATCGATATTCTCGTTCTCGAGCATGTTCACGGCGCCACGCAGTTCACCCAGGGGCGCCATCACCCCGGCGAGTTCGCCCTTGTTGAACGCGCGCATGGCCTCGGGAACGCTCTTGAAGTGCTCGACGTCATCCCGAAGCTGGCCCTGAAAGGCCGAGGTCAGGTAGAAGTCGCCGAGCGTGTCCAGTTGCACACCGATCTTGTTGCCGGCCAGCGCCAGCGGACTGTCCACGTCGGCCCCGAAACGCTCGGCGTCATACACGAAACCCATGGTCTCGTTGTAGTAGGCACCGAGGAAGGTGGCCTGATCGTTTTCCGCCTGGAATGACGGGGCCATGCCCACATGCAGCATGGCATCGGCCGGCTTGCGCCCGATGTAGTGCCCCTTCCAGACCATGTTGCGAATGTCGTCGCCCATGGACTCGTCCGCGGGGAACGCATTGATGGTGGTGGACACGCCGAGCTTGTCACCCAGCGCCTTCGCGATATCCACGTCGATACCGGTGTAACCGCCGCTTTCGGCCTTGTAGGACCAGGGCGGGAAACTGTCGTAGACCGCGATCTCGACGCGGCCACGCTCTTTGATTTCGTCGAGCTTGTCGGCCCGATCGTCCTGTGCGCTCGCGCTGCCGGTAACGACAGCCAGGGCCAGCGCCAGCAATGCTGTTTTCACAGCCATGACATGCCTCAACTTGTTGAATGAAGGACGCCGGTCTGACACCGGCGTCGGCAGGCGGTTCTATTCCGCCTGTTCGTAAAGTTCGGCGAGATCCTTGTCCTTGTATTCGTAATGCCGCTTGTCGATGTAGGAGCGGATGGCCCAGATGGCTTCCTGTCCCATCACGTCCTCGAAGCCGGGCATGTAGGTCATGCCGTTGCGCTGCACGCCATTACGGACCTTGTTCACGAAGTACTCGTCGTCGAACTTGGTCAGTTCACGCAGATCCGGCGCGATACCACCCGACATGGCTTCCAGTCCGTGGCAGCGGGCGCAGTTCTGGTTGTAGGCCGAGGCACCGATCTCGATCGCCTCCTTGTTTCCGCGGTACGGGTTTTCCGACAGCCACTCATCTTTCGGCAATTCCTTGAGGCCTTCGGTATCGACTTCCTGCGGCGCCACGTCGCCGTGGCTGTACACCGCCGTCGCCGATGCCGCCAGTGCCAGTGCGGTAACGAATCGAATCTTGCTGTTGATCATCTGCGCTTTCCGTTCTCGAGAAATGTTCGTCATTCGCCCCGCAAGGCGGGGGCTGGCGGCACATGGCCGCACAGCCCCCTGTTCGCACGGGACCTGGTTTACTGCAGTTCGTCCGGGATCTTGAACACCCAGACACTGCCGCCCTGGTTCAGGAACTTGACCCGCTTGGCGACTTCGCCGCCCCACAGCGGGACCGCGCCGCCCCAACCCGAGGTCACGGCAACGAACTGATCACCGTTCTGCTCCCAGGTAATGGGCTGGCCGACCACGCCGGAACCGGTCTGGAACTTCCACAGCTCCTTGCCGTTACGGGCGTCAACCGCCTTCAGATAGCCTTCCGGCGTACCGAAGAACACGAGGTTGCCCGCGGTGGTCATCGTGCCGCTCCACAGCGGTGCGTTGTTCTTGACTTCCCACTTGATCTCGCCGGTCTTGGGATCCACCGCGCGCACGGCGCCGATGTAATCCTCGTACAGCGGCTGGATGTTGAAGCCCGCACCGAGGAACGCCGCACCGGCCTTGTAGGTGATGGGCTCGTTCCAGATGTCCATGCCCCATTCGTTGGCCGGCACGTAGAATAGGCCGGTCTTGGGGTTGTAGGACATCGGCATCCAGTTCTTGCCGCCCAGGAAGGACGGGGACACGAATACCGACTCACCCTTCTTGCCCTCGGTCTTCGAGGGATCGCCCGGGCGGTTGCCCGCTTCCACCGGACGGCCGGTCTTTTCATCGATCTTCTCGGCCCAGGTGATCTTGGACACGAACGGCGAGGCGCTGCGCATCTCGCCATTGGTGCGATCGAGTACGTAGAAGAAGCCGTTGCGGTCGGCCGAGGCGCAGTACTTGCCGCTGTCCATGTTGAACGGCACGCACATGTTCACGCCATCGTAGTCCCAGGCATCGTTCGGGGTCTTCTGGAAGGCCCAGTCGATCTTGCCGGTCTTGGGATTGAGCGCGACGATGGAGGTCGAGTACAGGTTGTCGCCCGGACGCAGATGCGAGTTCCACGGTGCCGGGTTACCGGTGCCGAAGTAGGCCAGGCCGGTCTCGTCATCGTAGGTGCCGCCGAGCCAGGGCGCGGCGCCGCCATGCTTCCACATGTCGCCCGGCCAGCTCTTGCCGCGCTCACCGGTGATGCCGTTGTCGACCATCTTGTCGCCCTTGCGGATCTTGCCCATGTGGCCTTCGACCACCGGGCGCACCCACTGCATCTTGCCCGACTGGGCATCGCGGGCTTCCACCCGACCGATGACGCCGAACTCGCCCCCGGACACACCGGTCAGAATCATGTCACCAACCACCAGCGGGGCGGCGGTGTAGGAGTAGCCGTCCTTGAAGTTGTCGATGGTTTCCTGCCACACGACATCGCCGGATTCCTGGTCCAGGGCCACCAGCTTCGCGTCCAGGGTGCCGAAGATGAACAGGTCGCCATGCAGCGCGCCGCCACGGTTGACCACGTCACAGCAGGGCAGAATGCCTTCCGGCAGACGATGCTCGTACTGCCAGATCTCCTCACCCGTCTCGCTGTCGATCGCCCAGGCCCGCGAATAGGAGCCGGTGACGTACATCACGCCGTCCTTGACCAGCGGCTGGGATTCCTGGCCGCGCTGCTTTTCGCCGCCGAAGGAAAACGACCACGCCGGATACAGGTGCTCGACGTTGTCGGCGTTGATCTTGTCCAGCGGGCTGTAGCGCTGGGTCTGAGTGCCCATACCGTTGTGCAGGACGTCACCGGTGGACTGCTGGTCGTTGTTGATCTCGTCCCAGCTCACGCCCGCGGATGCTGCGGTGGAAACGGCCAGTGCCGTGGCCCCCACCGTCAGCAGGCTTCCGCGCAGCCAATTCTTGGTTGCAGAACTCATTGATTCAATCTCCTCGTCAGTCGCTCTTGACTTGTCGTGTTGCGTCTCCACTGCCGCGTGCCAACGGCAGTCTCCCGGTGCCATCAGGCAAGTCCGATGCCATTTCTGTCAGGGCATCGCCAGACGGCGCCATCACCTTGCTTGCGGGCCGATCGTCGCCGGCTTGGAAGCGGGACTGGAGCTTATCACTACGGCGGAGACTGATCATGAGATGCCGTCCGGGCGACACGGTGCACAACAGGCGGCCGGACTGTCCCGCAGCCATTACAGACTGTAACGGCACAAACGGGGCCGGGATTAGCTCGACCCTTGCTGCAACGCCGCAAGACGCTGGTCGGGCGGCGGATGCGACGCATGGAACGCCGCATAGAGCGGATCGGCGGCCAGGGCGGCCGCGTTCCGGGTCAGCAGCTTGTGCAACGCCGATACCAGGGCGCCGGCATCGGCATGACGCACGGCGAAGGCATCGGCCTCGAACTCGTAGCGCCGCAGACAGGCGGCCAGCCAGGGCTGCAGCGGCCAGGCTATCAGCGGCAGCAACAGATACCCGGCCGCCAGCCATGCGCCCGCCATTGCCGGTACGCCCAGCTCACCCAGCCAGCCCCATTCACCGGCAGCGCCGAGACCCACGATCCCGACCATCAGCAGCCCCCCGAGGCGGGCATAGTGACGACGGATATGCCCTTCGCGATCGTGCCCGAGTTCGTGTGCCAGCACCGCCTCGATCTCGTCATCATCGAGTTCGCGGATGAGGGTGTCGAACAACACCACCCGCTTGGCCCGGCCAAAGCCGGCGAAATAGGCATTGGCCAGCGCCGAGCGCCGCGACCCGTCCATCACGAACATGCTCTCGGCGCGGGCACCACAACGCTCGATCATGGCTTCCAGGCGCTCGCGCAGCGGCCCCTGTTCCAGCGCCTCGAAACGGTTGAACAGCGGCGCAATCAGCCGCGGTTGCGCCCATAACAGGAATCCGCCCGCCAGCACCGCCGCCAGCGCACTGAGCCCCCAGCCCGGCGGGCCCATGAGCATCACCGGCACCAGCAGCGCCAGGCCGCCCCCAGCGAGCAGCGCGGCCGCCAGCGCCGCCTTGATCAGGGCATCCCGGGCGAACAGCAGCGGGGTCATCCGGTTGAAGCCGAAGCGGGTGTCCACCACGAAAACCTGGATCAGCCGCGGCGGCACCCGCAGACATTCATGGATGCCGGCGAAGGCCGCCAGCAGCAGCACCTGACCCACCCAGCCGGCCGGCATCAGGGCAGCCAGCGCGGCCAGCCCGCCGCCCAGCGTCCAGACAACCGCCAGCAGCAGGGTCCAGCCGGAATCCGCCAGACGCGTCAGCAACCGGGCGCGGCCGTAGGCGCAGGCGCGGGCATGCTGGTGCGGCGCCACCGAGTCGGCGAACATCGCCGGCACCCGGGCCGTGGCCAGGAATCGCGCCTGACGCCGGGCCAGGTAGGCCTGCACCGCCCAGCCAAGCAGCACCCAGATCATCACCAACAGGGAAATCGTGCTTGCCATAGCCGGTCGAAGGTATCAGATTTACAGGTTGACCCCGACCGCAAGCAACGCGACCGATAATGCACGCCGCGATAGAAGCCATCGCCTATATTCTTCCCGCCCGCACCGAGACCAGCGAGGAGCTCGCCCACGCCCATCCGGACTGGCCGCTGGAAAAACTGGTGGAGCGCACCGGCGTACGCATCCGCCATGTGGCCGGCGACGACGAATGCGCCTCGGACCTGGCCGTGGACGCCGCCCGGCGCCTGTTCGTCGACCACAACTTCGAACCCGGCGACTTCGACTTCGTGCTGTTCTGCACCCAGACGCCCGACTACCTGGTGCCCACCACCGCCTGCCTGCTGCAGGAACGGCTGGGCATGCCCACCTCGGTGGGCGCCATGGACATGAATCTGGGCTGTTCCGGTTACATCTACGGACTGGGCATGGCCAAGGGCCTGATCGAAACCGGCCAGGCCCGGCGCGTGCTGCTGGTCACCGCGGACACCTACAGCAAGTTCGTGCATCCGCGGGACAAGAGCGTACGCGCCCTGTTCGGCGACGCCGCGGCGGTTACCTCGGTCGTCGCCACCGACGACGGCCCGGCGATCGGCCCCTTCGTCTACGGCACCGACGGGTCCGGGGCGGAAGACCTGATCGTGCCCATGAGCGGCATGCGTCAGCGCTTCGGCAGCGCCCCGCCCCCGGACGTGCCCGACCGCTTCGGCAATGTGCGCAGCGCGCAGCACATCCACATGAACGGCAAGGGCGTGGTGGATTTCACCCTGCGCGAAGTACCCGGCGCGGTGCGCGCCATCTGCGAACGCAGCGGTTTGTCACTGGATGATTTCGACGCCGTGGTGCCGCACCAGGCCAGCGCCAAGGTGCTGGAAGGGCTGCGACGCAAGATCGGGCTGACCGAGGACCGTTTTCTGGTCTACATGCAGGAGATCGGCAACACCGTCTCCTGCAGCATCCCGATTGCGCTGGCCCGCGCCCACGAGGACAGCAAGCTCCGTCCCGGCGCCCGGCTGCTGCTGGTGGGTTTCGGGGTCGGCCTGTCCTGGGGGGCAACCGTCGTGCGCTGGCCGGACAACGCCTGACCGCAGCGGCCGGCTATTCGTCCGGGAATGGCTCGTAGTCGCGCATCGCGCGGCAGTAAAGCGACCGCCGATTCTCGTTGTACTGCGAGCCGCCCACCGCGCCCGTATCCACCTTCTCGGTGTAATGCTTGCAGCGATCCCGGAACACCTCCACCGCGTGCTCGCGACAGGCGCGATAAGTATCCGTGCCGCGCTGGTAGTTGGTGCAGACCGTGTCGAGATCAATGCGCCCCCACCAGCCCTTTTCCCAGGAGACCGGGGGCTTGGGCGCTGCCAGGGCCGTGCCGGCGGCTACAGCCGGCAACAACGACATCAGGATGATCCTGCGCGACCAGGATTCGAACACGCCATGCTTCACGGGTGGCTCCGGCAGTTCTCGGGGCGTCGGCGACTGGCCTAGCAAACAGTTTGCCAGCAACGCCGGCGGCGAGCGAGCTACCGGAAAGCCTGAGCCGGGAGCGGCGCCGCGTCGAGCGGTGTAACCGCGTCACACCACGGCTGCGACGTCCTCAGGGCGGGGCGGAAGGGTCGGCGCTACGAGCCAGGACCGTCGATGCATCACCAGCCTGCTGGAAGTGATGGCCCTGGAAATACTCGACCCCCAGGTCCCGCAGGCGATCCAGGGCGCCTTTGTCCTCCACACCCTCGGCCACCACACCGAGTTTCATTGCCCCGGCGACCTCCATGACGGCACGGATCAGGCTATGTCCGACGGGATCGTTGTCGATATCACGGGAGAAATCGCGGTCGATCTTGACCCCGTCGACGCGCAGGGACTTGAGCAGGTCGAACGAGTTGTATCCGGTGCCGAAATCGTCAAGCCAGACTTCGTGCCCGGAGCGACGCAACGTCCGGATCAGATCAAGTGCCGCATCGCCGTCGATCCGATCGGTCTCGGTAACCTCGAAGCGCAGGGAGCCAATCGGCAGACGGGCATCGGCCAGCATCCGGCCGAGCCGTTTCGCAAACCCCGGATCGCCAAGGCTTGTCGCGCTCACATTCACCGAGATATAGCGCCCGGCAATCCAGGTGCCGGATTCAACGCCCTCGCGGATCAGCCTGACGGCGCTGGCGGCAACGGATTCATCGACCCGTGCGAGCAGGCCAAGTCGTTTCGCGGCCGGAAGAAAGGTGGCCGGTGCATGCAGCCGTCCCTGTTCATCGCGCAGCCGCACCAGTGCCTCATACCCGGCAACCTCGCCTTCACCATTGACGATGGCCTGCAAGTGCAGTGCAAGATTTCCACTGTCCAGTGCCCGCCGGAGGCGCTGGGCCATGTCCAGCGTCGACGTATTGCGCCCGATGTCGGCGTCACCGGGCACAAAGCGGTGCCAGCGATGCCGCCCCGTTTCCTTGGCCACATAGAGCGCCTGATCCGCCCGGGCAAGGATTTCGGCAGGATCGCCCACAGTGATATCGATCGAGGCAAGCCCGATGCTCAAGCCGACGGCAAACCGCCTGCCGTCGGCGACGAGTCCATAACTCTCGACTGCCTTGATCATGCGATCCGCAAGCACCTCGGCTTCTTCCGGCGTTGCCGATTCGACGATGGCCGCGAACTCGTCTCCGCCCAATCGCGCCAGTATGTCGTCGCCGCGCAGCGAACCGGTCATGACCTCGGCGATTTCGCGCAGGACACGGTCGCCGATCGCATGGCCGCCGGTATCGTTGACTGCCTTGAAGTGATCCAGGTCCAGATACATCACGAAACCGGACCACCGCCCCCGCCGGGCTCGTCGCCAGGCATCACCCAACAGGCTGCCGAAACGCCGTCGGTTGGGTAGCCCGGTCAACGCGTCGTGATCTGCCTGATGCGTCAGCTGGGCAGTGATCCGCTGGGTTTCGCTCATGTCCTGGAACACGAAAACAGCCCCGATCACCCGACCCGCGCGATCGCGCATGGGCGATACCGAATCCGCAACCGGAGTCATCCGGCCGTCCGACCGCCGCAGCCGCGTGAATACCGGCACCCGCATGGGAAGGCCATTGGCAAGCACCCGGGCCATCGGATCCTCGACCCGACGAGCCTCGCTGGGATGAAACAGTTGCACGACGTCGCCAAAGGACCTGCCCTCGACCGCCCTGGGTTCAACCCCCAGGAGCGCGGCGGCAGCCGGATTACAGAAGGTAATCATCGCGTCCGCATTACAGCGGAGCATGCCTTCACCGACGGCGGCCAGGGTGACCTCCGCAAGTTCGTTGGCTTCGAAAAGCGCATCCTCGTCATGCTTTCGCTGCGTGATGTCCTGAATCTGCGAGATGAAATGGATCGGCTCGCCCCGATCATCGCGCAACAGCGACACATCCAGTTGCGCATACACCACATGGCCATCCTTGTGGCGATATCGCTTTTCAATGCGGTAGGCGTTCTTGGTACCGTCCAGCAGCGTCTGGACCTGCGCCAGATCCTTGTCCAGGTCATCGGGGTGCGTCAGCGCCTGGAAGTCGCTGCGCAGCAATTCCTCCCGACGATACCCGAGCATTCGGCAAATGCTGGTATTGACCGCCAGGAAACGACCGTCCGGCGACACTAGCGCCTTGCCGATCGGCGCATAGTCGAACGACTGATGAAAACGCCGTTCGCTTTCTTGGAGCGCTGACTGCGCAGTCAGCATCTCGCTTATGTCGCGGCCCTCGGGTACCAGGAGCTCGATCTCGCCACGGGCATTCCGATAGGGCGTGAGCGAAAAGTCGATGGTGGTCCGTCCTTCAGCACCACTGATCTCGACATTGAAGCGCACGAACTCACCCTGCGCGCCCCGTGCCACGGCGTCCTGCATGGCCTGGCGCACGGTGTCGCTGTGGGCAAACCAGGGACAATCCCAGAGTTTTTGACCAATCACCGCCCCGCGCCCGATCCCGGCAAAATCCAGCGCGCGGGTATTGGCCTCCAGGAGCGTGCCGTCGGGTGCCAACAATCCGAAGAACTGGTAGAGATTCTCGAACAGGCCGCGGAAGCGGTGCTCACTCTCGGCCAACCGGGCCTCCGCCTGCATTCGCGCATCGATATCGGCGTGGGTGCCGATTACTCGCGCCGGCTTGCCCTGCTCGCGCCAGGCGACGACGCGACCGCGATCGTGTATCCACTTGTAGCCACCATCCTTGCAACGCATACGATGCTGGTTGTCGTACGTCGGAGACCGCCCGGCAAAGTGCGCTTCCAGGTCTGCCAGGCGAGCAGGCAGGTCATCGGGATGAACCCGGCTCGACCACTCATCGAGACTGTCGCCGATTTCATCCGGCGCGAAGCCCAGCATTGCCTTCCACTGATCCGAGAAATAGACCCGGTCCCGGGTCGCATCCCAGTCCCAGAGGCCGAGCCCCGAGCCGTCGATGGCGAACTGCCAGCGCGCCTCGGTGTCGACGATGGCCTGGTTCAGTAACGCCTGCTCACGACGCGCCTGGTACTGGTCCTCGACATCGATGAATGCGCCGACCAGCCCGACAACTCGGCCCCGGCGGCGGGACGGCTCGGCAACACTCTGGACATGGCGCAACGAGCCATCTCGATGCACGAGTTCCAGTTCCAGATTGAAGCCACTGCCATCGGCCTCGCACTTGGCGAGTGCCTGCCGCAGCAATCCCCGGGAATCGGGGCTGAAAAAGCCGATCGCGGTATCCAGATCCGGCACCGGGCTGTTCGGATCGAGCCCGATGATTCGGAAGATTCCGGGCGACCAGGTCAGCGTCCTCGATTCATACGCCAGTGCCCAGGTCCCCACGCGCGCGGCGGACTCGAGCACGGAAAATGCATTGTTATGGGGCACGGCAACCTCATGGGCGTATCCCGATCAGTATCGGCCGATGCAGGAGCCGGCGTAGACCGGATGCGGCCGTTCGGAACGAGACCTCGCCGATTCCCGCGAAAAAGGGCCACCGGCGTGCGGTTAATCCGGCCATCCCTTGCCGGATTGACCGAACTCCCGGATTGCTTATTGAGTCGGGAGTTCGAATGTGTCGTCGCCAACGAAAAAAGGCCCACCATGTGGTGAGCCTTCGTTCAAAATATGGCGCGCCCGGGAAGATTATTCGGGGCGTCCTGCCCCTCGCCCTTCGGGCCCGCACGCCTATCGGCGTGCGGTTAATCCGGCCGTCCCTGGCCGGATTGATCGAACTCCCGGATTGTTTATTGGGTCGGGAGTTCGAATGAGTCGTAGCCAATGAAAAAA
>NZ_JAVRHY010000040.1:0-631 GCF_031846305.1 Spectribacter acetivorans
GTGTGCGCCCGGCACGGGCGCACTCTTGCAGGTGGAAGTCCTGCCGGAAGTTGGTCACGACGACCGAAGCGAAGCGCAACTGCGTGAGGGTGACCGAGCGTGGGGAGGAAGCGTGGAGCGAAGCTGCGAGCCGATGGACAAGAACCGGATACAAGGCGCTGCCGAGCAGGGCGAGTGGGCACGAAACCACGAAGCTCTTGTGACCAAGGCGAAGCGGCGTAGATTCGGCGGTTGTGCGGTGAAGGAGTGCGTTCTTACCCGGGGAGATCTCGCCTTGTGCCTGAAAGGGCGACGGTGACGAGCCGGCGCGAGAAGTCAGCAGAGGCCATAGTAGTTTCCGCATGGAAGCGAAGGGCCGACGGAGTTGGAGGGTGTGTCCCTGAATTCTCTGAATCGTACGGCCTCAGATGTTCGCGTATGCGAAGCTCGCCGAGTTAGGCGAAAGGTGAAGCCGACCGCCTTTTGGCAGCGAGGAACCGATTCCGGTGGATCCAGGCAAGGCAGACTCGGGCGACGCGCCGGTCGTGTTCAATGCGCGTTGACCTCAACAATTCCAACCGCCCGGTGCGGACCCGCATGCCGGGTGGTGTGGGAGGGGTCGGTCAGTCACTCTGACCGCCCCTATCCCGAT
>NZ_JAVRHY010000041.1:0-580 GCF_031846305.1 Spectribacter acetivorans
CCTTGAGCCGGCGGTTTTCGCTCTCAAGCTCCTTGAGCCGCTTCATCAGCGCGGCGTCCATGCCGCCGTACTTGCTGCGCCATTTGTAGAACGTCGCACTGCTCATGCCGTGCTCGCGGCACAACTCGGGCACCGGCACACCGTTCTCGGCCTGCTTGAGAATCGCCAGAATCTGGCTGTCGCTGTATCGGGATTTCTTCACTCAGAACCTCCTCGGGTTAGATTACGAGAAAATTCCACTTCTAAACAGCGCTGATTTTCGGGGGGATTACCCGGCTAAGCCGCCAGGACGCACTCGAAACGAAACAGCGATCCGCGTGGCGGCGGCGCGAAGAACCGATTGCGACACGACAGCAGTCCTGCAATGCAATTCGTCTACTAATGCTTACCGGTGCCCGAAAGGGCGAGCTGTTGTCTGCCAAATGGGCGGATATTGATCTGGAACAAGGTGTCTGGACCAAGCCCGGTGCGACCACGAAACAGAAGACTGTGCATCGTGTACCGCTTTCGGCGCCCGCGCGCGAGTTACTTTCAGGTATTGATCGGTCGGGCGAGTACGTATTCCCTGCTCGCGACGGTG
>NZ_JAVRHY010000042.1:0-431 GCF_031846305.1 Spectribacter acetivorans
GGCTCTTCTGCACTGACGTGAGCTAGACAGGGATGACTGCCGCCGACAAACTCGTTCTAATACAAGTTCCTACACCAGAGAAGAAGGAGCTTGTAGATGGCGGCAATCATCCCGGCATCGATTCTTGGTCTACGCGGGCAGTGCGTCAAGTCGCTTTCCTGGGACGAGGCGGCCGGGGAGCTGGTGGCGCATTGTCGGCGCGACGGCCGGTTCGTGCCGGTGGACCACCGCACCGGGGCGCGCGGCACGGTCAATCGGCGGCTGCGTCGCCGGGTGCGGGATTTGCCGCTGTGGGGGCGTGCGGTGACGCTTGAGATCGAGTATTGCCAACTCAAGATCGGCGCGGCGGACCGGCGCATGGAGCGCCTGGACTTCGTCGATCCGGGCGGCGGTTATACCCACCGCTTTTGCCGGTTCGTGTGTCAGTTGTG
>NZ_JAVRHY010000043.1:0-364 GCF_031846305.1 Spectribacter acetivorans
TATCACCGAGATCAAGACCGGCGAGGGCAAGCTATTTCTATGCGTGGTGCTGGATCTGTTCAGCAACATCGTGCTCGGCTGGTCCATGCACCACCGCCAGGATCGCCGCATGGTGATGCGGGCGGTAGAGATGGCCATCTGGCAACGCCAGGGCGGCTGGTCGGTGATCTTGCATTCAGATCGCGGCAGCCAGTTTCTCAGCGGCGATTACCAGCGTCTGCTCAAGCAGCACACCCTGATCTGCTCAATGAGTGCGGTCGGCCACTGCGGGGATAACGCGCCCTGCGAGGGCTTTTTCGGGATACTTAAGCGCGAGCGCATCCAGCACGCGAGGTATCTGACACTGGATGCCGCCAGAGCGGAT
>NZ_JAVRHY010000044.1:0-363 GCF_031846305.1 Spectribacter acetivorans
GTGTCACCGTAATTCATGCGGGTTTCCTACAGCGGGCTCGAGTCCGCGCCGACCTTCCAGAGTGCATTGTGGACGGGCATCAGGCCGGCTCCAGTTCCTCCGTGGTGGCCTGTAAAGCCTTGTGGAGCATCGATTCAAGAAGCCGGCTGCGCGTTGTTTCGGCTTTGGTGAGGCTGACTTCTAGTTGGCCGCAGAGCCTTAGCAAATCATCCACCTTGGCAACGATCCGCCGCTGCTCTTCTATAGGCGGCAGCGGCAATAGGTATTGTCTTACGCTGGCCGATGAAAGATTCGGTTGAGCGGTACCGTTGTCAAACCGATAAAGCTGCTCTCTACCAAATGGGGAGGTAAGATAACAATAGA
>NZ_JAVRHY010000045.1:0-340 GCF_031846305.1 Spectribacter acetivorans
CGCCTGAACCGAGGCAAATGGTCTGGCCGTGGGCGCGACGCGCCGCCGGCGGCGCGTCGACGTGATCAAGCCAGCGCGCTTGAGCACGTGATAGATGGTGGTCAAACCTGGCAGATCCGCGTCCGGGTAACGCATCGCCAGCAGCTCGCGTATCTTTTTCGGCCCCCGCAACCCGCGGCCGCTTTGTCGCAACTCGATGATGGCCTGTTGCAGGGTATAAGGCGTTTGTCGGGCATGCCCCCAAGGTCGGCGGCTGCGCTCCTGCAAACCGTCCATGCCCAGGGCCTGATAGCGCGCCAGCCATTTGTAGCCGGTCTTACGGCTGATCCCGTAACGCGCG
>NZ_JAVRHY010000046.1:0-340 GCF_031846305.1 Spectribacter acetivorans
TGCCTGAACCGAGGCAAATGGTCTGGCCGTGGGCGCGACGCGCCGCCGGCGGCGCGTCGACGTGATCAAGCCGGCGCGCTTGAGCACGTGATAGATGGTGGTCAAACCTGGCAGATCCGCGTCCGGGTAACGCACCGCCAGCAGCTCGCGTATCTTTTTCGGCCCCCGCAACCCGCGGCCGCTTTGTCGCAACTCGATAATGGCCTGTTGCAGGGTA
This sequence comes from Spectribacter acetivorans, assembly GCF_031846305.1. Classification (NCBI taxonomy): domain Bacteria; kingdom Pseudomonadati; phylum Pseudomonadota; class Gammaproteobacteria; order Salinisphaerales; family Salinisphaeraceae; genus Spectribacter; species Spectribacter acetivorans. The sequence goes on from NZ_JAVRHY010000046.1 coordinate 218, forward strand.
TAAGGCGTTTGTCGGGGATGCCCCCAAGGTCGGCGGCTGCGCTCCTGCAAACCGTCCATGCCCAGGGCCTGATAGCGCGCCAGCCATTTGTAGCCGGTCTTACGGCTGATCCCGTAACGCGCA
>NZ_JAVRHY010000047.1:0-287 GCF_031846305.1 Spectribacter acetivorans
GTAATCCCCCCATTCTTAGCGCTGTCCAAAAGTGGAGCTAAGCGGCCATCAGTTTCTGCATCGGGGTGATGCCACCGAGGGCCATATTGGGTCGTTCGTGGTTGTAGGTCCATAGCCACCGGGTGGCGGCGTCCTGCACCTGGCTGATGGAGTCGAAAAGGTATTGGCTCAGCCAGTCGTAGCGCACGGTCCGGTTGTAGCGTTCGACATAGGCGTTCTGCTGCGGCTTGCCGGGCTGGATGTACTCCAAGCGGATACCCTGCTGTTTCATCCAGGTCACCAGTTCT
>NZ_JAVRHY010000048.1:0-243 GCF_031846305.1 Spectribacter acetivorans
ACTTGAGCCGGCGGTTTTCGCTCTCAAGCTCCTTGAGCCGCTTCATCAGCGCGGCGTCCATACCACCGTACTTGCTGCGCCACTTGTAGAACGTGGCACTGCTCATGCCGTGCTCGCGGCATAGCTCGGGCACCGGCACGCCGTTCTCGGCCTGCTTGAGAATCGCCAGGATCTGGCTGTCGCTGTATCGGGATTTCTTCACACGGAACCTCCTCGGTTCAGACTACGAGAAAATTCCACTTC
>NZ_JAVRHY010000049.1:0-212 GCF_031846305.1 Spectribacter acetivorans
GGCGCGCCTCGCATGCAGGAGGATCTCGTGCACGAAGGCGAAACCGTGAGCCTGAATCGCGTCGCCCGCCTGATGGCTCGTCACGGTCTCCAGGGCTGGCCTCGCAAAAAGGGCCGGGGTCGCGGCAAGCCGGGCATCCGGCCTGTGGGTATCGGCAATCATCTGCAAAGAGACTTCGCCGCCGCCGAGCCGGAGACCAAGTGGGTCACGGA